>CAYYUZ010000175.1:0-5886 GCA_964475005.1 uncultured Spirochaetales bacterium
GCGAGTTTTTTCATAAAACCTCCTTGATGGTTTCCTTTAGTAAATGCCAGTTTCCAGGTACTGAGGAGGGGGGGGGCACCACGGAAAATTGACTAAAGTAGCATAAAATTGAACAATTTTTTGTGTAAACCGGTTTTTGGAAATCGTTTGCTATCACAAGAAACCGGTTTCTTAAGCCCATCCTAACATGCTCAGCCAACCTCGTCTGTTGTACTCTCTATTTATGAATGTGCCGTCGGCCCCCGTGACCAGTCGTCAAACAGAGCCTCATCCCCGTTTGACTGAAACTGTGCTCAAACATTTGGAAAGGTCCTGGCTGAAGCCCGTCGCCGACCATTCGCGGATGGTCTTTGACGACCTTCTTCCGCTGGTGGAAGGCTGGTCTGGTCCCGTGACTCTCGATTCGGGGTGCGGTACTGGAATGAGCACCTCGGCATTGGCACGGAAGAACCCCCATGCGCTGGTTCTCGGCATCGACAAGTCCGCGGACCGCTTAGGGCGTCATCATGATCTTCCCGGAAATGCGCGACTCGTTCGGATGGACCTAGAGGATTTCTGGTGCCTTGCTTCCGAAAGGAAATGGGAATTTGAACGCCAGTGTTTTTTCTATCCCAATCCCTGGCCGAAACCTGAGCATCGTCTCCGTCGCTGGCCTTTCCATCCAGTTTTGCCGCTTGCGGTTGCCTGCGGAGGAATCTTCGAGGTTCGAACCAACTGGGACATCTATGCTCAAGAGTTCGCCATCGCCTTTGGGCTCCTGACAGGGATCGCACCCGCCACCGAGGTTTGGACACCGAAAGTGCCCGAAACGCTGTTCGAGAAGAAGTATCTGGAATCGGGTCACCGCCTTTGGCGTTGGGAGGCGGCGATTCCGTCACGAAAATGAGGATCTCCCATGAAACTTCAGCCTGAGCCGTTTTTGGTCTTTGCGCCAATGGCGACGATTTCGCACGGCGGCTTCCGTGCTTTGATTGAAGACTGGGGCGGGTGTTCTCTGTATTTTAGCGAGATGATCGACGCGGCGATGCACTTGGCCGGCCGCAAATATGAGGCTTACTATTCCGACGCCTCGCCCTGCCCCGAGAAGGTTGTGTTTCAAATTGTTGGGGCGGACGAAGACAGCCTTGTGAAGGCCGCCGCATCATTGTCGCACCTCGACTGCGCGGGAATTGACCTCAACATGGGCTGCTCGGCGCCTCATATCTTCAAGCACGGCGCGGGAATTGCCTGGATGAAGGATCTCGAAAAGGCGTCCCGGCTCGCGAGCCGCCTCAGGCAAGCCGTTGGAGGAAAGAGTCTCTCGATGAAACTTCGCTTGGGAGAGGACGAGGATGCCGAACACCTCGTGGCGCTGGGGTGGGCGCTCCAGGAGGCTGGGGCCGACTTTCTGACCCTCCATCCCCGCCTTCGCCGCGATCATCTGAGCCGTCCGTCCCGGTGGGAGTGGATACCCATTCTCCGTGGTGAGCTCTCCATTCCCGTGGTCGGAAACGGGGACCTGGACCGGTTCTCCGTCTTGAGGGAGCGGGCACAGAACACCCCGTCCGACGGCTGGATGCTTGGGCGTCGAGCGGTAGCCGCCCCGTGGACGTTCAGGTATTGGACGGGGCGGTGGTCCGTCCCCGGATACGACTTTGAGGTCGACTTGGAACGCGTTTGCCTGAGGTTTCATGAGCTTCTTGAAAAGAACCAACCCGAGGACTTCTGGGTCACCCGCAGTCGGAGGTTTTACGCCTACTTCTCAAGGAATTTTGAGTTTGGGCACCGCTGGGGCGCCCAATTGCAGTCCCAAAGATCCTACACAGGGCTACTCGAAGCGGTCTCGGCTTTTTGGAAAGAACAACCGGAATCCCGTCTCAGGCTCGCTTCGTCCTTGGAATGACCTGGACGGTATATGCGAAAAAGAAATCGAGTGTCTGAAATTCCAGACACTCGATAGACAGTTTGTTTGCAACCAGAACGTGGCAAGCATTGTAATTTATTACAGAGGATCGAGTTAAGGGACCCGCGCTCAGCAACCGTGTGATGGCATGATCCTTGCTCAGTTCTGGTCAAAGGTAAACTCATGGCAACCGTGTTGTCTCGGGCAATGCCCGGGACCCAAGAAATCCGATCAGAGCTTCTTCGAAAAGCGATCCACCTCATGGTTGGGGCCACGCCTCTGCTGGCCTCACTCAGCCTGACCGTGACCGAAGGGCTTCTGGTGGCCGGCCTGCTGACCTATACATTTGCAGAATCACTGCGGTTGCAAGGACGCGAGCTCCCCCTAATCACGCGCCTGACACGGCTGGCCTCGCGTGGCCGAGATCGCGAAAGTCCTGTCTTGGGCCCGACTACTTTGGGACTTGGGGCTTTGCTATGCCTCATGCTTTACCCGGAACCCGCAGCCAGTGTGGGGATCTACGCATTGGCTTTCGGCGACGGGCTTTCCAGTGTTGTGGGGAAATTGTTCGGAAGAATCCGGCTTCCCTTCACCGGAGGAAAAACGCTTGAGGGAAGTCTTGTTGCTTTCACGGCTATCTTCTGGGCAGCCTGGTCGGCTGGCAAGAATCCAGGCGTTGCTCTCGCAGTCGCTGGCTTCGGAACCTTTCTTGAAGCGTTGCCGCTAGGAGATCTCGACAACCTAGTCATCCCCTTGGGCACTGCTTTGGCATTCTCGACTGCCTTTCTTCTTTAGCTAGGCGAACTGCTAGCGAACCAGTGCGTTGTCCTCTACTTTCCAATTTGCCAAGAAAATACCGGGCACGACCAGACCGGTTCCCCAGGGACCAGCAACGACGGCTAGGCCCCAGCCCCCCAAAATGAACAAAACGGCCCAAGCCCGGGCTCGTGCTTGATTTGTTGTGCCTGGCCGCCTTGTCCCTACAAAGAAATTCACGGCAACGGCCAGCATCAAAAGGACGGCGACCAGCACCGTTCCGGGGGTGTCGCCAATGGAAAACAGCAAATGGTTTCTGGCCGAGGTGGAGTGGAGCGGGACAACAACAGCCAGAAAGACACCAGCAGCCAGAGACCCGGCGACGAGATTGGCGTACTTGCGATAAGTAAACTCAAAAGCAAAGAGACTGGCGCACAACAGCAGAAAGAGTCCTGTGAATCGGAAGGCCCAAACCGTTCGTGTCAGAAGTGACGTGAAGAACCAGGAAAGCCCGTGGAAGGTGACCCACGCCTGAAGAAGAAGCAGCGCTTCGCCCGAAAGTGTCGCAAAGAACAACGCGAGAAAGAAGGCCTCAGGGGCAGTGGATTTCCTGAAGGTTCTTCGGGTGGGGAAGAAGCCCAGCAAACCCACTACAGGTGGAATCAGAGTTCCCAGGACCAGCCGGATCAAGGTTCCATCGCCGACGGGTGCGTTCCAGCCTTCTTGCGTCAGCAGCAGAAACGTCAGAGCTCCGTAACCCAGAGTCATCAGAAGGAGCACACCGAAGGCCAGCGCCAACAGGCCGTTCCGCACAGACAGAGTCATGGCGTCATTAAAAAACATTTCAGGATTCTTGGAAAGGCCACGATACTTGTAGGGAAGGTCCCGGCGACCAAGGTCGCCTCCCGTCGGAGGAGCATCGATGAAAAAGAGCGTATTGGCGATGATGATCGCCGCGATTCTGCTGTTCTGCGGAGCTTCGGAGTCATGGGCGGGTGACTTGGCCATGTTCAAGAACCTTGGATTCTCTCCCGACAGCCGTTACTTCCAATTCGCCCAGTACGGAATTGACGCCAAGACAGAGAACCCTTGGGCCGAAACCAACACGGTCGACGTTATCAAGAACGACTTTGTCACGGGCGGAACGACTCGTTCCACGTTTCCTGTTGGAATCACCCTGGGCGACGACGGCTTGAAAGCTCTGTTGGCGCATCTGGACAAGTTCGGACCCGACCGGAGAAAGTGGAAGCTTGACTACCTCCAGCAGGGACGTCCCATCTATTTCAGGGTTACCGGCGAAGCCACCAATCAGGATTACGACAATCTTCAGGTGCTTGACTACAAGACGGGGCGCCAGTACTCGGTTCAAAACAAAAAAGTCATTACCCCCAACGGAGCGACTGTTAGTTCGACGTTTTCCCTCGACCTTGAGGTGAAAGACCGTTCGGGGCAAGTTCTCGGCAATTACAAAGTTGGTACTCCCGGTCTGGTTCGTCAGTCAGTTCAGAACTACACGGTGGTTCAGATGATCTTGTCTCCCAACGAGCGGTCGCTGATCTTTGTTGTTGAAAAAGAAGAAAGCGACGGCCAGGGCGGCGTGAATTTGCGGAACATGGTGGAAACAGTCACGCTCACGAAATAATCCGCATTCTTGCCTAAGGGGAGAATTTCGGGCTAGAATCTCGCCACTATGGCCGAAAAGATCACCCCTCGTTCCACCGATTATTCTCAATGGTACATTGACATCGTCACCAACGCAAAGTTGGCCGACTACTCCCCTGTCAAGGGATGCATGGTGATCCGCCCGAGGGGCTACGCGTTGTGGGAGAACATTCAGAAGGGTTTGGATGGCATGTTCAAAGCCACCGGCCACTCCAACGCCTATTTTCCACTTCTGATCCCCGAAAGTTTTCTCAAGAAGGAAGCCGAACACGTCGAGGGCTTCAGTCCTGAATTGGCCGTCGTAACCCACGCGGGGGGAGAAAAACTCGAAGAGCCGCTGGTCATCCGCCCCACTAGCGAAACCATCATTTGGGCCATGTACAAAAAGTGGATCCAGAGTTACCGAGACCTTCCCATTTTGATCAACCAGTGGGCCAACGTCGTGCGGTGGGAAAAGCGCACTCGTCTGTTTCTGCGGACGACTGAATTCCTTTGGCAAGAAGGCCACACGGCCCACGCCACGGCGGCAGAAGCCCACGAAGAGACCCTCAAGATGCTTCAGGTCTACAAGACGTTTGCCGAAGAGTATCTGGCCATCCCTATTCTCGACGGGGAGAAGACAGCCAGCGAGAAGTTCGCCGGGGCCGTGACGACCTACTCCGTCGAAGCGATGATGCAAGACAAGAAGGCCCTTCAAGCAGGAACCAGCCATGATTTAGGTCAGAATTTCGCCAAAGCGTTCGAAGTGACGTTCCAGACCAAGGAAGGAACTCTTGACCACGTATGGGCCACCAGTTGGGGTTCTTCCACGCGGCTCATTGGCGCCCTCATCATGACGCACTCCGATGACAAAGGTCTCGTGGTTCCTCCCAAGATTGCTCCCGTGGAGGCCGTGGTCATTCCCATTTTTCGCAAGGATAACATTCCCGAAGTCTCGGCATACGCCAAGGCCATTGGTGACGATCTTAGGGCTGCCGGTCTAGTCGTCGAAACCGATCTCGATGAAACGGCGTCCTCGGGCTGGAAATTCGCCGAATGGGAAATGGTAGGGGTACCTGTCCGCATTGAGGCCGGACCCAAGGACATGGAAAAGAACCAAGCCGTTCTGGTTCGGCGCGACACAGGCGAGAAAATTTTCGTTTCCCGCGGCGAGATTCCCGCCAAAGTCAAAGAATTGTTGGTTGCCATCCAGAAAAACCTTTTCGACCGCGCCCTCCAAAACCGACGCGACAACACCTTTCAGCTTGAGAATTGGGCGGATTTCGTCGAACTTATGGAAGGCGAAGGCGGTTTCGTCGAAGCCGCCTGGTGTGGAAGTGCCAAGTGTGAGGCGGAAATCAAAGAAGCCACAAAGGCGACGATCAGAAACCTCCCCTTCGCTTTGAAGAACAAGCCTGTCGACAAGCCTTGTCTCAAGTGCGGTGCGGAAGGGAGACACTGGGCGGTTTGGGCCAAGTCGTACTGATGCGTTCCGCCGCGGGGATTCTGTCCTTGGTAATTTCGGTGGGCCTCTTCACCGGTTGCACCGATTCCAAGGAAATTAACGCGGCTTTTGCTCAGGCGACGGTCACCTGGGCCTTGTTTGA
>CAYYUZ010000176.1:0-5851 GCA_964475005.1 uncultured Spirochaetales bacterium
AAGATCGGCCAGAACTGGCGAGGGTGGTCTCTCGGAACCATCGACGGCGCTTTGTCCCTGGTAGGAGAGGTAGAGGACCGACCGGGCGGCCATGAGGGTTTCCCAGAAGGTGTAGCGGTCGAGGGCCAACGACGAGACCGCGTCTTGACCCGGCTCGTACCGCCGCAAGTCGAAGCTGGGCTGCGGGGTCATCCGGGGAAAACGTCCCTCGTCCAGACCTAGAACGGCGATCACCCGGAAGGGGATGGACCTTAGGGGCCTCAGTGAAGAGCAGTGAAGGCCTTCGGTCAGCAACTGCCCCCGGCGGCCGGGGAAGTGCGCGATCTGGTCTTGAACGAAGGCGCGAAACCCCGCCCACGGAAGCGGGTCTTCGGGAGACCCGGCATCGGCGACGAGAGTTCTCAGCCTTCCCGACAAGACGGCGCCCGTGCCATCGCCAGGCGACAGGAAGGTCCCGACGGTCTCGTCAAGAAACCGTATCCATTCGAGAAAACTCCTTCGCCGCCGCGTTTGCTCGGTGCGCTCTCTGAGCGTTTCGATGAATTTGTGGAAGCGGCCCAAATCCCGGAACACCGAGGGTGCCGTGTTGAGCGCCAGTTCTCCGTCAGCGGAACTTGGCTTGAACCAGCCGCTGAAAAGCCTGTCCCAGCTGGCGCTCCAGGTCTGAGGCTGGCGCGGCTCGGTTTCTTCTCGCCAGGCCGAGACCTCGTCAGTATAGTCAAGCCACAGCTCTCGCTCGTCACCGATGTCCCACGCCTCTTGAAAGGCCTTGGTGTCGATGAGCGAGAAGAGCGTCGGACGGTCCATAGTCCCCGAGACCAGGCTCAGGAGCGCGTCGAGGGCTCGAAACCAAGCATTTTCTCGCCCAAGGTCGAGGTCGATAACGTGGAACTTCAGGTTACGTCCCGGCTCCTCGGACCCGAAAGCTGTGTCGAGGAAGGGGGCGTAGAGGTTGATGTCTGGCGCCAGCACGGCGATTTCGTTCATCTCGAGCGTCGGGTCGGCCGCAAGAAGGGCGAGTAGCCTGTCTCGCAAGATTTCCAGCTCTCGAAGCGGGTGCGGGCAGGAGACGATTTGAAGGCTTGCATCGGGCACGGTGGGCGGCAAGTCCTGGCCTTCCGACAGAGCTTGCTGCAAAGCCGAAAGCGCCGAGTTCCCTTGTGGGGAGGGGGTCCAACTTGGCGGCAACATAGGCAGGGCCTCAAGAAATGCCCTTCCGAAGGCTCCCCACGAGGACCAAGGCCGCCGCACAGGCCAGGGGGGAGGCGCCGGCAGGAGGAGGAGCTGCACCACGTCGACAAGGCCTGCCTGCGCCCAGGCCCCCAGAAACTTGGCCGCCCGGGTGCTGAGAAACGCCGAACCCACAAGAATCAGGCGCTGGGGTCCTGAGGAGGAAAGCGGCGGACTCGCGCCCAACCGTTCCAACACAAGCCCGGCCAAGGTTCCCCGTTTCCCCACCAGCAGGTCGCGCCACAATCTCGACTGCCAGGCAAAGGCCGCCGGATCGGCGTTCGAACCTTCGGGCAAGGTCCCCTGCGCGAGAGCCTGCGGCCAGAGGCTGCTGTTCATCGCGTAGTTGTGGAACACTCCCGCAACGTGGTCGGCCAGCTCGAAAAGCCTTAACGGGTCGGGCGATGGACTTCCTCCCGCCAGCGGGGCAAAGACGGGGTCAAAACCCGGACCAAGCGCCGCGGCTAGATAGCGGTAGAGTTCCAATTTCAGGTCGTCGAGGAACAGGACCCTGTCGTCCTCGGGTATCCAGGGGGCCATCAGGCGCCTAAGGGCTTCATCCTGGTAGAGAAAATCCCCGGTCGCGTATCCGCCGAGGATTTTGGCCAGGAAGAGCTTGAGCCACTGGGAAAGGCTTTGGTTCTGGAGCACGATGGCGGGCCGAGAGTCGAAGAACCCAGTTTGAAACAGGTCGAGGTGCTCTTCCACCAGAGTTTCCAGACGGTGTCCGGTGAAAATTTGGTACCCCATGTCCCAAGTATAGCAGAGTCGGTCGGACCCATTTCCTCAGGTTCTCAGAAAAATCCTCCACGTTTTCTGAAATTCTTCCGACCTGAAAAGGGACTGTGCTTTTCCTGGAGGACAGGGAGCGGGTCTCGGGAGCGGACGATGGACATTCAACAAATGGAACTGGGAGACCTGATGGCGTGCGGGCAGACCCAGACGACGGATCTGACCTTCTACAAACTCGTCTTCGCCTCGTTCGAACGCCTGACCTGGCAGAATTCGGCCACCTACGAAGACTACCGCCGGTCGCTTCTCATCATGGTCTCGGGGTTTCTGGCGTCGGTGAAACCGCAGTACCTTCCGCAGGCCATTGCGGCCAAGAACCTCCTACTCAAAAAAGTGCAGTTCTAGTAGTCCAAGGAAAATGGAACAGGAGACACCGGAGTCAACGGTTCCTCTGTCTTCCTCGACGGTCCTCTGCGTCCTTGAGCGTAGCGGGCGGTTAATTCTCTTCCCAAGGAGAATCGAACAGCCAGGCCACCGGGAATCGTATTTCTCCCTCCCCTCCAACTCCGCAATCTCCGTTGTCTCTTGTTAAAAATTCTAGAAGAATGAACTAACCACGGTAGCCCCGGCGGTCGATTTTTGTTTTCGGTAAGTTCCCGGTGAGACGCCCAGTTCCCGTTTGAACGCCGTGCTGAAGGCCGCCTCAGACCCGTAGCCGACCTTGTGGGCGATGGCCCCGAGGGTGTCGTTGGTTTTTTCGAGCAGATCGACGGCGTCAAGCATCCTGACCTGGGTGAGGTAGGCCAAGGGAGAAGTGCCGGTCAGCTCCTGAAATCTGACGGCAAAACTTGTCCGGGAGAGTCCCGAAAGGCTGGCCAGGGTCTCGACATTCCAGGGCCTTCCGGTCTCGAAATGGATGGCCTCGGCCGCTTTTCGGAGAACAGGATCGAACAGAAGCACCAACGGATTCCTGTTGCAGGGCCGATTTTCCCGGTCCCGGTTCAAAACCGCGTACCGCAGGATTTCAATGAACAGCAATTTGAGAAGTCCTGAAGTGGCGGCACGGCTGCCAGGCTCCTGCGATCGGCCTTCTCGGCAAAAAAGGCCGAGCAGCGGGTTGACGGCCTCCAATCGAATCGGGTCATCTGCGCGGAGCAGGATCACCTGGTCCATGGACACCAGGATGGGAAATGAAAACGGGCTGTCGAACCTGAAGAGGCCTCCGACGACTTGAGTTTCCTTTCCCCCGCCACCCCATTGAAGCCTCTGTATTCCTTGGTCACGCGAAGCTGAAAGCAATGACGAAGCTTGGACGATCCGGCTGGCGGGGTCGTCTCTAAGAATATGCGCATCGCCCCGCGGCAACAGAACTAAGTCTCCCTTTTGAAGCTCCCAATCGCCCACTCCGAGTACGTTCAGTTGGCAGGTGCCTGCCGCGACCACGTAGAAAGGGGCCTGGTCAGGATTGGCGTTGAAGGCCAGTGCCCAGGGTGCCGAGAAGGTACCATGGATCCCTGGGTTACCACGGAACTTCAGTTTATCGAGCAATTCCGAAAGCAGGTCGCTTTGGTCGAAAGTTGAACGATCACTCATAAAATCAGCATAATCTATTATTTTCCATCCGGCCACTCCTGGTCATCTTCTGCAGTGAACCGTTACTTCAGGAGGAACCCATGAACGCAACCCTAGAACCGGCCAACCGGCTCGACGACCTCTCCCTCGACCAACTGTTTCGCGAGGCCAGAACCTTTTCCAACTGGCGGGACAGACCAGTCTCGCCGTCATTGATCCAAGAGCTCTACGATCTGTTGAAATTTGGCCCCACCAGCGCCAATACAAGCCCGGCGAGGTTCCTTTTTCTGACGACGCAGGAGGCTAAGGCCAGGCTTGTTGCTTTGTTGCCCGAGATGAACCAGGAAAAGGCCCGAACGGCTCCTGTCGTCGCCCTCGTCGCCTACGACTTGGAATTCTACCACAAGCTCGACAAACTCGTGCCCTTCCGCGACCTCAAGCCTTGGTTCACAGGTGATCCGGCGCAGGCCATCCGAACCGCCACCCAAAGCGGTACGTTGCAGGGAGCCTACCTGATTCTGGCGGCCCGAGCCCTGGGCCTCGACGCGGGCCCCATGCTCGGTGACTTGGAGAAAATCGACGCCGAGTTTTTCGGCGGCACCACGTTGCGTACGAATTTCATCTGTGCGCTCGGATACGGCGACAGGACCCAGCTCCACCCACGGCTGCCACGGTTGGACTTCGCTGAAGCGGCACAGGTTCTCTAGTTCCGACAGCGAGCATTCCAAAGAAACTGGAACAGGAGATAGCGGAGGCAACGGAGAAGGCGGAGGACTTTCAGGGAATGTGACGGGATTACAGGATTTTCTGGAGGGGCAGGATGTGGAAGATTCACCACGGATGGACACGGATAAGCACTGATTGGACCCTTCTCTTCACCCCCTTTTCTCGTCCGTGTGGATCGGTGTTCATCAGTGGTTTCTTTGCCTTCTTCGCTTGGCGAACTTCGCGGCTTTGCGCGAAATTTCTTGCTTCATGAAGACCTCGCGCAAAGACGCCGAGGAACGGGGTCGTAGGGTTGGTGGACTGGTTGGGTCTTTTAGGCTCCGATCCCGGAAGGGGTTTAGAGTCGAGGAATGTGGCGGCTCGGCCGCAAGGGGTCGGGCAATGCTTGTTGGGAACCGGATGAGCAACGTTAGGTGGATCCTGCCGAGCGGGATGGATAGGGGACAATTGACAAAAGGCACACGCGATGCTATGTTTCGTCAATGAACTTCTACTGGAATGAAGAAAAGAACGAACTCTTGAAGTCGGAAAGAGGAATTTCTTTTGAAAGAATTGTAGTCGCAATTGAAGAGGGACATCTACTTGATGTGTTGGAACACCCCAATAAAGAAAAGTACGAGAATCAGAAAATTCTGATTATTGAAATTGAAGGCTATGCATTATGTGTCCCTTTCATTGAGGAATCAAATGGCGATTTCTTCTTGAAGACACTTTTTCCAAGTAGAAAGTACACGAAACAGTTCAATCTGGAGGGAAAGAATGAACAAGACTGAAGAAAAGGATCTGGTAGACTCTCTGGAGGGCAATGAATGGACTTCTGTAGAAAACCTCTCAACAATGAAAGAACGACTTATGCAGGCAGCCTCCGAGACTGCTCTGAAAGACTATAGAATCAACGTAAGAATATCAAAGCGAGATGTTGCGGCCTTGAAGACCAAAGCTTTGGAAGAGGGAATTCCTTATCAAACATTAGTCACTAGTATTTTGCATAAGTACGTCACCGGTAGAATTGTCGAAAAGAAAGAAAAGACATTCGCCTAACATCCCTTTGAGGGTAGACGCCTTGCTAGGTCTTTTGGTGCATTGAATTTCGGACTATCGACCGAGCGAATTTCTTAAGGAGGTTCTCGATGCTAATCTATGCGATTTTGGCAGGGGGTGCATGGCTCTTTTTTAGTGGTGCGCTAGTCTTTGCGGTGATACTTCCGGCCTGGTTCCAGTCGCAGTTTGGCGAGATCATCCGGGATCCAAAAAAACTCCCTCTTTGGGCCGTTGCATTGGAAAAGATTCTGCAATCTTTGGGCCTCTGTCTCTTGGTGCTTTGGACCAATCTCAGCATTGCCTTGCTTTGTATCGTTCCTATTCTTCTGGTGAGCGCAACCTACCTTTTTTCGACCTACGCCAACTATAGGGTGAAAGGCAAGGCTGTTGTGATTGTTGCGGTATTGGATGCAGTAAGGATAGCCGTTGCCATGGTCTTTGTTGGTTTGATCTTAGGAAGGAATCTTGTTTGAAGCTCCAATAAACGGGTGCCAAGGCGGTATGTGCCAGGGTCATTGGGACACCAGTGATTTTCATTTAGTGTAGATTC
>CAYYUZ010000177.1:0-5834 GCA_964475005.1 uncultured Spirochaetales bacterium
TATATTTTAGTGTTTAATTAAACTAAATTACAAAAGCAAAATCTCAGTTTGATCCGGTCACCGGCGGCCGCCGCGGGAAAACCTTCGCCATCTCAAAAAAATGGGGGTCTAGGCTGTTGAGCCTAGACCCCAGGAAAGCCGCCCCAGGAGGGGCGGATATCTGAACCCCGGTTAGGGGTGAACGGTCGCGTTGGCAGCGAGAGTTACAGCCGACTGCGACAGCAGCCTGCCAGTGACGACGCCACTTGTGCCGACCGAAATGCCCTTCAAGGCCAGGACAATTCCCTGGAAGTGGGCGGTGGTTCCGATGGTCACACCAGCGTTGCCGCTCGACTGCCAGAAGATGTTCTGAGGCAGCGCTCCGCCAGCCAGGGTGATGTTGATTCCATTGGCGAGTGTCAACGTGTTGGCAATCTGCATAATCCAGATGTCGTTCGGGCCACCATTAAGGGTGACGTCGGTGTTGATGCCGACAGCCGAGCTCCACTTGTACAAACCGGGAACGAGGGTCATGCCGCTAATATCTCCTGCGCCAAGTTCGGTCGCGTCAGGTGTCGGCCGTCCGGCTGCGTCGGTGTAGGCGGTTCCCATGTTCGTAATGGCCTGAGTCAGGTTGGCAGGAGTCGGTGAAGTGTAGTCTGCTGCATAAGCCCTGCTGACTCCGGTAAGTTGGGAAGAAGTCGAGAAGGTAGTGGAGGCATCCAAAACCAGGCTGAATCCCTGAATGAAGGTTGCTGCAGCGGGACTGATAGCGATATCGCCTGTTACCACGTCGCCTCCGGCGGACGAAACCAGACTTTCGCCGAGGATTACATACTGTCCGGCACCGCCATAGGCTCCCTGACTCGTGGCCGCATCGAGATTGACGGCAGCCAGATTGGTCTTGACCGATACGGGCAGAATAGCCGTAGGGGCGGTGGTTCCAGCGGAGACCACTTGAGCCGGTGATTCGCCATAGTAAATGAAGTTCCCGGTGCTGTTCTTGACGAAAACCCGGAAGATGGCGTTGCCATACCCCGAGAGAGACGGGATGTTTCCGGTATAGTTGGTCGCTCCCCTGCTCATGGAGCCAGTGGTTCCCAGGAAGGTGTATGGAGCACCATACAGATAAGCGTTCACGACGACCGTGCCTGCTGTTACGGCAGCGTCGGGGACCAGGAGCGTCCCGTCAACGGTGATGTTCAAACCAGTCACTGCGGCAGCGGTGGTGAACGACCAGGTGTAGGCCGAGGCAAGCGCGGCAGCGGCGGCACTCTTGACCGAGGTCGAAAGGGTCGCTGTGTACTGGGTGCTGGAAGCCAGGCTGGCTGTTGGGGCGAAGGTTGCTGTGGTGGTGCTAGGATTGGTGACCGTGCCGGCAATGGCGGCCCCACCCAGAGTCGGGACCAGGGTGAAAGTCGACGTCGTGATGGTGGTCGGGTCCATTAGAACACTGAAGGTGGCGGTGAGGCTGCTTCCAATGGCAACTCCGGTTGCGGCGGTACCAGGGACCGTTAGGCTGACCGTCGGGGCGGCGGCCGTCGTGCCCGTAGTGAACGACCAGACTTTGGCCGCTGCCAGGGCAACACCAGCGGCACTCTTTACCGAAGTAGACAGGGTGGCTGTGTACTGGGTGCTGGCGGTCAGACTGGCCGTGGGCGCGAAGGTTGCGGTGGTTGTCGTCGGTTTAGTGACGGTGCCGGCAATGGCCGCTCCGCCCGCTGTTGGGACGAGGGTGAAGGTCGATGTCGTGATGGTGGCCGGGGCCATGGCAACACTAAAAGTCACCGATAGACCGCTGTTGATGGCCACTCCGGTCGCGGCTGCGGCCGGAACCACAGTGCTAACGGTCGGGGTCACGACCACGGCCGGAGTCACGACCGGGGTGTCTACCGCCGGGGTCACCACCGCCCCAGACGGAGAACTGGAAGCTGTAGGGGAATTGCACCCTACCAAAAACACGGCCAAGGCCAAGGCCGGAAGAAATAGTCTTAAGGAACGCATGGTATTACCTCTGGTTTGGATAATACAGCCGTTTGAACATATAATTAATTATTTTTGTCAATATAATTAGAATTCGACTTGAATTTTATCATTTCCTTATCTTCTTGAGAACCCTTCGTCGTTGAAGGATCTTCAGCGGCGAAGTAGCCAGCTCGAAACCCCCCGAAGGGGGCCTTCACCCCACCTACCTAGAACCGATCTGCTTGTTCTTTAATTAATTTGTCGAATCTTCTTTATTTTTGTCTCTTTTCTTAGCATCTTGAGGAGGCTGGCCCGTTCAAAAACCCCGGCTAGAGGCCCATGGCCATGAATGGGCGTATTAATCATCGCCAAGGAGAATGCTATGCTGACAAGTGTAAAGTCCCTATCCGGCTTCAACCTAAAAGGAATCGACGGTGACTTCGGTACTGTTCAAGAGTTCCTTTTCGATGATCAGCACTGGGCGGTCAGGTACCTGGTTGCCGACACGGGCACCTGGCTGACAGACCGTCAAGTCCTCCTCTCCCCCTACTCTCTTGGTGCTATCGACAAACCGAAACGGCACATCGGGGTGAAATTGACTAGAAAACAAATCGAGGAAAGCCCGGTGCTTTCGAGCGACCTTCCGGTTTCCAAGCAGTTTGAATCCCTCTACCACGCCTACTACGGATGGCCCAACTATTGGGCCGGGTCCTACATCTGGGGTATGCAAGCGATTCCTCTTGTCGGCCTCGAAAATCCCAAACACGAAAACTCCGACGGAACCCAGTGGAACCCCCACTTGAGGAGCACCCTTGCGGTCGGCAAGTACACGATCGAGTCCACGGAAGGAGAAATCGGCCGGGTTGTCGATTTCATTGTTGATGAAGAGTCCTGGGCGATCTGCTATATGGTGGTCGCCACGGGCAATTGGTGGCAGGGGAAACACGTCCTGATCGCGGCCCGCTGGATCGACAAAGTGAGCTGGGACGAGGGCAAGGTTTTTGTCAACCTGAAAAGGGATCAGATCCGGAATTCTCCCGAATACAACACCCTTGGAGCTATCACCCGGGAATACGAACTTGAGCTGCATGGTCACTTCAACCGCGAGGGATACTGGGTCGATCAGAAGACCAGCGGGCCCCCGTCTTAACTGAGTCAGCTATTCTAGGTCTTTCGAAGGGAAAAGGCCGTCTGGCTATTGCAATTTTATCGGTATTAGAGTCTTATAAATGTCATTTAATTAAAAATCGATTGTTTGATTTACTTTAAATGTGTTCTTTCTCAGGAGGTCTCCTCTATGAACGTTGCCCACAAATATCCTCCTCTGGAGGGTTGGTTGTCCACGAAAGACGCTTCCCACAGGATCCGAGTTCTGTTCGCTTCGCGGTTCACGCTCTGGGCCGTGTTCGACGAAATCCCGCTTGACCTGCTTGTAGAAAACCTCGACGTTCACGTCGACGGCAGGGTCGTCTGTTTGGGTCCGTGCCGCACGCTTTCTGAGTTCGATAAGGAGGAACAGGTCATCTGGCTCCTTCCTTCGCAGACCTTCTACGACTTGGAACTGCTGTTTATGAGACAAGAGGTTAAGCCCCTGCCCCTCGAGCTCTCCGGGCTTCACCCTCCCCGCGACTACCGCCAGGGTATTGACCCGCTGTTCTGCGACTTCGTTGCCGACCTCACGTGCGAGATGAACGATATGATGGCCCATCTCGACCGGATGGACGCCCTGTACTCCGAAGAACCGCCCCTGGTTCAGTCGGTGCTTCAATCAAATCTGATCGCTCGGGCTGGACCCCGGTTCGAGGGCGTTCTCAACACCTGGAACCAAAAGCTTATCCAGTTCGTTGCTCTCATGAGCAAGGTGGAACGCGATCATTGCGGCATTTATTTCCGGCTCCAAGTCTGGAGCATCTTGCTGAGGGCTCCCTTCCTTGCCCAGTCCAACATGCTGGCCCGCCATGAAGCCGTGGACAGCGAAGCCCACCAGATGGTCTACAGAAACAACTATGAAGGAAACAGCACCTTCGGGAAGCTGCTCCACAAATACGCCGTCGGGCTTCCGGCTGCCCAGGCCGCCCGAAACGTCCAGCACGAATGCGCCGACATTCTGCAAACCTGCCTTCAGAACGGGAACTCCGCCAGTGACAGCAAGTATCGGGTCCTGGTCATTACCAAAGGAATGCCGTTTGAATGGTTGGAGCGCCTCCAAAGCCCGGTTCCGTTCCATAACCTCGTCCTAACCCTTCTCGATCCGGATTCCGATACTCAAATCTTGGCAGAGGCTGCCCCCCAAATCAAGAAAATGGAAACCAACCTGGGAACGCGGGTGCAGGTCAACCACATCGTGGTTACCATCGGTGACCTGACCGAACCCGAGCCGGTAGGAGTCTTGGAAAAAGTGTTTGACTTCATCTGTTCCTTCGGGTTGCTCGACTCCCAGATCGACATGAAGGCCAGGGCAATTCTCAGAACCTTGTACAGGTGGTTGAGACCCGGCGGAGAAATGGTCCTGACCAACGCCGCCGCAGACAACCCAGGCCTGCTTCTAGAACAGTATTGGAACGACCGGCGGAGGCACAACCGGACCGAGCAGCAGTGCCTGGACTTGGTTTCCGATCTCACCGAAGCCAACTCCTCGCTGTTTTACGACGAAACTAAAATTGAGATGCTGCTTCGAGTGAACAAGCCCTTCCCGGACTATTCGTCCAGAGTCTTCCTGTGAAAGCCGATCGGGGCCTGAGCTCCACTGAAGACGTCCACGGAGACTCGCAAAGCGCCAGCGCCGAACAGGCGGTGCAACTCCGGCTCAAGGCCTTGGCGGTACTGGCGGCCCGTCCGGCAAACGGGGCTCTCGACCATACCCTGCAGGAGCTCGAGATCCACCAAGTCGAGCTTGAGATGCAGAAGGATGAACTCCTACGGGCCCAGGATGAACTGGAAGCGACCCGGAAGCGCTATTTCGAACTTTACCACGAGGCTCCCATCGGTTATTGCCTCGTTACGGAACAGGGCCTTATCAAAGAGGCCAACCTCAAGGCCGCCGAGCTGTTCGGGGTTCTTCCCGAAGAACTGGCCCAGCAGAGCCTGATCCAACTCATCAACTGGGAGGACCGAGACCTTTATCACCTCACCAGAAAAGCGCTCTTCGAAACCGGCCAGCCCCAGACCTTGGAACTTCGCCTGCTGCACCGCGGCAAAAGATTCTGGGCTCAAATCATGATCGCCTTGACCCAAGCCGCGGACGGCGACCCCGTATGCCGCATTGTCCTGCAGGACATTTCGAGCAGGAAGGCAAGCGAGGAAGCTCTGGTTGCCCAAAAGGAACTGCTCGACACCACCCTCCACAGCATCAAGGAAGCGGTCATCGCGACAAACAACCAGGGAACTGTGCGGCTCATGAACATTGCAGCTGAGCTCCTCTGCGGTTGGACGGAGTCAGAAGCCTGGGGACAGCCCATCGAAAACATCTTCGTGATCATTGGCGAGGAGTCCCGGCAGCCCCTGAAGCTCTCATCGACCCACGGTGGAGAGAGGGCCGTCCTTGAATCGAGGATTGGCACGCTCTACACGATCGAGGCCTCAACCTCGCTGATCCGGAACCCAGAAGGACACGGCCAGGGCCAGGTTCTGGTTTTCCATGACATTACCGGCGAACTAAAAATACAGGAACAGCTTCAACAGGCAGAAAAGATAGAAGCCCTTGGAGTCCTGGCCGGCGGACTTGCCCACGATTTCAACAATCTCCTCGGGGGCATCTTCGGCTACCTTTCTCTTGCCAAGGCCTCGCTCCCCGACCCCGCCACGACAAAGGACTATCTGGACAAAGCCGGTGCCGTCTTCCACAAGGCCAAAGCGCTCACGATGCAGCTGATTACCTTCGCCAAGGGCGG
>CAYYUZ010000178.1:0-3813 GCA_964475005.1 uncultured Spirochaetales bacterium
GCGTTGATGGCGCTCATATTATGGTTAATGATCATGGTACCCTCCTGGATTCCATCAAGGCCATCCTTGACCTTGAACTTGCCATTGAGAACCGATTGACACCACGCGTCGTGTCAATGCGGCACCTGGTCTAGCAAGGACACGAGATCTCACCTCGAAAGGGAGGGAAAGCCCGCATCCTTGCCGACCGGGACAAGGGAAAACAGAAAGGAGCTGTCAAAGAACAAAAAAACTAGCCGAAACGCCCGAAGGCGATTCGGCCTTAAAGATAAGCCCTTAGCCCAACAATTGCAAGGTCGACTGCGAGCGCTGATTGGCCTGAGCCAACATCGCGTTCCCAGACTGAACCAGAATCTGGTTCTTGGTGTACTCGACCATCTGCTTGGCCATATCGACGTCGCGGATACGGCTTTCGCTGGCTTGAAGGTTTTCCGCACCGGCGTCGACGCCCTTGACGGTAAACTCGAGGCGGTTCTGGTAGGCGCCAAGATCGGCTCTCTGCTTGCTCACTTTGTTGAGCGCCGCGTCGAAAGTCATGATCGCACGGTTGGACTCGTCGGGAGTCGCCAAGGAGATCTTCTTGCCGCTGCCAATCTCCCTGAGTCCCAAGGCCGTGGCAGACATGGTTCCGACGTAGACCCGGGTTCGCTGGTCGACGTTGGCGCCGATATGGAACCACATGGAGTTGGGAACCTGGTTGGTGCCTTCCTCGCGGGCAAACGCACCGGTCAGCATGTTCAGGCCGTTGAATTGCGCATGGCTGGCAACGCGGTCAATTTCGTCGACGAGCTGGCTGACTTCGACCTGAATCTGGCTGCGGTCCTGGGCGGTGTAGATACCGTTGGAGGACTGGACCGAGAGTTCACGCAGACGCTGAAGAATGTCCTGGGACTCCTGGAGGTAACCTTCCGTGGTCTGGATGAACGAAATGCCGTCGGAAGCGTTGCGGGAGGCCTGGTTGAGGCCACGGATCTGGCCACGCATCTTCTCAGAGACGGCCAAACCTGAAGCGTCATCGCCGGCGCGGTTGATCCGCATGCCGGAAGCCAGCTTCTCCATGTTTTTCGTGACTTCCTTGACGGAATCGCTCTGCACCCGCTGAGCATTGATGGCGCTCAGGTTGTGGTTGATGATCATAATATTCCTCCTTGAATATTACGTCGGTTGCCCCTTGTCGAGACTCGGGGCGGGGGACGTGGAACCTCAAACATTGAAGGAAGCCGAATCCATTCGACTCCTTCGCTGTATGATCGGCAGATTACACGCTGAACTTAAATATTTCTTTCAGCCATTCTGCCAGACGCGCTTCCAGGGGCGCCACGACGATCGGGAGACCGTCACCAGAAAGCTTCCACGCGTGAAGAACCCAGGGAACGGGAAGGCCAGTGGGAGTTGCTCCCCCCGTGTACTTTGCATCGCCGGCAAGGGGATGGCCCAGAGAAACGGCGTGGGCGCGGATTTGGTGGGTTCGGCCGGTACCCAGGTCGACCTCGGCCAGAGTCAGTCCCTCAGCCCAGGCCCTTGGCGTGAACCGCGAAACAGACTCCGCGCCCGAAGGTTCGCTCCGGGTAGTTCTGGTCTCACGGTCTCGCACCAAGGCGTCCGTGATCTCTTGCGGCCTCTCAAGACGGCCGGCAAGGACCGCCAGGTAGGTTTTCGTGATTCGCCGGCCGCTTAAGGCAGCCGTGAAACGGCGGGCTCCGATCAGAGTCCGCGAAAAGACCACAAGTCCGGATGTTTCTCTGTCGAGGCGGTGCAGAGGGCCTGGTCGGAATCCGAGACTCGCAAGGCTGGATTCGGCCAGCCAAGCGCGAACCCTTTCGTCTAGCGGAAACTCACCAGAATGAGGTGAGCCGCCGGCGTGGACCAACAGGCCCGAAGGCTTGTTGACGATAACCAGATCCGCGTCTTGAAAGACGATCCATTCCTGCGGCAGGCGGGGAACTTTCGGAACCGGTGATTCCTTGAGCGGCGGTGATACCAGCAACGCATCCCAAACCTGAAGCTTGTCGCCCTGCGCCACGCGGGCTTGAGCCGTCGCTTTGGCCCCGTTGAGCCGCACGTCGCCTGTTCTCAAGGCCTTGTGAAGGGAGCCCAGGGACTGGTGCGGCAGGAAGCGGCGAAGAACCGATTCGAGCCGCCGGTCGTTGTCATCGGCCCCCGCCGTGAACTCGACTCTCACCTCAGGGCTTTCTCCATGGTGTCGGTGATGATCTTGAGGTTCTTGCTGACACTTTGAAGGTTCTCCAGGGTTTCCGCCGTGGTTCGCGCGGTCTTGGGCGATGAGAGCAAACCGACAACGGCGTCTGGAGATCCAAGCCCGTCGACCAAACCCTTGAGCGAAATCGAAGTCTCCTTCAGAGTTTGCAGGGTCGTCCTGAAGTCCTTGGAGGCGGGGTCCCAGGTGTCCTCAGCCTTTGCCAAGATGCGGTCCGCCCTCTCGGCCGCGTCGGCTGCCGCGTGAATCCCGCGTTCAGCGTCGGCGACGATTCGGTCCAGAGAGCTGGCGTGGGTGACAAGGAAGGTCGAAATTGCGTGGCTTGTGGTTCCCAGTTCTTGAATCAAAGAACCGCCCCCGTCGACAAGGACCTTCAAGTCAAGTCCGCTCTGGCCTTCCAGCGTCTGGTCGGGTTGCAGGGCGGGTGCGTCGGATCTTCCGGGCGAGATGTCGATGTACTGGTCGCCGAGAAGTCCACCCGTGACAATGGAAATTCTGTCTTCCGTGCGAACTGTCACATTGGAATACAGCGAAAGCTCGACATCGACCTTGCGGCGGTCATCGGCAGCCAGCGCGACCCGTGAAACGCTTCCTACTTTGACTCCGGACTGCCGCACCGGGGAACCCGACTGGATGGTGCCGACGGCGGCAAACCTGACAAGCACCTTGGTGCTTCCTCCGAAATCGATTCGAAAGACTAGAAGGTAGAGGAAAGCCAGGAAGGCCAGGCAAGCCACGACAAAGATCAGAACCCTCAGCGGTTTAAATTTGCTTTCCAAGGTGGATTTTCTCCCGGGCAGTAATAAATGATTCCCAGATCAGGGAACCGGGCGCCAAGGCTTCGAGCCTGCCCTGGCAAGAGACGATCGACCCTCCGTCGAGCAAGGCTATCCTATCTCCAAGATAGCGCACTAAATCGAGATCGTGGGTAACGATGACAGAGGTCAGCTTCCTCTCGGTGGCGACGCGGTGGATAAGCATTTCAACGAGAGCCGAAGTGGCCGGATCGAGGCCCGTCGTGGGCTCATCATAGAACAGATAGGAGGGGTTTTGCACCAGGCACCTTGCCAGCGCGGCGCGGCGCCTCATTCCGCCCGAGAGATCAAACGGTTCCTGTTCCAGAGCGTCCGTCAGATCCACCAGCGACGCCATTTCGCGGACGCGGCGGTCCAAGTCCTTTCCTGAGGCGGTTCGGTGGTAGCGCAGGGGAAAGGCGATGTTCTCGTAGACCGTCATCGAATCAAACAGACCGCCGTTTTGAAGCAGCATGCTGATTCGGGACCGGAGGTCGGCTCTCTGGCGGACCCCAAGCGTGGCAAGATCCTCCCCGTCGATGATGATGACACCCGAGCGGATCGGCACCAGCCCGAGAATGGCTTTCAAGAGAACCGACTTGCCTGCGCCGCTGCGGCCAAGAATGACCGTAGACTGGCGTTCTTCAATGTCAAGGTCAACTGTGTCGAGGACGGGCCTGTTCCCAAAGATGACGCGAATGTCCCTTAGCGAAATCATGGCGGACTCCCCAAGGAAACCGCTGTGGTGAACATCCCCACGAACAGATCGATCAGAAGCACGCTGAACAAGTTGACAACGAT
>CAYYUZ010000178.1:3913-5764 GCA_964475005.1 uncultured Spirochaetales bacterium
GAGGCGACAACGCGCGGAAAGCCCAGGTAACGGATGGGATCGACCCCCATCAACCTGAGGGCGGCCACCTGTTCGGAAAGCTGCATGGAGCCAATTTCAACGGTGAAGGCGGTTCCCAGGCGGCCGGCAAAGAGTATGCCCGTCATAAGCACGCCCAGTTGCTGAATGACTGAGATAACGGTGAGCGAGCCAATCCAGAGTTTTCCCCCGAACTGGTTGGAGTAAAAACCGGCAAGCCAGAGGACGAAGATGCCCTGCACAAGGCTTCCCGCGAAAATTGTGCCGATGGCCTCGCTGATGATACGGACGAACTGCCTTCCTGTCTCTCCCCAAGGAAGTCTTCCAAACCACAAAAGTCCGAAGAAATCGCGCCAAACGGTCAGCACCTGGAACCAAGTTCCCAGGAAGGAAAAACTCATGCCGCCAGCCTACAGGAAAATCCAACCTTGACAAAGGGGAGGGCCTCGGCGAAACTGGCCCGAACCATGGAGAGCTTCCGGCACCTCATTTCGAGCCCCATTTTTCTGTCCTCCGTGACCGCTTGGTTCTTCGCCCAGTTCATCAAGGCCCTAATTTCGGTGCTGAGGTACCGGTCCAAGCTTCCCAAAAGAGACCTCCTGCTCAACCTGGTTTGGTCGACGGGCGGAATGCCTTCCAGCCACTCGGCCGTGGTTTCCGCGCTGACCACCGCCGTCGGCTATAAGTTTGGCTTTGACTCGCCCTTGTTCATCGTTTCCCTGTTCTTTTCGTTCATGGCAATTCGGGACGCCTTGGGTGTCCGCCAGGCCGCCGGAAATCAGGGTAGGGCGCTCAATCAGATTATTGTCGACCTCAATGAACGCTGGAAGACCACCCATAAGCCCGTCAAAGAGATCCACGGCCACAAGGGCTCAGAAGTCATCGTCGGCTGCCTTCTCGGTATCTTTCTGGCGCTGGCGTTCTGCAGCCTCTGATCCATGCCCCCACTTCTTCGGTCCCTCGTGACAAACTTTTTGTTCCTGCTCCCTCTCGCGGCCTGGGCCGAGACTTCCTCCTGGGCGTATCTTGACTTGCCCGTAGACCGGGAACAGGCGGCGGTGAGCCTGCTGGAGGCGCGGGGAATCACGACGCTGGCGTGGTCGAACGCGGTGGTGGAGATCTCGGCTTTCGCCGGTCTTGAGATGGTTCCGCTAGCAAAGCTTGACCAGAAACTGACCGTTCGGGACCCACGGTGGGATCCCTGGCTTGTGAGTTTGAAACCCTCGTTTCGCCCCCGGGATTCCACCTCACGGATCTGGATCCTCAACGGCCAGAGAGGTCAGGCGCAGAGGCTCTTGGGACGGGAGGCCCAGGGAGGGGGGCGCGGGGCTCAACCGAGGCAGGTCACAGGCGTCCTTGTTGCCGCTTTCACGGTGTTCTATCTGATCCTCCGGCTGTGGAGCGGGCGAAGGCCCCGTCTGCGAAGCCCGCGGAGGTCGAGGCGTTGGCTTGGCGGCGTTGGGGTCTTGCTTGCGGGGGCCCTGGTGCTCATGATGGCCGGTGAGGACAGCCCCCCGGTCTCGACAGCTCCGAAAGTGTCGTGGATGAGGCATCTTTGGTACCAGCAAGCCTGGCCCTACGGCGCTACGTGGTCAGATTGGGAGCCGGGAAAGGCGTGGAGCTACCGCTCGTACGAACGCCGCGACGGGCGCCTGTTCGAAGTCGAGAGCTTGCTTCCGAAACCCGACAAAGCCTGGTCGCTGGCTGCCCAGGCCGGTTGGGACCCCCACCACGCTGCCCGTATCTTCGGGCAGGAAAACCCTTGACGAGTCTCAGGCCAACGGGATAGCTTGAGCCAATCCGAGAGGAGGGTTGCCGTACCAATGCCGAGGG
>CAYYUZ010000179.1:0-5638 GCA_964475005.1 uncultured Spirochaetales bacterium
TGAGAGTTCCTTTTCACAGTTTTGACGAGGAAGTCGAGGAGTTTGAAACAGAGCTAACAAGAGAGGGCACGTTCTTGCGGCTGGGCTTGAGCGATGGAGCCTCATTTGAGGCCCAGTTGCCCCTGCTTGGCCAAGCACAGGGGCTGAACGCCGCTGTGGCGGCTTGGGCGCTCCATGGCTTGGTCCGCGAAGGTCTGCTCAAAGTCCAAGACAACTTCCACGAGGCCGTTCGCGCCGGCTTGGAGGCCACAACGCTCCCTGGCAGGATGCAGATCCTTTCCAGGAATCCGTGGGTCATTCTGGACGGGGCCCACACCGCCGAATCGGCGAAGCTTCTGGCCAAATCGTGGGAACAGCTGTTCGGCGTGGGGGGAACCCTTGTGTTCGGGGCGTTCGAAGGAAAAGCCGTCGAACCGATGGCGGTCGTGCTGGCCCCCTTGTTTCAACGGGTCATCGTGACACCGCCGAGTGACTTTCGGCCAAGCAATCCAGAGGCGCTCCGCCAGGTTTTTCTCGGCGTCTGCGACGAATCACAAACCGTGGAGATTGCCTCCGATCCAAATGCTGCCATGGCGTGGGCCGAAAGCTTCTCGCAGCCTGTTCTGGCTTGCGGTTCGTTCTACCTAGTTGGCGAAATCCTCAAGAGCCGGCGCCTCAATTCTCCCGGGTGAACGCCAGCAATTCGGCTTCCTTGGCGGCGTCGATCAAGCCTAGGTCTCTGGCCACTGTGAAGAACTCCTCGATCTGTGCAAAAGCGTGCAGCCGGACACCCGTAGCTTCCATGTCTCGACGCCCCTGAACTCCGCGCTCCAGAAGGACAACAAGGTCGGTGACAACAAGTCCTTCTCCACGAAGCACTTCGATGGCCTCCTGCTTGCTTATTCCGGTGGTGATGAGGTCGTCGAGGAGCAACACCTTCTCCCCGGATTTCCATTCCCCTTCAATGGCGTTCCCCGTGCCATGGGCCTTGGGGGGAATGCGAGGGTAGATCAGCGGTGCACCGGTCTCCAAGCTGGCAGCGGTCGCCAGCGGCAACGCGGCAACTGGGATGCCCGCGACCCGTTTGAACTCAAGATCACGCATCAGCAGAGCATACGCCTTTCCTGCCAGCCTGAGAACTTTCGGATCGCTGGCCACCCGGCGCAGATCGACATAGAAGGGGCTGGTGATTCCCGATTTCAGGACAAATTCACCAATTTTGAAGCACTCTGTTTTGATCAGCCCTTCGAGCACCCTTCTCTTGAGCTTGGTCAAGGCCGGGGCTTGAGTTTGTCGCTCGGTCAGCACCCGGGTTCGAGCTACGTTGATTTGGTCGCGAAGGTCTTTCGCTTTGGCGCCGGGACGGTCGGCTTGGGCAATTTCACGGGAGGCCGCGGTCAAGATTCCAAGCCCGTCGTTCCTGAGCCCGGCCGAGATGGCTCCAGCCACCGTGCCACCCTGGGCACCGATTCCAGGCGAAAGAAACCAGGTCTCGGGGAGCGCGTTTCGGAGGAGGCGAAGGGCTGTTTCGTCGTTGCCGGCGACAACCAAGCCGATGCGCCTCCCCCAGCCTGCGGCGATCCTGGCGGCCTTCAGATAGAGGGGGCTCTTCTTGTGCTTGAGGTCCTGCAGTTCCACCGCCGAGGGATTGGAAGTTCGCGCCAGGACAAATACAGCTTTTCCGGGATGTTTGAGAAAAGGATCGACGCTGTCGCGGCCCATCCAAGGAGCGATAGTGACGCAACCGACGACGGGTTTCCGGAAAGCCCCGGCAGCGTACGCTTCCGCGGTCGGGCCGATATCGCCACGTTTGGCGTCCAGAATGACAGGGGTTCCTTCAGGGATCAAATCCAGGGTCTCATCCAGCGCGATGAGCCCTTCCGGTCCCCAAGCCTCGTAGAAGGCAATATTGGGCTTGTAGGCGGCCGCATAGGGCAGAGTTGCCTCAATAAGAGCCTTGTTCGCGGCCACAATCTTAAGTCTGGCTTCCGCTGGTCCTGAAGCCTCCACCCGAGGGTCAAGCCCAACACAAAGTAGGCTGTCCTTGGTTCGGCACGAGGCCTCAAGCCGGTCGAAAAAGTCCATGGTTGATCTCCCTGGGAGCCGAGGATACCTAGCCGCAGGAAAAAAATCCACACCCTTGCTTGCGTGAAACAAGGACGATACCTTAGAAAAATGGTGGAATACATTCTGGAAACACACGAAAGTGGTGGGTCGGTGACGGCCAGCTCAGCGCAACAAGAGATCGGTCGGATCGTATTCGACAAGGTTGGTCCGGGGGTGCTTGATCTGATCCACACGGAAGTCTTTCCGGAATGGGAGGGGCAAGGATACGGGAGCAGGCTGGTCAACGCAGCCGTCGACCACGCTCGATCATCGGGAATGAAACTCAGGGCAAGCTGTCCTTTTGCTCTGCGGGTTTTGAAGAGAAACCCGAACTTTCACGACATTTTTCTGGGGTAGGTTCTGGCTCCAACGTGTCACTCGAAACAGCCCTAAAAGCCCCCTGTTGACAGGCAAAAAGCTTTCTGGTAGTTTTCATGCTCGTTACGGGCTATAGCGCAGGGGTTTAGCGCACTAGTCTGGGGGACTAGGGGTCGGCGGTTCAAATCCGCCTAGCCCGACTGTAATAAGTTGATTCGGGGCAAGGACTTACGGTTCCTGCCCCGTTTCTTTTTGTGCCTCTCAATGCGGATTCACTTCTTGTACTCGTTGAAAGAACGAGATAGACCGATATAAGAGCATGAAGAAACCCAGAATACCGTCGGAAGAGAGAACCTAATCATGGACCATGCCAAAGTGCGGATGCGCGCGTTGGTGGTCGATGACGAGCCGTTCGCGATCGATCTCATCTCGGCACTGTTGAAACCCCTCGACCTTGATTTGGATTGGGCCACAGACGGGCTCGCCGCTCAGAAAAAGATGTGCGAGTCTACCTTCGATGTTCTCCTGTTCGACGTCATGATGCCCGAAGTCGACGGGCTTGCGCTCACTCGATGGTCGAGAAACCAACCCGCTCACAAAGACGTACCCGTAATGGTGCTCACGGCCATGAACGACAGGGAAACCTTGATCAAAGCCTTTGATTGCGGAGCAATCGACTTCTTGACCAAACCCTTCTACGGGCCCGAGCTGATCCATCGTGTGCAGGCCCAGCTCAGACTAAGGGAGCTTCAGCACCGTATGGAAGAATTCTCCAACGAACTCAACCTGCAAATCTTGCACGCTATGAAGACCGAAAAGGAGCTTCTGCAAAGTCAAACCGCCTTGGCCGAAGCCAACAAGCAACTCGCGGACTGGGCCCACAAGGACACGCTAACCGGTCTTTGGAACCGCCGGAAAGCAACTGATCTTATGGAGTACGAGGCCCACCGAAGCGAACGCGGGCTTCAGCCCATAGGGGTTGCCATGCTGGACCTCGACAAATTCAAAAATGTCAACGATACCCTCGGGCACGAGCTGGGAGACGAAGTCCTCAAGATCGCCGCCCAGACTCTTGCGAAATCCGTTCGAAAGAGCGACATCCTTGCCCGATGGGGCGGTGAAGAATTTCTGGCCGTCTTTCCCTCAACCTGCCTGGAAGGGACACGCATCGCCGCCGAAAAACTCAGGCTTGCGGTTCAGGAGGCTCCCTGGTCACTGCCCGGTCGACCGGGGATGACCGTTTCCATTGGAGTTTCGATCAAATACCCCGGCACGTCGTGGGAGGAAGTTCTCCGCGAAGCCGATGTTGCGCTCTATGCGGCCAAAGAGAGCGGGCGCAATCGGGTTGCCGTCAACTCGGGTCTCGGCGCGGACAAGTGCAACGCTGGTTTGCTGGCACGAGGTTCAAGCCTTAGGAAAGGCTGAGAAAAGACGGCATTTTTTGCTATTGTCGTGCTGCACCTTTCACAAAAACCCCGATTCTTCGGTCTTCAATGAAGATATGCCTTAACAGCCACTCCCTGATGCAGTCTAGCGTGATATAGACAGGATGGTCCTTGAGCCCTTCCAGCCTCTTCACGAAGTCCCCATATTGCCTTTTGTGGGCCTCAAAGGCCTCCCTAGGGTACTCGGTGCAAAGCATCAGCGCATCTTCTTCCACAAAATGCATAGAGGCGTGGTTCAAAAGAGCCACCAACAGAACGTCGCGGTCAAGTCCCCCCTCTCTGAGAAACAACCCCCATCCTCGGCTAGAGCTGACTCTTTTCCCCCAGATCCTTCATCATGATCAATTCTGTGTCACCAGGGCCAAACATGTCGTCGATCGCGGCAATTCTTGTATAACCATTTCGCACGTAGAAACTGACCGCGCGTAGATTGTCGCTGGCGACAAGCAGGAAGATTTTTGGGCGGGACGGGTACCCAGGCTTTAGCAACATCGCAGTCTCCAGATGCGTGAGCAAGGCGGTTCCGATCCCTTTCCCGCGATTCGAAGTCCTCACGGCAAGAAGATGGAGATACGGGAACACCAGGAACGCGCCCATTGGTTCATTGACGTAAAAGCCCTCAACCCTACCCTCCGCAACGGCCACGTGAAGCCCGCCCGTGGAGTGCGCCGACTCAAGAATCGAGGCTGCTAGCGGAGGCTCAAAGTACTGACCGAGGATCGAATCCCTGAGGATCTCAAGGCAGTCCTGAATTTGAGCTTTTTGCGCCGGAACGACGAATCCTTTTTCGAGAGGAGAACTAGTCGTCGTCGATTTCATCGTCAAAATCGTCCTCTTCGTCTTCCTCTTCTTCCTCTTCATCCTCAAGATCGATTTCGTCGTCAAGCAGATCGTCCGGATGAATTTCTTCCTCATCGTCGAGATAATCGTCAAGATCTTCGTCGAGATCATCTTCTTCCAAATCCTCATCATAGTCGCTGAAACCATATTTCTTGTTCATTTCCGTGCCGCCCCTCCCTCAACTTTTCGCGCTGAGCCCCAAGATGTCCTGAATCATCGAAGACCGCTAGAAAGCTGTCAACAGGGAATCCAACAGACTTGCGACTTCTGGTTGAAAGGTCAGGGATATCCGGGTATTTTTTCAGGATGAAGAGTCACGCGCCTGCCCCTGAGACTTCTCGATGGAAATCCCTGATCACATGGATTCGCTGGGCGCTCACGCCTTTGGTTTCCAACCTGCCTGTAGAACGAGTCGAGTCTCTCGCCGTGGATATCTACACCTCGATGGGCGCTTCGCTACGCCAATTTCATACTTTGGAACACATCTTTCATTTTCAACCAGAAGATCCTGTTGAAACCTTGGCAGTTCTCTATCACGACATCGTCTATTGGTCGGTCGATGGAGACTGGCCTACCGCGTTTGCCGCGGTACTCACGCGAGTTGCAGACCACGGAACTGGCGGAGCGGTCCTCGCCGTTTCTTCGACGATTCCGCACTACGCCGAGGTCCTTCAGGTCTTCGGTGTCAAGCCGGGAGATCCAGTTGGGAAAGCTGGTGGAAATGAACTGTTCAGCGCCCTCGCTTTTGCCTCAGCTCTGGGGGACGAGGTTGACCGGAACGTCACCTTGGCGGTGTGCACCTGTATCGAAGCCACCATTCCGTTCCGTGGGGCGACAGCTCGGCCGGCGCTCCGAGAGAGGCTGCTTTCCCTGGGAGTTCCAACCGACGAAGCTGATTCTTGGGTGACGCGCGCTGTGCACATGGCCAATCAGGACGTTGGAAACTTCAG
>CAYYUZ010000180.1:0-5427 GCA_964475005.1 uncultured Spirochaetales bacterium
GATCCGTTGACCTATTTATGGCGAAAAGTCATAGTCTCAAGGTCTGTCGGTAGTCGGAGTTCCAGACGGCAGAAAAGGAAAGGCTATGGCTGAAAAAGAGACCTTGGTTATTGCATCCAAAGTAAAAGCATATGTCAAAGAAGCCTCGGACCTGAGGTGTTCCTCATCGGTCATCGACTTGCTATCGGAAAGAATACGTCTCCAACTGGATGAAGCCATCAAGCAGGCCAAAGCCGATTCCAGGAAGACTTTGCTAGACAAGGATTTCGGAGGCTGACCTCCACACAGAGAACCGAGAAGAGGTCAGACGGGTGGAGCAGCACCCGTCGCCTCCGCTATCTCCTGTTCAATTCCTGCTCCGTGCCTCAATCCGGCGGCCTGTCGCCTACTAGTACCCGCCAGTCCGGCGGGGGCGGCGCCTCGTAGCTGACCTCCAGTCCCGTGAAAGGATGCCGAAAAGCCAGCATGCGGGCATGCAGCGCGTGGCGGACCGCGACCGGTCCCCCGTAGAGCTTGTCGCCGACCAGGGGCCAACCCTGCTCGGCCATATGAACCCGAATCTGGTGGGTTCGGCCGGATTCAAGGCGAATGGCCACCTCGAAGCGGCCCGGAGTTCCCTCGCGGCCCCAAACCCAGTGGGTCAGGGCAGCTCGGGCTCCGGGAACGCCGACGGCCTGAATCTGTCCCCTCACCGGATCGTCGGTGCGGCCTAGCGGAAGGTTGATCGTCCCTTGGTCACCCTCGGTGGGCACCGGGGCCCCCATGACCGGAGCGACCACGGCCCTATACTCCTTGGTGATCTGGTGGGTATCGAACAAGTTCAAAATCGCCCCCAGGGCCTGCTTGGTTTTAGCGAAAAGGACAAGGCCCGAGGTCTCCCGGTCGAGCCGGTGGGCAGGGTCGGCCGCGGCCCAGTCGGGGTTGTCCGCGTTTCGGATCAGGTACAAAAGATTCGAGGTATAGGACTTTCCCATGCGGTGGACCAGAAGGTTTCCGGGTTTATTCGCGATAAGGAACCATCGGTCCTCGGCGGCCACAGACCAACCAAGGTCGGCAGGGGGCTCCTGAACAGTAGGCATCTTGTAGGTCAGAATCTGTCCCTTCTTAAGCTTCTGAGCGGCGTGCGCCTCGAGCCCGTCGACCAGCAGGAGCCCCTCGGAAATCGCGACTGTCCAGGTGCCCCTGTCGAAATACGGGAACCGCTCGACAAGATGGTCGATGAGAGACCGGCCATGGGCGAGCCGAGGAATGCGGGAAGATTGATCCACGGCCCCAGGATAGAAGGTGAGGAACGGGGGGTCAAGAACGAAGCTACAAACCTTTCCGGACAATAAGCAGGTGCGATACAGCCTTTGACGGGGTGAACTGAACGCATTCGTAGAGGCTCTCCACACCGCCTAAGCCCTCGAAGATGCGCTCGCCCTGGCCCAGCAGTAGGGGCGCTTGCACCAAGTGCAGTTCGTCGATGAGCCCTGCCTTCCAATATTGGCGAACTGTAGCGGCGCCGCCGGCCAGGCGCACGTCTTTGCCGTTGGCTGCGGCGAAGGCCTGCTTGAGGGCCGACTCGATACCGTCGTTCACGAAGGTGAAGCTTGTGCCTCCCTCCATATCGAGCTTTGCCTTCTTCTCATGGGTCAGCACAAAAACCGGGTGGTGGTAGGGCGGGTTGGGACCCCACCAGCCCTTCCAGGCGGCCTTGTCCCCGACATCGGCTGGAGGGCCGAACATGTTCCGGCCCATGATGCCCGCTCCAATGTTTTCGTCGGCCTTTGCCATAAAGTCGTTGTCGAGGCCCTCGACACCGCCGGGCGTGCCGACCATAACGTTGAAGTGCTTGGTCTCGAAGACCCAGTTCATGAGCCGCAGGCCGTCCCTACCAAAGGGCTCCTTCTCGCTCTGGCCTGGCGCGGCGCTGAAGCCGTCGAGTGAGATTCCGAAACATCTGACCACGAGCTTAGGCATGCTGGCCTCCTGCCTCGCGGCGCTCTTGGCTGGCCTTGATCATGGCGTTCAAGTCGGTGACCGGCCGGATCTCCCATGGGCCCATCTTCAACCCCGGATGGTTCGAGATGAGCCTGATGGCCTCGTTCAGGTCCTTGGCCTCTAGAAACATCAGGCCGCCGACCTGCTCCTTGGTCTCGATAAAGGGACCGTCGGTCACGGTGACCTTGCCGTTTTGGGAACGGAGGGTCGTGGTATTCTTGGGGCTTTGCAGTCCCTCCCCGCCCGCCCAGTACCCGCCCCCGCGGATCACCGCGTCATCGTAGGCGATGCAGTCGTCCATCATGGCCAGGGCCTGAGCCTCTGGCACCTTGGCGAACTTCTCCTCATCAAAGTAGCCGAAACACGCGTATTTCATGGTCTTTTCTCCTCGGTGAGATTTGTCTTCACCCCCTAGTCGTTTGGGCGGGGCGAAAATCGACAGGGCTAGAAAAAGAATTCAGGGAGCGAGCTCGTCCAGCCGCCGCCGCAAGAAACGCCGTTCAGGCTCGCTTCCGGCCAAGTTCAGGGCCAGCCCGTACGACTCGCGCGCTTCCGCGACCCTCCCCAGCCTCCGGCAAAAGTCAGCCCGCACGGCATGGGTCCAATGGTATTCCGCCAGGTTCCCCTGAGCAACCAGCCCGTCGACAAGGGCCAGCCCCGCGGCAGGGCCCTCAGCCATGGCTACGGCCACCGCGCGGTTGAGCTCGACCACGGGCGTGGGGACGACCCTGAGCAATTGGTCGTAGTAGGCCACGATCCGCTTCCAATCCGTGTCTTGGAACCGGAAAGCCTGGGCGTGCACGGCGGCGATCGCCGCTTGAAGGGCATAGGGTCCCGGCGGCAGAGAAAAAGCCCGCTCCACCAAGGCCACGCCTTCGGCGATGCGCTGCCTGTCCCAAAGCGAGCGGTCCTGATCCTCGAGGAGGATCAAATCCTCCTGCGGCGTTGCCCGCGCCGCCCGGCGCGACTCCTGTAGAAGCATCAGGGCTAACAGACCCAGCACCTCTGCCTCGGGGAGGAGCTCGACGAGAAGACGCCCCAGTCGGATGGCCTCGTCCGACAAGTCGGTCCGCGTCAGCGAATCACCCGAGGAGGCCGCGTAGCCCTCATTGAAGATTAAGTAGACTACCTGAAGCACCGTCTCCAGGCGCTGAGGCAACTGGGAACGGGAGGGCACCTCAAAGGGGATGCGCGCCTCCTTGATCTTGGTTTTGGCCCGCACAATACGCTGGGCAAGGGTGGGGGGCAAAACCAGGAAAGCACGGGCAATCTCCTCGGTGGTCAGCCCGCAGACCTCGCGCAGAGTCAGAGCGGCACGGGCCTCGGGAGCCAGGGCAGGATGGCAACAGGTGAAGATGAGCCGCAGGCGGTCGTCCTCAACCTCGGGCGGCTGCGCTGTAGGATCAGCGGCAGGGTCGGCCGGCTCGGGAATACTCTCGAGGGGACTGAAGCGGGCCCGCCTGCGGAGCACGTCGACCGCTTTGAACCGGCCCGTGGAAACAAGCCAGGCGCGGGGATTGCCGGGCACACCGTCTTTGGGCCACTGCTCCAAAGCCGCGGCAAAGGCGTCGTGCAGGGCCTCCTCGGCGAGGTCAAAGTCACCCAAGAGCCGGATCAGCGTGGCCAGCACGCGCCGCGATTCGTCATGATAGAGGGCTTCAAAATCCATAAGTGTAGTGTCTCACCTTTTTGCGGTGTTGTTGCTCCCAAAAACCTTGAACCGGTGTCAGCGTTTCACCAACGGAATGCACACTCCTCATCCATTTCATTTTTTTATTATCAATATTAACATCTTCCCAGTAATCCAAAGATTAGTGAGTCATAATGTGTCGCGTTCTGAACCGGCCTCATAGCAGGCTGGAAGTTCGCTGTGGAGTTGCATCTTGGCTACACAAAATCTGGTTTCGGCGTCGATCACGCCCGAAGCTCAAGACGCGATTGCGAAGGCGATCGGTGATATTCGGGGAAGGCTGGGGTTCTTGTTGAACCTGCAGCCGCCGACGTTTCAACTATGGTCAAGGCGGGGAAGGAGTTGACTCCTTTTCTTGCGGAATGCCGAAAGGTGGTCAAAGGTCACCCCGAGATTTTTTCAGCGGCGTTCGACACCCAGGAATTTGAGAAGGACTTTCAGCTGGCCGAAGCGTTGGGGCCTATCTCGGATGACATCGAGCAGTTGGCCGAGGCGGTTCGTCATACGCTGATGGCCGCCCGAAGCGACGCGCTGGTTTGCGGCCTCGACGTTTATGCGGCGACTCGGATGCACCGGGATAAGATTGCTGGGCTGAATGTGGTGGCCGACAACCTGGCGACCTACTTCAAGCGCAGTCCGAGGGTGGCGGCCAAGGCGAAGATGTAGCGCTGCGGTCCAGATAGTCTTGGTTCAAGGCCCTTGCGGTTGTGGTTGCCACAGACGGAAGGGCTTTTTTGTTGGCCGATCGCAGGACCGGAGCAGGAGCACCAGAGAAAAAAAAGAAGAAGGAAAAACCACGGATTTCACGGATAACACGGATGAAGAGGGAGGACTGAGGAAGGCCGGAAGAGTCCTTTCTGAATTTGGTCGTTTTCATCTCGCGGACCAAATCGAGGGTGGTTGAGATCAAACGGTGGGCCTCCCCGACGCTCGGGGGCGGAGTTGTGGGGAGGGAGAAGAGAATTGAACACGGAAGGACGAAGCTAGCGGACCGTGGTGTCGGCCGCGGTTTGGTGGTGTGGTTGGGTCTTTGTTGCTCGAATGCGGGGAGGGGTTTAGAGTGAGCCAGGTCCGGGCATGAAGTGGAAGGGTCCCGTGGGTCCTTATCAGTGACCGGCTAAACCGAGGGAAGCACCTCGGCATTGTTCGGGCTGAGCAAACAAGTCTTGGTTTGTTTTTTAAGAAGGAATATTTTGTAATGTTTGACAAACTTGTAAAGTTAAATTGCTACTCCAAGAATTGGCTACTGAAGCAGACAGCCAGAAATCTATTGGAAAAGTTGTATTGTTGTGAAATTAACTGTACAGAAATTGACGAAAGCACATTATTCGCCCATCACGCTCGAGGGTGCACAATTATTGCCGCCAAGATCTGCGCACACGTAGTAATATTTCAGAATGTCACCATTGGTTCCAACTTGAAATTCAATAGAACCAATAGTAAATGGGAGAATATTGGGAATCCGATCATAGGTAAGAATGTAGTAGTCGCTGACGGCGCGAAGATTTTAGGGCCCATTGTAGTTGGCGAGAACTCTGTCGTGGCAGCAGGCGCCATCATTACAAAGGATGTTCCAATCAATTCCATTGCTTTTGGTATAAATCAATTTAAGTCCAGAGACCCGACCTATGATTTGATATTTAACAAAGAAATGATTGATCATAACAAAATCATAGAAGAAAATCTTAGATTGATAGCAGAGTTCGAAAAAGTGAGCGAAGGTGGCAAATAAGGAAAAGTCGCCTAACAAGTCT
>CAYYUZ010000181.1:0-5427 GCA_964475005.1 uncultured Spirochaetales bacterium
AACGCCGATTGGACAGTGACTAATAAGATCGAAGCCAATCGGCTGGTTCCTCTGGGGTAAGCCCTTTCTTTGGAGTCGATCGATGGCTAAGTCCCAATATGACAACCAGATAGACACGAGCGGCCTCTGCAATAAGTAAATTCCTGATCAGTATAAGCGGGAGTTGTTAGACTTCGTCTAGAGCCTGTCGACCGGACTGATGACACCGGAAGGGCCTCGGCCGAGGACGTGCGTGTAGATCTGGGTCGTTTTGACATCGGAATGCCCAAGAAGTTCCTGTACAGTCCGGATATCGTGGCCTGCCTCGAGAAGATGAGTCGCGAAACTGTGCCGGAAGGTGTGGCAGGAGGCCCGTTTTGTGAGGCCAGAGGATCTGACGGCGTCATGAACGGCTCGCTGAACGAGGCTCTCATCAAGATGGTGCCTTCCTTGGAGGCCGGTCTCGACATTCCTCCAGCGGTTCTCTTGAGGGAAAATCCATTGCCAGCTCCACTCAGTTCCGGCGTTTGGGTATTTCCCTTCAAGGGCTCCGGGTAAGGTCACGCGACCCCAGCCTGCTTGAAGGTCAGCGGTGTGAATAGCCCGGACCCGCGCGAGGTGGGCCTGAATTTCGTTCTTAAGACTGGCAGGAAGCATTGTTATTCGATCCTTCGCTCCTTTGCCGTTACGGACCAACACTTCGTTCCTTGCGAAATCGAGATCCTGCACACGGAGACTAAGACACTCCTGAAGCCGAAGCCCGCAACCGTAGAGCAACTGGCCGATGGTGCGGTATTTTCCCTCAAGGCTTTCAAGGACCAAACGGACCTCCTCCCGAGACAAAACTACAGGAAGATGTTGGGAACGTTTTGCTTTGACGACTTGCTCGAGGTCGACGGGGCCGGTATTCAGGACTGAACGGAACAGAAACAAGAGTGCGGCCAGCGCCTGGTTTTGAGTAGAGGCGCTAACTCCTTTGTCGACCGCCAGCCATGACAAGTAGCTGTTGATTTCAGTTTCCCCAAGGGACGAGGGGAGTCTGCTTGAAAAATGTTCGAAGAAGAGACGAATCCAGGTCAGATAGGTTCTTTGGGTTCGAGGGCTGTAGTGACGGGTCAACAGCGCTTCGTTTGTCGCTGCAAGTGTGGAAACAGACTGGGCTTGCGCCAAAGCCTTGTCGGGAAAAATCCTTACTATTGGCTCAGGACAAGAGTCCTGAGGTTGAGATGGCTCCGGGCGCGGGTTCAGCCGAGAAAGTTGCGCCTCCTCAAACAGGCCTGTCGCTTCGAGGACGTCCCTGAGTTTGCGGTGGTCTTCTGGAGTGTCGCGAATCGACCACAGTTTTTCCTCGGAATGCCAGAAACGTCCGGGGACTTGCTTCAACGCCTCGATCACCTCCCAGTCGAAGGAGGAGAACCGAAAGGCCAAGCGACCAGTTGGGTGTCTCAAGAACGAGATATGCATAACATTAGTATAGTGAAATGAGGATAGGGTGCCAAGTCCTGAGTTGGTGTGGACGTTCCCTTTGCCGACACTTTTCCGTATTCTGGATTGATGCGATTGCTCCACACCGCCGATCTCCACCTTGGAAAAATCCTGCACGAACAATCGTTGCTGGAAGACCAGGCCCACATTCTTGATCAGATTGCTAACGAGCTTGCGGGAAGCAACTACGATGTCTTTCTTGTCGCTGGAGATGTCTTTGATCGAAGTGTTCCCCCTCCTGAAGCTGTCACTCTCTGGGACGATTTCTTGACACGGATCACCGAGACCTGTCCAAACCTGGACACCGTGGTGATTTCGGGCAACCACGACGGAGCCCAGAGATTTGGCTTTGCCTCGCGCTTCCTGACCAAGCATAGAGTCCATATTCGAACCCGGGCCCAAGACCTGGACAAGCCGGTGATCCTCACGGTTGGCGGCCGCCAATACGACTTTTTTGCCGTCCCTTTCCTAACGGCGGGGGTGTTGTCTTCTCCAAGCGACCCGGAGTCCGTGCTTCGCACGCAACGAGAAATGTGGGAAAACGCTCTGAACCGCCTGGCCGGGGCCAAACGTCCAGGAGTCCCTGCAATTCTTGTCGCGCATCTTTTCACCCTCGGAGGGTCCGAAAGCGACAGTGAGCGCCTATTCGTGGGAGAGGCCGAACAGATCCCCGCTTCCTGGCTCACAGGCTGGGACTATGTCGCTCTTGGTCATCTGCACCAATTTCAGGAGCCGACGGAGCAGGTCCGATATAGCGGGAGTCCCCTAGCCTACTCCTTCAGCGAAGCGGGACAAAAGAAAGGCATCGTGAGGTGGACCGACGGTGTGATTGAGTTCCTTCCCTTGACGCCACGCCGACCGCTGACCCGTCTTCGAGGCTCCTTTGATGACTTCGCCCGAGGTTCGGGCTATGACTCCTACCGAGACCATTGGCTTGAGCTCACGCTGACAGATCAGGCCCTTGTCCCAGGCCCGCTAGAAAGGCTACGGCCTCGATTCCCTGGGCTCCTTAGCCTCGTACAGAGTCCGGCTTCAACGACCGAAGGCTTGAACGCCGCGGTCAGACGCCGCACCGGAGATGTCGCCGCGGACGCCGCTCAGTTTCTGACGAATCTGGGGACAGAACCCGACGGTGAAGCCAGGGCACTTTTGGCTGAACTGGCAAAGGCGGCAACCGTTGAGGCCCCTTGAACTGAGACTTGCGCATTTTGGTCCCTACCGAGACGAGGCTGTCCTTGACTTTGAGACCCTCGACCGCCTGTTTCTTGTCTGCGGTCCGACCGGCGCGGGAAAGACCACCCTCTTCGACGCGTTGACCTATGCTCTTTACGAACGCACGCCGGGAACCCGGGGAAACTTGAGCGATCAACTGGCCAGCCATCATGCCCCTGAAGGCTCGGTTCCCCGTGTGAGTCTGCGGTTCTCGATCGGCTCGCAGCAATGGCGGGTCACCAGGCACTTGAGGCACCGCGTCATGAAACAGCGGGGAGAAGGCTGGCGCGATCAAGAGGCTCAGGTTGTCCTTGAAGTCAAGAAAGAGAGCGGGTGGGAGACAATTGGAGGAAAGCGGTCGGAGATAAACCAAAGGCTTGAAGACCTGATCGGACTTTCAGCCGAGGAGTTTTCCAAGATCGTCGTTCTGCCCCAAGGCGACTTTCAGCGCTTCCTTGAGGCTTCCAGCAGCGACAGGGAAAAGATGCTGCAGAAGCTGTTTCCTGTCGAGGCCTACGAAAGGGTAGTCGAACTTCTCAGGCAACGCGCCAAGACTGTCGAGGAAGCCCGAAAGCGCTGGGAGGACCGATGGGACGACCTCCAGTCCAAGCTGGGTTCCGCAGACGCCGACCGCTCTGTCCTTGAGGCTGCTTGGGCCGAGGCCGACGCGCGGCTGCGCCAAGCCACGCAAGCCGAAGCGCACGCTGCGGAAGAATTGGTCCGACAGCAAGGGCAATGGAACGACTGGCGGGCTCTGGTGGCTAAACGTCAAGAGAAATTGGAACTCGAAGCCAAGCGACCGAGCTATGACGCTGAGAGGACGGCTGTCGAGCGAGCGCGGCTGGCCCGGCCCTTCGGAGTCGACCTTGACCGGCAGGAGAAGATCCGCAGCGAGGGTGTAAGACTGAGAACCACCCAGGACGAGTTTCGGGTCGAGCTGGAATCTGTCGAGAAGGAGCTTGGCATTCTTGCCGCGGGTGCCGCCGAGACCGGGCTCCTCGAAGCTCGGCTGGCCGAACTGCTAAGGGAACGGGGAGCTCTCGAACACCAGAGGACCTTGTGGAATCAGGCCCAAGAACTGCAAGCCGGCGAGGAGACCGCTCTGGTCGAAGAACGCGCGGCCCAAGCGGACTACGACTCGTCAAAAGACGCGCGACTACAAGCTGAAGCAGGGGTAGCGCTTCCCCCAGAAGGACCAAACTGGGAAGACGCGCTCAGTCTTCTCGACACTGCGAGAAGCGATGACCAGCAGGCAAAGATTGGGGCCGAAGCCCGCACGCTCCAGCTGGCTCTCGAAAAGGAGTTGGAAGCCGCGGCCAGGGAACAGACTTCCGCCGGAGAGAGGGCCAAGAGCGCCAGCCAAGAAGCGGTTGTTTGGGACCAAGTGGTCTCGGCGTTGAAAGCCGCCGATCTGGCGGCGACCCTTGAATCGGGTCAACCGTGTCCGGTTTGCGGTTCCCTGGAGCACCCGGAACCCGCCGGCTGGCCTCAAGCATCCGCCGAAGCGCCCCGCCGGCTCCAGGAAGCCTTGGCTGAACAGACCGCGGCGAACCAGAAGCTGGCCGTTGCCAACGCCCGCCATGAGGAACTGTCCCGACGAGTCACGGAGCTTCCCGAGGCCAGCCTTTCCGCAAAACTTGACCCGGCAGAAACGGCCCTTCGGTTGTTGAAGGTCCAGGGGCAAGTGGAAGCCCTTCGTACCTGGAGCGTACGCCAAGCGGCCGCGCAAAGACACGTCGAGGAGGCTCTTGCCCAAGAGAACGGGGCGAGAGAGAGATGGCAGGCCGCCATTGCGGCGCGAGAAACTCTGACAAACCGCCGTCAAGCTCTCTGGGAGTCGGTTCGCGAGAATCCTGCCCCGAGGCTTGAGACGCTGGCGCAAGAAGAGACCGGGATTCGGCGCCGCTTGGAGCTTGACCAGCAGAAGGCCCAAGTCCTGGGACGACAGCAGCAGACGCTCCACACGAGAGTCGACGAGCTCGAAAAACAGCTGACCGGACAGCGGGAAGAGTACAAGCGGCTACAAACGTCGCTTGAACAGGCCGTCGCCGCCTTGGGTTGGAGCCTTGATGACGCGAAATCAGCCAGAATGGAAGAAGCGGCTCTGACAGCCCTTGAACGCGGGCTAAACGCCTACGATGCCCAGACCCAACGGCTTGAGGGCGAACTGGCCTCGCTGGACGCGAAGTTTCCGCAGGGCGCGCCGCCTCCTTTGGAGGGGATGGCGGAGTCTCTGGAAGCCCTGCGGAAGGAGAGGGTGGTGTTCGAAGCCCAGGCGAAAGAAAAGGAATTCGCCCTCCGCGACCGAGACAGGATCGAAGAGGAACTGCGCGAGGTCCTTCGGCAGAAGAACGCCCTGGAGGCGGACTTTCAGCGTCTGGTTCCTCTGTTTCAAGCCCTCGACGGGCGCAACCGCCTCAACCTCAAATTGACCACGTGGGTGCTGATTCAGGCCTTGGAGCAGGTGACCCAATCGGCAACGCACCGCTTGGCGGCAATGAGCGGCGGACGGTACGCGCTCAAAGTGCAGACCCAGGGCCTCGATGGCCGCCGCGATTGGGGTCTGGACCTTGCGGTGATCGACAGCTACACCGGGCAGGAGCGCGCCGTAGGAACGCTGTCGGGCGGCGAAAAGTTCATGACGAGCATCTCACTGGCTTTGGGCCTGGCCGACGTGATCCAAGAACGTTCAGGCGGACTCCGGCTGGAGGCCATCTTCATCGACGAGGGGTTCGGGACTCTCGACGACCA
>CAYYUZ010000182.1:0-5215 GCA_964475005.1 uncultured Spirochaetales bacterium
GGGGTGGGGAGCCACCCCGCCAATTTGAACTATCGAAGAACCAAGCGTGACCGTATGGGTCACTCCTATTTCCCAGTTTCTGGAGAACAGACATGAAGATACTAGAAGGAAAATTCCTCAACGGCGAATGGAAGGTGGCCCTGGTGGCCAGCCGTTTCAACGAGTTGGTGGTTTCCAAACTGATCGAAGGAGCCCGCGATGTCTTGGTGCGTCACGGCGTCGCCGACGACGATTTGAGCCTGGCGTGGGTTCCTGGAGCCTTCGAGATTCCCCTGGTTGCCGGAAGATTGGCCGCCAGCGGAAACTACCACGCTGTGATTGCCTTGGGTGCAGTGATCCGAGGCTCTACTCCTCACTTCGACTATGTCGCCGCCGAGGTTTCCAAAGGCGTGGCCCACGAGAGTCTTCGGACAGGAGTTCCGATTATTTTCGGGGTTCTGACGTGCGACACTCTGGAACAAGCGCTGGAAAGAGCGGGAGTGAAGGCCGGAAACAAAGGCTGGGACGCCGGCCTTTCGGCGCTCGAAATGATGGATCTGTACGGCAAGCTTCCCCCACCCGGTCCAGTTCGACTATGATTCGAGGGGGTGGGAGGCCTGGAGGCATGAAGAGTTGGCTTCGCGGTTTTTTGTTTGCGAGCGTGGTTGCCTTTGGTGTTTCGGCGCCGGTCTGGGCGTGCGGACCGTTCCTTTACGACAACGCGGAGCTTGATCGGTTTTCACTTCTCGATCCGGGAATTCTGAACTCCACCGAATGGGTGAACTTCCTGGCCTTCGCCTCTCCCGCGTTTGGCCAGGAGTCGTCGGGCAACGGGGACCAGAAACTTGTTCAGGTCGTAATTCAACCCGACCGGTTGCCCGATACGGCGCCCGAGGGGGTCTCCAACCTCCTGTACGACTACAACCCCGGAAGCGATCCTATTCTTGTGTCGGCCAACGAGGCGTGGTGGACCGACTACTTTTTGACGGTGAGGAAAAAGACCCTCGCCGCCGACGAGCTGCAGAAGGTCCTCTACGGTCCCGAAAGACCCAAATGGCTTGCACCGGCTGACCGGAGCTATCTTGAGGCTCTCGACGGGGCGTCCGACGATTCAAGCACCCTTAAAAAAGCCTTGTCCGAGGCGCGTAACATCAAGAATCCGATCGGACTGAGGCATCGCTGGGCTTTCTGGGCCGTGAGAGCGCAGGTCTTGAAGCACGATGACGCCCTGAAACTATTTCGGGAGTTTAGTCCGGGTCCGGCCGGTGACTTGCCTCTGGCCCGGGCCCAGGGCTGGGTGGCTTCGTCGCTGGTCGAGACCGATCCGGGCCAAGCCCTGAAACTGTGGGTCGATCTTTTTGCGCGTTGGCCGGTGCTTCGAACTCAGACCTTCTCGTCGCTGCAGTACTTGGATTCGCAAGCGTGGACCACAAGCCGCACTAAAGAAGCTCTCGTCGCGAAATTTTTCCTCGACGGGCGCGATTTTTCCCCCGAAACCCTCGGCGCCCTGGCTGAGGCCGAAAAGGCCTCGGGGGGGAACGGCACGTGGACCGAATCGGTGTTCTACGCCATGGCCGAACAGGTCGAACGCGAATCCGGCGTTTTTGCGCTGTTTGGTTTGGTGGACCCCCATGAGGTTTCTCCGCACGGTTTGTTCACGGGTCTGGTTGACAAGGCTCAGGCCTTGGTCGAGCAGGGTGTCCAGCCGGCGACCCGAACGTGGTGGCTGGTGGCCTCGTACCTTGCACTCTTTGACGGCGACGTTGCTCGGTCGGCCGCGTTGCTTGACCGAGCCCGCACTTTGCCTTCGCTGAACCGCGACCAAGACCATCAGTCCGACCTCTTGGCCGCCTTGATCCAGATGGAAGCCGAGAAGGAGAAGGATTGGTCGCCTTCACTGCAAAGCCAGGTGGTGGCGGCGCTGGATTGGGGCAAGAGCCTCGATGCGCCGGGACACAACCGGGGCCTTTACCATTCTGTGGCTGTCTTGGTTGCGCAGAAAGAGCTGGCGCGGGGGCACAATCCCCAAGCCGTCATGGCGTTCGGCCTCGTGCAGAAGGGCGGTTGGGGCAACCCGTACCGCGTCGATAACGGCGACGGGTTTTGGTCTACGGGCTGGCCGTTCAACAACGCCGTGAACTTGATGATGGACGCGCTCATGACCGACGAAGACCTCAGCGCCTGGAAAGGGCTCTTGCACGCCGCTGACCTCGACCCCCTTTCCAAGCGTCTCGTGAGTCAGTCGCTGATGACGGGCCGCGACATCATTTGGTGGCAGGCGCATCGGGCTTTGAGAAGGGGTCAAGGAGAACAAGCTCTGTCCCTCCTCAAGACCCTGGGAACGGAACCCGACGTTGAGTCATCGCTCTTTCAGCCCCGCCAGTTCTCCTACAGCGTCAACCTCGATCCCCTGGACCCGCTTCAGGGTCGCGGGATGCGCACAGTTTCCCCCATGGCCCTCGCTGGTCTCATGGCGTCGATCACGGCAGAGGCGAGAACCAAGCCTTCGTCTCGAAGTCTTTTGACTCTGGGACAGTTCTGGCTGAGTCTCCAGTTTTCGGGGATGCCTCTCTTGTTCAGCCAGCCTCCCAAGGTCATCTCGTTTGTGAACGGCAATTTTGAGTACTACGGCTACGACGGCCGCGACACCGGGCGCACGACGGCGTTGGTCGGCACCTTCCCCTTGGGGCAATCGAATCAAACCGACGCGTGGGCAAGGCGGCTGGCGGCGTTCTACCGCAACGAGTTCTCGACCCTGGGCCGAGCCCGGCAGGCCTTTGAAGCCGTTGTAGCCCGTCACGACGACCCCGACGCCGAGTTTAGAGCCCTGCTGTTCCTCCAGGCCATCGACCACGACCGCTACGACGATCTGTCTGACTCCCGGTATGAGAACCTTCCCCTCGCCGAGGACTTTCGCTCCAGCTGCGAAGACTTTCAGAACTTCACACCGGGAACCTCAGACCAAAAACTTCCCCTGCAAGGGGCCTGAGCGTTTTCAAGTTGAGGTCGGTGGGATTGTACTCGTACTCGAATTCGAGAGGGAGGAAATAGGCAAGTGTCGACCAGCCCCAAAACGGGTTGAGCCCTTGGCCACACCCGGTTTCGGCGTTGTAGTACTCCCTCGTGGTTTCCTCGGACAGCACCATAGCAAAGGTTCTCTCGGCCAGTTCGTTGGCCAAGTCCAGGTAGCCATAGCTTCTTAGCCCCTGAAACACCATATAGTTCGTGGGAACCCAGCAGGTCCCCATCCAATTGCATTCGTCGGATTTTCGTTGCTGGTAGTAGCCGGGCTCGTCCTTGGACCAACAGGCAATGGGGTGAGGAAGCCAGAACTCGTTGGGGTTGGTCAGGTGCTCTGTGACTAGGCGCTCGGCGCGATTTTTGGGCGCCACACCCGCCCATAGCGGCAAGAAGCCCGCGATGGACTTGATCTTGACCCGAGCTCCTGTCCGCTCGTTCCTGTCGAAGTAGAAACCGGCTTCCTCATCCCAGAATACGGCGTTGATGAGGTCCTTCAATCGGGAGGAGTGGTCTCGATAGGCCCTTTCTTCCTCGGGCAGGCCCAACTCCGAAGCCAAAATCGCCATCGCCTGAAGTTCCCGGTAGAGATAGGAGTTCAAATCAACACCTTCGATGATCCTGGCGTTCAACTTGCCGGCGCGAAGGTCCTGATTGTCCATTCCACTGGCGTCGGCGCTATCCCAAACCGCCAAACCGTTCTTGTCGAAATCACAATACCAAAACCAGTAGTCCAGATATTTCTTGAGCCGCCGATAGTACTTGTCTTTTAGCCACAGATAGTTCCCTGTCTGCCGGCAACCGAGGAGGGCTGTTTGGGCCAAGAAGGGCTTGAAGTGTTGACGTTGGCGCGGGTTGATCAGGGTGCGGGCGACGAAACCATCCTCCAGCTGTCTGTCGAGGAAGGCCTCCACGTTGTTGCGGCAATAGCGGCTGACACCGTAGTACGAGAGGTAAAGGCATTCAAAATACAGGTCCCAGTCGTAGAACTCCTGGTAGGCATAGCCCGTAAGAAGCTCTTGAATTCCGTAGCTGAAATTCCCGTTCTGGGCTGCAGCGAACTCTCGAATTCCTTTGGTTCGAATGTGGCGGTTGACCTCGTCCAAACGCCTGCGGAGGCGGTCTTCGGTTCCGTCATCAAGTCTCGCCAAAAAAGCCTCGCCCGGGTTCATGCCCGCCTCCTAGTTCATGCTAGAGTATGCCATGAAAATTCAAACGCCGTTTCGATTTTGCCCCGGCTGTGGGGTTCCAGGGGGAGAATGGAAAAAGGACCACGAGTTTCTTTGTCTGGCTTGCGGCTATAGGTTTTTCCAGAACGTTGCCGCGGCCTGCGGAGTTCTCATCGAAGATCAAGGGCGTTATTTGTTCCTCGAACGGGCTAGGGAACCTTCAAAGGGGTTATTGGGAATGGCGGGTGGGTTTGTGGATCCGGGGGAGGGAGTCGAGCAGGCCCTGGCGCGAGAAGTGGCCGAGGAGATCGGCGGCACCGTCGGGCCGCTGACGTTTCTGGCGTCGTTTCCTAACTGCTACCCTTTCGCGGGAATTCGATACCACACCTGCGATCTGTACTTTCGGGCGGCGTTGACCTGCTCGCCCGAAACCCTCAGGGCCGATCCCGACGAGGTCGCAGCGCTTCGTTGGCTGGAGCCCGCCCGAGTATCACGTGAGTTGCTTGCGTTCGACTCTCTGCGGGCATTGTGGAACTCCTTGCTTGCGGCGGGGATTTTCCACTAAACTGGGGGCATGTTTCTCTTCGCTCTCAAAAAAGCCTTCTTTGACCTGTGGGACCACCTGTTTCTGGGCCTGGCCATCAATCTTGTCTTCACCCTGGTGACCTTGGGGATCGCCTCGCTTTCCTTTGTGGTCATGGGGCTTGGACCATTGGCTTTGTTCTTCTTTGTCCCGCTGGCTTTGCTATTAGTGGCCCTACTGGGCGGCGTGGCGACGTTCTGGGCCAGAGACATCGCCGTTTCCGGAACCGCCAGATTTGCCGACCTTAAGGTCCACTTTCTGGCTTCGTGGAAATCAAGCCTCGCCTTTGGTGCCGCTTGGCTTGTCGTTTGGTCAGGACTTATTTTTGGTACTTCCTTCTACCATAAGATCAACGAGATCCTCGGTTTTGTTTTTGGGGTCGTGATGGCTTGGCTCGCGTTTTTTGGGGCGGGAATGAGCCTCTACTACCCCGGCCTCAACGCCCAAGTGGAACCCAAGATCCGCA
>CAYYUZ010000183.1:0-5098 GCA_964475005.1 uncultured Spirochaetales bacterium
TCAAGATCGCCCGCCGGGCCATGGAAGAGCCGATCCGCCAGATCGCCAACAACGCAGGTGTTGACGGAGCCATCATTGCCGACAAAGCCAAGAGCGAGAAGAAGGGCTGGGGCTTTGACGCCAACAAGATGGAATGGGTCGACATGATGAAGGCAGGAATCATTGACCCCGCCAAGGTCACCCGGAGCGCGTTGCAGAACGCAGCCTCCATTGCCGGTTTGCTCCTCACGACCGAATGTGCCATTACCGACCTTCCCGAGAAGAAGGCTCCCGCCGGCGGCGGCGGAGGCGGCGGAATGGGTGGCATGTGCGGCATGGACATGATGTGACGACAGCCTGCGGCTGTCGTCACAGAGGCCCAAGGCGGTAGCCGCGCGGAACGCAACAGCGTTCCGATGGGCCGATGTGTCGCACGAAACAGAGGCAGAGCACCGAAAGGTGCTCTGTTTTTGTTTTCAGCGGGTAATGCTGCTTCGGGCGCCTGGCGTCGCGGCTCTGTCGGGTTCCGTCCTCACGGGCAACAGCCCGGCTCCGGGCGGACCCCTCGTCGCCGCTTAGCCAGATCACCCGATCCCCGTCGACTTTTCTTGATTCAGTTCGTTATCGACGCAGGGCACCTTCGGGTGCCCTTTTTCTTTTGCGGCGACCCGCTGCTACGGGGGAACTTCGCTTCGCTCGTTCGGGCCGGGAAACCAACGGTGTCTAGCGCACGTCGGAAGTTTTGAAATGCGGGTTGAAGATGATGCCCAGCCTGTTGCCGAAAGGGTCGACCACGGCGGCGGTCTTGATGCCGTCTCCGACGTCCTGAATAGGCTCAAGCTCCTTCGCGCCCAGGGCTAACAGTTGGCCATGGACCGCCTCGATGTCGGCAACTCCCCAAAGCGGCTGCGGGCCCCCGGTTCCCGGAGTTCCTGGGATCAGGCCCAACTCGAACCCTCCCACCGAAAATCCCACGTAGAACGGCTGATCGAAGGTCGGAGCGCTCCCCAAGAACCCCCGATACCAGTCCCTTGCCTTTTCAACGTTCTCAACGGGGAAAATAACGGTCCTCAATCCCAAAAGCATACAAACCTCCTCAATCAAACCACGGCCGAAAGGCTGTTGAAATCGTTGGGCACGTCGAGTTGGTCCAGGTACAAGGCCGCCATGCCCCGGTGGTGGGTTTGGTGGTTGAACAGGTGCACGACAAGACCCCCAAAGTTCTTGTTCAGCTCCTCGTTCCGGAAGTTGCGGTAGGCAAGGTTGCCGGCAAGATCGGCGTCGGTCAGCTCGTCAGCGAACGACACCAAGACGGCGTCCAGGGCGCTGCGTTTCTCCAGATACTCCGCCAAGGTGTCGAAGGCCATCTCCCCCGGTGCTGGAGGAAAATCGAACGGGCCGCCTTTCAGCGATGGGAACGCCCGAAAACTGGCAAACCGGATCAGCCAAGTGATGTCGGCCGTGTACAAGTGTCCCAGCAGCGACCGGAACGAGGAGTAGTATCCGCCAAGGTCGCGCGTCCAGTCGGCGGGCGCCAGTTTCACCAAGACCTTGTTCATTTCCGCGTTCGCGTACAGATTGTACCGGGCGAGCAGTTTCACGGTGTCGACAGTCATGAAGTTTCTCCTTCTGGACCAAAATAGGGCTGTTCTGCTAAAATATCAAAGATGAGGCTTCCATGACACGAAATGCATTCGTCTTTTGCATCGGGTACAACGGCGGTACCGCCATCGTTGACCGCAAGCTCGAGGCCAAGTATGGCCGCCTCGGAACGCGCGAGCTGTTCGCCGCCGGTATGTTCAAGACCGCCGTCGCCAGCGCCATCTTCGCCAAGAGCGACGAAGACCTCGAATGGATTCGTCAAGAGTACAGCCGGCTGGTGGGAAAGGATCTGCGTACCGTCGACGCCCTCAAACGCACCGTCGGCGTGGGCGAAGTCTATCCGGCCATTCAACGGACAACGTTTCTCTAGGGGTGATACAGCCCTTGGTGATCCGACGCTGCTGACTCGGAGCCTGAGTGTCTGGAAACTGCCAAATCAACCCAACCACAGTTTTTCGGGGAACCCGGAAAACTGCAGGCGCTCGCCGCGGGCGAGCGCCGAGCTCCGAGCTTGACGGCTAGGGGGGATTCTGGTAGTCTGCTCTTTCAGCCAAAGGGGGTCCTTTGTTCCTCCAAGGCTAGAAATCCCTTTCCCTCCAAGGAACTATCATGGACGTACTGACTTCTTTCCTGACCCTTCTGCAGGCCGCCGGTGCCGAGCAGGGCGGTCAATCCCTCATCATGACCGGCGTCACCTTCGGCCTGGTCATCCTCATCTTCTACTTTTTGATTATCCGCCCCCAGAACAAGAAACAGAAAGACACGGAACGGATGTTGTCTGGCATCAAGAAGGGCGACAAAGTCTACACCGTGGGCGGCTTGCACGGCACCGTTCATTCCACCAACGAAGAGAAGGCCACCGTCACCCTCAAGGTCGACGAAGGTTCCACCACCACCCTCGAGTTTAACAAGAGCGCCATCGCCGGCCTTGTGAATCCCCCTGTTGCCAAGAAAGAACCCGCTAAGAAAGAAGTCGTCAAGAAAGACTCCAAGGCCTCCAAGGCCACCCCTCCGGCCGAAGCCGAAGAAAAGAAATAATCTCGCCCCGGAGATGAGGAAATGACGAAACGCTTCCGATTATTCATCATCGTGCTCCTCCTGGCGGTGAGCGGATGGTTCCTGTACCCAACAGCTTCCTGGTATTTTTTCACGTCCAACGACCAAAAAGTGCTGGCTTCTGGTTCCAGAGAGCAAATCCGAGATTACTCCCAACAGCAAGCCAAAGCAAAACTGGCCGAGTTGAAAAAGAATATGACGGCCACACTGCCGGCCGACATGGCCTTCTTGCTTCCTGCGGTGAAGCACAACTACGAGACTGCCAAGATGACGGTGCCCGCCCAATGGACCGTCGGCGACGTCTTCAAGGCTTACACCACCGAAGAAGACTTCCTCTTCGTCCTTGAGGAACACTATCGAAGGACAATTTCGACCCTCAAAGATGAAAAGGCGAAAATTCTTCAGCTTGGGCTGGACCTTTCGGGTGGTATGAGTGTCGTGATCAAGGCCGACCTCGACGCCCTCCAAAAGAAGAAAGGTTCCCCGCTGACGACCGCCGACCGCGACGACGCCGTGGCTCGGGCCATTGAAGTGCTCAAGAGCCGAATCGACACCTTCGGCGTTTCAGAGCCCGTCATCAAGCGCGAGTCCGGCGGCGACCGCATTTTCGTGGAGCTTCCCGGCGACGTGGACCCCGAGCGGGTCAACTCGTTCCTCCGCGGCAAGGGTTCGTTGAGTCTCAACATTGTTGACGACGCTGCTACGGCGGCCGTCAACGCTTGGATTGCGGCTAACCCCTCCAATGTCAGCGACAAAGGTGTAGTGACCGGAATTCCCCAAGATGTTCTGGGAGCCGGTCTTGAACTGCGGACCTACTACAAAAAAGACCGCTTTGGCATCGACCAGTTTGTGAATCGTCAAGTGATCAAGGTAGAAGACAAGTACTTCCTTGACGGTGGCCACATCACGACGGCCGGAGTTGAACGTGACCCTGTTTCGAACCAGCCAACGGTCAACTTCGTTTTGGACAGCCAAGGCGCGGACCATTTCTTCAAGATGACTCAAGAAAATGTCGGCAAGACCATGGCCGTCGTTCTTGACGACAAGATCCGAGCGGGAGCCCGCATCAGCGAGGCGATTCCCGGCGGCAGCGTCCGGGTCACAGGCTTCGACGCCAAAGATGCCAACGATTTGAAGACCACCCTTAAGACCGGCGCCATGCCCGTCAACCTGATCGTCCAGAGCTACACCAACATTGGCGCCACTCTCGGGCTCGACGCGATTGCTTCTGGAATCAACTCGATCCTGTGGGGCTTGGTTCTTGTCGCGGGCTTCATGCTGGTCTACTACAAGGGAGCCGGAATCAACGCCAACCTTGCCTTGTTGATCAACATGTTCATCGTCATCGCGGTTCTGGGTGTCTTCAACATGACGTTGACCCTAACTAGCATCGCGGGGTTCGTTCTGACGATGGGCATCACGGTCGACGCCAACGTCATCATTTTTGAACGGATCAAGGAAGAGTACTGGGCCGGCAAGAGCCCCGCCACGGCGATCGATATCGGCTTCAAGCGGGCCTTCTGGACCATCATGGACTCCCACGTAACCTCGCTTATCGCGGTCTTGTTCCTTTCGCTCCTTTCCAAAGGTGCTGTTCAGGGTTTCGCGGTGTCGATGGCCATCGGTCTTGTCTCTTCGCTCTTCACCTCCCTTTTCGTTTCCCGGTTGATTTTCGACTTTGAGATTGATGTCTTGAAGGCCAAGAAAGTCAGCATCGCCTGGAGGAAAATCTAATGCTCGTCAAAAAAGCCATCGGCTTCTCCAAGCTCCGCTACTGGATGTACGGCCTGTCTCTGGCCATGATCGCGGTCGTCTGGGTCGGAACCTTCTCTCAGGGCGGGTTTAACCTTGGCATCGACTTCAAGCCCGGCCTGAGCGAGACGGTTCAGGTTTCCGCCGGAAGCCCGACCATAGAAAAGGTTCGCAAGGCCCTCGACGACGCCGCCATCAACGGCAAGGCGCGACGTTTCACAGTTCAACCTTCGGGCGATCCATCGGAACACAAGTTTCAGCTTAGGGCGGTTGCGACCGACAACGAGGCCAAGGAAGAGAACCTCCAAAAGAAAATCACCGACGAAGCCAAGGCTTCTTTGGAGGCGGCGTTTGGGGTCGGTAGCGTGACGGCTCTGGAATCCGAGTTCATCGGACCCAGTCTGTCGAGCGAACTCGTGGTTCAAACCTCGTGGATCGCCATCTCGGCCGTTCTTGTGATCCTGCTCTACATCTGGTTCCGCTTCAAATTTGCGTACGCTCTGGCAGCAATTATCGCGTTGATCCACGACCCCATCTTTATTTTGGGGTTGATTGGGACGATTCAGATGGAGGTCACCACCGCGACCATCGCCGTGATCTTGACCATCATCGGGTACTCGCTGAACGACACCATCGTCGTCTTCGACCGAATTCGGGAAAATCTTCGTCTCCACCAAGGGATGAACATGTACGACCTCATCGACTTGGC
>CAYYUZ010000184.1:0-5067 GCA_964475005.1 uncultured Spirochaetales bacterium
AAACCCCACCCACTTCAAGGAGCTGTTCGAAGCCGCCCAGAAGAACGCGCTGTGGAGGCTTAACGGATACAAGAGGCTTGCTAGCCAGGTCATGGAGATTCCGGCAGCCGCGGCGAAGTAAGAGCTGATGTGTGAATGAAGAGGGCCCACCGGTTGGTGGGCCCTTTGTTTTGGGGCTGGCCTAGGGTTGACCCGAGGCCCACCGGGGGCTAAATTCAACCTATGGACGAGTTGACGATCACCGCAGAATATGATGAGGAAGGCCGGGTCTGGGTTGCCATCGAAGACAGCATTGGGCTAGCGACTGAAGCTGAATCTCTTGAAGTTCTGGGCTACAAGCTTCGAGAAATGATTCCGGAACTGGTCCAGCTGAACCATCGAAGCACGGACGGTCCCCTTCGATTCACGCTCGTATCGCGAAGGACACTTGAGGCTTTTGCCTGATGTCATCCGATTTCACCAAGGAACTCAAGATCCTGCTCAGTGATGCAGGATGCCACTTCGTTCGGCACGGAAGGGTGATCACGATATCTGGTATTCGCCGATCAGTCAGAAGCACTTTCCGGTTGATGCCTCGATCAAGTCTCGCCACACGGCCAACGGAGTCCTCAAACAAGCCGGACTGAACAAGGCCTTCTAGGCTCACCGTCGCTCTGGACCGACTCGACCCTGGTCAATTTCGACCTGCGGCGGGTCCCGACCGCCTTCGAGCCGCATGGTACCAACAAAAACACCCTCGATAACGGCTCGGAGTCGCTATCGAGGGTGAAGTTCATTCTCAGGACGGGGAGTTTCTACTTCGCGACCGCCACCGAGGCTCTCGGGGACTTGGCGAAGTACCTCGCAAGATTGTCCGAAACGCTATTGAGACCGGGAACCTTGCTCTTGTTCGACTTGACGGCGCTATAGACGTCCAGAGCCGACACTAGGGCGTCACTGCGGACCGCCGTGAGGGTGTGGCCCACGGCCTCGTTCAGTTGGGCCAACGCCTCGGCGACCTCGCCCAGGTCTTGGGCCAACTGATAGTCCTTGTCGAACTCGGTCATGTTGAACACTCCCGACAGGATTTCGGGATGGGACTTGGCCACCCCGTGGCACCCGTCGATGAACGGAACAAACTCCTTCCCCGCCTTGAGAATTCCCATCACCTCGGCGGCCTGCAGGTTCAGCAAGAACCCCAGTTTGCCGCGAATATCTGCAATGGACTTGAGAATCGCATCCTTGGTCTCGGACGTTATGGACGCCGAGACAAGATTTTGAACAGCCATGAAGTACCTCCGCCAAAGAAACTTCCCGGCCGCCAGGGGCCGGGTTACGGTGACTAGTTTGGAGGCAGAATCGGGGGATGGCAAGGAGAAAGTGAATGGGGGTGAGAATCGGCTTTCCCGAGCCGGTGGCTCCGGCAATCAGCACCTGAGTATTCCTGATGCTCTTGCTATTGAGGTCGAGGTGAGCCGGAATGACCGCCTCGAATTCTCCGATGAGCAAGCTAAGCTCGGGAATATCGGCGGTGTCGGCCGCCTTCATTGGTACGGCTTCAGATTCAAGCGTGGTCCTTCAGGCGGGAATCAGGGTGGGTGAGGGCAGCGGCTAACCCCGACATCCTCTGTCGGACCAAGGGCCAGGTCCAACCGTTGCGGTACAGGGGGTCGAACTCGCCGTCGGTTTCGCCGAAGTAGTTCAAACTCCGGATGGCCGAAAAGACCGTGTCGTTCGAATACTTTTTGGCGAAATGCCCGACGGCATAGGCAAGGGGCAGCCCGTTATCGTTCAAGTACAACAGATCGGAGAAGTCTTTCTTGGATCCCCGCCCCATTACCGCGTTCACCTTCATGGCGGCCAGGTCGTCAAGGGCAACCAGACGAAGGCCGTCGAGCTCATCGCACGGGGAAAGCCAAGGCTGCCGGTGCTTCACGAAGTCGACCTTGACGCCGCCAAAAGTGCTGAAGAGTCCTGCAGGGCTCGCACTGGTGAGCGAGAAGTCGGGAAACGAGGCCTGCAGTTGGTCGCGGAGTAACTCCAAGTCAAAGTCCGGGTGGCAGAACAAGTCGAGGTCAACTGACTCGCGGTAGCCCGACCGCAGGGCCAGCGAGGTGCCGCCGACCAGAACAAAGTCGTTCAGTGGCGGCCAGGCCATCAGTTCACGGAGGAGGCTCCACAGCTCGGGCCGAACGACGTCAAGGTGCACCGGTCGTCCCCAAGTACGCCTCGAGAAAGGCGAGTTCGCGTGGCGGTACCCTCAACCGCGGCAAAAGCTCCTTGAGTTCGTTCGAAGAGACATGGCTCGTCAACAGCTGCCAGTCGGCCCAATGGCCGCGTTCGAGGACCCGCTCGACGATGGACTTCAGGTGCAGAGCCGGGTCCACTTGCAACGGATCGGTATCCCAATACAGGGTCGGTGACAATTCGCGAACCCAGGTGGCGGCAGTGCTCATCCGACCACCCCGCTGGCCTCTTCGTCTGAGGTGAAGGCGATGAGGTCGCGGACCTTGGCAGCGCTCCACACGAAAGGCTGATGAATCTCGGGGATGGCGGTCTCGCGATCGTTGACCCAAAACGGGGCGGATTGGATGGGATGCTGGTTGACCGAATATTCCTGAAGACTCACGGCGGCCTCCGCACCTAAGAGAAGGATAGCATGAATTTGACCATAAGAAGTTCCGAAACACCCCCGGTGGAGCGGCGAGTTCGCCCTCTGGCTGTTAGGCCGGTGACCTTCCAAGCCCCCTGTTCAGCCTTGAAGATTCCCGGCCAGTCGGCCCAACCGTTCCACCGCCGCCTCGATCCGCGGGTTCCAAAAACCTGAGCAAAGCCTAAGATAGTTTCCATAACGTCCCGAGGTCGAAAAAGCAGGGCCCGGAGAAAGGCCGATTCCCTCATGGAGCGCCCGACGGTAGAGGTCGAGGGAATCCGTTCCCGATGGAAGCTCAATCCAAAGCGACAGTCCTCCCTGGGGTCGCGTAGTCCGAGTCCCTAGGGGAAAGCTTCTTGCTACAGTTTCGTGCAGGGCTCCCATATTCTCGGCCAACCGCGCCCTAAGCCGCCTCAAGTGTTTGTCGTACCCCCCCTCCTTCAGGAAAGCCGCTACGGCCTTTTGGGTCACCGATGTGGTCGTCAGGTTCATCAGCGATTTGATGCTAACGACCCGGTCCTTGAACCGCCCCGGCAGGATCCAGCCCACCCGCCAGCCAGGCGCGAGTGTCTTGGAAAAGGAATTGCAGTACAAAACGTTGCCGGTCCGATCGAAGGTCTTGCAGGCTCGGGGCCGCACCTGACCGAACCCCAGATCTCCGTAAACATCGTCCTCGATAAGGGGAATCCCCCGTGATTCCAACAACTCGACGAGGGCCTGCTTTCTGTCATCGGGAATGACCGAACCTTGGGGGTTGTTGTGATTGGCCACCAACAAAAGCGCCCTGATGGGATGGTGGTCCAGAGCGAACCGCAGAATTTCCCAATCCAGACCGTCCCGAGGATCTGAAGGGATCTCGATCACCCGCAAATCCATCTCCTGGGCCAGGAGGGGAAAGCTGCCGTAGGTCGGACTCTCGACGGCGATGGTGTCCCCGGGTTTGCAAGTCGCCTTCAAGGCCAAATGGAAAGCCTCGGTGCATCCGTTGGTAATCAGGATGTCGTCAGGAGAGACAATCACCCCGGCAGTAGGGCTCCACCGGGCAATTTCCTCCCGCAATCCTTGGTCACCGGGAAGAAACTGGTACTCCAAGCCCCTGGCACCCCAAAGACGGGCCTGGTCGACCAAAGAGGCATTCAATCGTTTTTCAGGGACGAGTTCCGGGTCAAGATTGGCCATCGACAGCCGCAACCCCGGGTCCTCGCGCTTTTCCTGGAGGGGGCCCATAATACGGCAGATGTTCATGGTCGTTGGGTCAAGACTTTCGGTCCCCTCGTCGAGGCTCCGGGTCAGCGGCAAGGCCCGGCGGCGGACGAAAAAGCCCGACTGTGGACGACCTTCGATATACCGCTGGGACTCCAGAAGGGAATAGGCCTCTTTGACCGTGTTGAGACTGACTCCGAAGTGGCGGCTTTGCACCCGGATCGAGGGAATTCTGTCCCCTTCTCGGTAACTTCCGCCTTCGATGGCCTGAAGGATGGTTTCGGCGATCCCGCCGTAGAGGGTTTGACCCGAGGCTGTCTGGCTCATGGGCCCAAGATAGCGCCGCCACAAGCTTCTGAACAGGTACAGTTTGGTCCGCCAGGCCGGTTACAGCCGCCCGAGAAGCTCAAGTGAATCAAAAAAAAACCACCAGACTGGTTCTTTCGTCCTCTGGTTCTTTTTTTTACTTTGATAATCAGAGGTACGTCATGGACGAAACTGTCAAAGTCAAGAACGTTCGGTTGACGGTGGAGACCGGCAACGCCTGGGCCACCCGGACCGGGCATAGCGAGGATCGACTTATCGCCGCCGGCCAGAGGATCAATCTCGTCGGTGGCGGCTGGGTCGTCGGCCCCCTAGGGCCCACCGGCTCGTGCTGTTTCGAGGTCACCCCCTTGAAACACTCCCTACCCCTGTCGCTTCCCCCCTTCCCAGTCCCCGCTGTTCTCCGATAGAATCCCGCAGTATGAAGATCGCGTTCACTTGGCAAATCACCCTCACCTCGAAAAAGCGCAAGTTGGGGTTTAGTTTGCCGTGACGTGAGGTAGAGCTCGAATTCGAGAAGGCCCCTCCCCAGCGGAGGGGCCTTTTTTATTTTTCCACGCAAAGGAGTTCCCTGTGCCCATCATCTCCATCCTTTTGAGCGAGTTGTTCTTTTCGTTGGCCTCGTTCTTCACCAAGCTGGCCTTTGAAACCCAAGGGGTGCCCGGTGCCGAAACCTCGGCCATCCGTTTCGCGCTCGGGTTCGTGATGGCGGCCCTTGTTCTGGCAAAAAGAAGGTCGGGCTTTCGTCCAAACCGGTTCCGTCTGGTGGCACTGCGGGGCCTCCTGAACTCAACGGCCCTCGTTGTTTTTGCGCTTTCGCTTCAGGGAACCCTCTTGTCCAAGGCCAATACGCTGAACATGACCTACCCGATCTTCGTGTTTCTGATTGCTCCGTTCATCACCAAAAA
>CAYYUZ010000185.1:0-4998 GCA_964475005.1 uncultured Spirochaetales bacterium
AAGTCCCCAAGTTGGCGTTGGTGCCCAGGGGATCGGCCATCACCTGTTCGACGGTGTATACGCACGGCGTTGTGGGGACCAGGAGGGCGTCACAGTCGCTCCACAGACCAGAAATGACCCGAGCCAGTTCGCGTCGCCTGTCCTCGGCGCGGAAGACGTCGGTCGCGTCAAAACGTGCGGCACCGTCAAAGATTCTCCGCACCACTGGCTCGATGTGGTCGGCGTGGGTGGGGTAGAACCCGTTCAGGCCAGCCAGCCTTTCGGCGACCCAGGGACCTTCGTACAACAGCGCGGCCATGGCGAACAACGGTGCCGGGTCGATGGGTACGAGGCTGTATCCAAGCGCCCGCCAACGTCCTAGAGCTTCGTTCCAGGCCTGCTCCTGCCCTTCGTCCCCAAACCAGGAGAGCTGGGACGGTATGGCCAGCCGCCTGCTGGGAACGCGGAACTCGGCAACGGCAGGCCGGGCCCTTGAATAAGGATCTTCGGGATCAAAGCCGCCCAGCACTCCGGCCACCTGCACGGCGTCGTCCACCGAAGCCGCGAACACCGAAACACAGTCAAGGCTCCGGCACGCGGGAACAACACCCCGGTTGCTGAACCAGCCGCGGGTGGGTTTCAAGCCGACCAGGCCGTTGAGACCGGCCGGTACCCGGCCCGAACCTGCCGTGTCGGTGCCGAGAGCAAATGGCACAAGGCCCCGGGCGACCACCGACGCCGAACCCGAACTCGACCCGCCGCTGATGTAGACTGGGTCGTGGACGTTGCGCACGATGCCGTACGGAGAGCGGGTTCCCACAAGCCCGGTGGCAAACTGGTCGAGGTTGGTCTTGCCGACCAAGACGGCCCCGGCCTTGACGAGACGGCGAACCACTTCGGCATCGCGGTTCGGCGTGTAGGCGAACTCGGGGCAGCCGGCCGTGGTGGGCACACCGGCCGCGTCGATGTTGTCCTTGACAGCGAAGGGAATTCCGCTTAGCAGGCCCGGACCGCCCCGGGGCGGCGGCGGAAACTGGCCCGGGGGGAGTATCCACGCCGGGTCGGCGTTCCCGTTGAGGCGCCGAGTCTTCTCGTCATTGTCGAGCGCCCGCCACGCCGCCAGGGTTGTCGGTCGGTATTGTCCCTCAGATTCCATCAGCTCTCCCCTTCAAACGTCGTTCCGCTAGTCCCTTCGACCAGCTGCGACAAATTCTCGAGCCGCCCGATGACGGCGCGTTTGCGGCCGGTCGGCGCCGCCAAGTACGAGAGCGCCGCCTCGACCTTGGGCCCCATGCTTCCCGCGCCGAACTCTCCAGCTTGCAGAAGCGATCGGGCCTCACCGGCGCTAACGCGGACTAGTTTCTTCTGGCGGGGTCCGCCCCAATCTGTGAAGACAGCGTCGACGCCGGTGCACAGCAGGAACGCTTGGGCTCCCAGCAAGCGTGCCAGGAGGGCGCTAGTCCGGTCCTTGTCGATAACGGCCTCGACCCCGGTGAGCGTTCCATCGGGGCCGCGAAAGACCGGAATGCCTCCACCGCCACAGGCCACCACCACGCGCCCTCGCGCCGCCAGATCAGCAATGTCGTCGATCTCCAGAATGGCCCCCGGTTGCGGTGAGGGAACAACCCGCCGCCACCCGCGACCCGAGTCCTCGGCCACGCGCCACCCAAGCCGGTTGCCAAGTTCGAGGGCTCGTTCTGGCGAGTAGAAGGGTCCGATGGGTTTTTCGGGGTTGAGGAAGGCCGGATCGCCAGAGTCCACCACGACGTGAGTCACCAGGGTGACCGCCGAAAGGTTAAGGTTTCGCGTTTGGAACTCGCGGAACAGCGCCCGTTGAAACATGGAACCGATGGCGCCTTGGGTGTCAGCGGTCGCGTAGTCCATGGGAACCACAGGCACCTCGCGGCTTGCAATTTCGCTGCGGCGCAGAATGAACCCCACCTGAGGACCGTTGCCGTGGGTGACAACCACCCGCCAGCCCTTCTGGGCCAGATCGGCCACCGCGACGCAAGCCATGGCGACGGCCCTGGCCTGGTCGTCCAAACCCTGGTGAGCCTCGTCGGCGATGAGGGCGTTGCCGCCGATAGCGACCACTGCCAAATCAGTCGTCACAACGAGGCTCCAAACCGGCGGTTCGCCAGCGCCCACACGGCCTGTTCAAAACACGCAAGCGGCGCCCCGGTGATTCCGGCACCAATTTGGCCCACGCCAGCTTCGCGGTGGGCGATCCCCGTGTTGATCACGGGCGCCCGGTTCAGGTCGACAACACGGCGGGCATCGATTCCAGCGGGAGTGCCTCGAAAATCGAGGGCCGGAATGGTGAACTCGGGGTGTTCCCCCACGCAGATCGAGGCCATACGGCGCGTGGTTTCGAGTGCCATCGCCGAGGTGCCGCCGACAAACCTGACGATGGCGGGAGCGGCGGCCAAGCTGAGCCCTCCCAGTCCTGCGGTTTCGGTGATGGCGCTGTCGCCCAGGTCGGGGGCGGCGTCCTGGGGGCCGTAACTAGCGAAAAACAACCCGTCGACCACAGGTGCGGGCGCGGTGAACCATTGGCCGTCCAAGCCCGAGACCTGAATGCCGAACTCGGTGCCGTTTCGCGCCATGGCCGTACACAGGGTGCTCCCTTCCACACCGCGCGCCGCGTCGGTCGCCAGCTTGCAGGCGGCCATCGAAAGGTTGAGGAAGAAATGGTCGTTCGCGGCCAGAAAGTCGAGAACCTTGGCACCAGCCTCGACGGGCGAGGTTCGAAAAAGCGCGGGGCCCAGGACTCGGGTGAACAAGCTTGTCGCGGCCGCGTTGCGGTTGTGGAGTTCGTCTCCCATTTGCAGAGCCCGAGCCATCAGCGGCCTCAGGTCAAGACTGCCCAGCTTCTCAAGCACCGACCTCAACGCCGGAAACAGCTCGGTGCGCATCCACGTCAGCCTGTCGAGAACCTCGGGGCTGTGCGCGCCGAACCGGAGAACCTTGCCCAGGCCTTCGTTGTAGTTGCTGAAAGCTCGTTTGCCCGTGGCCGGATCCTCGACCACCCAAAGCGGCATCGAGGGGCTGATGACACCGGCCATGGGTCCGACGGCGCCCTGATGGTGGCAGGGCGAAAAGACCACATCGCCTTGGGCCAAGGCACGCTCGGCGTCGGCAGGGGTCTTGGCCCAACCTTCCAGCAAGACAGCGCCAATCAACGCGCCCTTCACCGGCCCCACGGCTTGTTCCCAAGTGAGGGGAGGTCCGGCGTGCAAAAGCCGCCGTTCGGACAGGGCCGGAATCAGGCTCGAAGCCAAAGCTGTTCCCGTAAGAACAGGACGACTCGAAGTCAGCCTCGACAAGGCCACGGCGTTGGCACGGTCGACCTCAGGATCGGCAAACAACCTCGCCGCCGCCCAACCCACGGCGGCATCACCTCGGGCCGGAGGGCTCCACGCGGTCAAAGTGGTCGGGGCTCCCGCCTGGGTCAAACCCGGCAGGAACGTCGGGATGCCTAGGTTCAGAACGTTGAGTGCGGGGGGAAGGACGGTCATAACAACTCCTGCGAGCGGCTCACGAACGCCACGGCGGCTTCGACAGCTTCGACGTTGCTTCCGTAGGCGGCCACGCCGCCAAGCCTCAGAGTCGCCAGCGAGCGCGACCAGCCTTGCGGATCGGCGTCGGTACCAGTGACCGAGGCAAAAACGGGAACGCGGTGTCCGCTTGAACGGACCGGAAGGTCCTCTAGAAACCGGGCCCACTCAGTGGCCGGGTCGAAATGCGAGCCGTGGCCCAAGACCACGTCGATCACGACAGCCGCGACCGATTCGTCGGCCGCCTCAAGGGCGAACCGGTCGAGCCGCAGACTTTGGTCGATCATGGGATGCGGCCGCCCCCGAGTAAACTCGTCTTCGCCCAAGTCGACAAAAGTATTTCCGACGCTCGACCACGGATCGGCGAGCGGTGAAACGCCAGGAACCGTTACGTTGGAGGCGACGGTCCCCAGGCTTCGCGCCGACAATGAAGCTGCCTCGGCACACAACGTTCCGCCGGAATAGAGGCCTCGCAGCCAGCGGCCACCACAACGTTCGGGTTCCGGGTTGGGCGGCAGGTCTGCGGACTCGCGCGAATCGGGCGCTCTCCCTTCAGCCAAAACAAAGGCTTTTTGGGCCGCTTGAGCGAGAGTCAGCGACTGGGGGTCACCGACAAAGCAGGTTACGAAGGGTTTGCCCAACGCCGCCAGCCGGCCCAGGAGCAGCGCCTGAACCGAGGCCGAGGGCGGTTTCGACACAAGCACGACGACCTTGGTTTCCGCGTCGGCTTGCAAAAGGTCAAGACAGGCCAGCGTCGTGAGTCCGCCGACAGCCTCCTTGAGGTCACGGCCGCCGGTTCCCAGAGCCTGGCTGACGCCACTGCCCCACCGGTCCAACAGACTGGTTACTTCCTGCAAGCCCGTCCCCGAGGCGCTGACCACCCCGACGGGACCGCGCCTGACCTGGTTGGCGAAGCCCAAAGGATCGCCGTTAACAATCGAGGTGCCGCAATCGGGGCCCAAAAGCAGAAGACCCCGGCGGCCGGCCTCGGTCTTGAGAAAGACCTCACGCTCGACCGAAACGTTGTCGCTAAAGAGCATCACGTGGAGCCCGGCCGCCAGCGCCTTCAGGCCTTCGGCGGCGGCGTAGTCACCGGGAACCGAGATCAGGGCAAAGTTGAGCGCGGGGTTGCGGCTCTGCGCCTCGGCAACCGATCCCGGTGCTTCTCGAAGGTCGCCCGCCTCGCCCGCTGGGCTCGACGGTTTGAGCAGTTCGGCCTCGGCGTCCGCCAAGTCCTGGGCCGTCAGGTCAGCCCCCTTCAAGACGAGAAGCAAGTCGTCGGGTCGAGGTTCAAGCACTTCGGCCAAGAGCCCGGATTCGTGAAGAAGCGCTAGATTTGCCGCGGTCGCCATCACGGCCGAGACCTCGTCGAAACCCCGCGTCTTGAACCCCTTGGCGAACTGCATGAGGCTGACAGAATCCCTGTAGCATTGTTTGACGTAACGGTACATCACGGACACTG
>CAYYUZ010000186.1:0-4986 GCA_964475005.1 uncultured Spirochaetales bacterium
CCCGTTGTATTCTCTCAACGTTGGACCTCGGTCGGTCTTCCTGGCTCTGGCACGCCTGCGAAGGGCGATTCGAGAGCTGAAGCCCGACTTGATCTCGACCCACCTCGGCCGTGCCGACGTCTACACGCCGTGGGTGAAAGGACGGGTACCGGTCATCACCACCCATCACAACGTGAAGGAGAACCATGGCAGGCTGACCAATTGGGGATATCGCCTGAGCGATCACCTTGTCGCAAGCCGAACCGGTGTCAGCAAGGCCTGCAACGACAGTTTTCTTGCTGGAGGGTTTCTGTCGACCCCGCATTTGGTCATCTACAATCCCGTCAACCCAGAACGACTTATCGCTTCTCGCGGCAGAGCCGAGCTCCTTCGCACGTGGGGCTGGGAGGAGCCAATCCGGCTCCTTGTCGCCGTGGCCCGTTTGGTTCCGCAGAAGGGCCACGCGGACCTGTTGAAGGCCTTCGCCGAACTCAAGGCGGGCGGAGCGAGCGATCTCCGGTTGGCGATCGCCGGGGAGGGCCCGCTGCGCAACCAGCTAGAGTCACAGGTCACCCAACTGCGATTGGAACACGAGGTCCGCTTCTTGGGACTCTTCGACCAGGTAGCTGACCTGTACGCCGTGGCCGACGCCTTGGTTCTTCCCAGCCTTTGGGAAGGCTTTGGCCTAGTGATTCTGGAAGCCTGGCTACAGGAATGCCCGGTAGCGGCCTCGGCCCTACCTCCCATAAAGGAATTCGTTATCGACGGTTTCAACGGCGTGTTGTTCGAGCCCGGAAACGTGACCTCGATCAAAGACGCTGTTCTGAGGCTTCTTGAGAGTCCCTCCACGTCAAAGGAGCAGGCTCGACGGGGACGAGCGCTCGTCCTGGAACAGTTTTCCCCTTCCGTCATTGCCAACCAGTACGCCGATCTGTTCGACAGCACCTTGTTGCAGGACAGGGAAAAGAAGTACAAAGAAAAGACGCCTCCATGACATTCCTCTTGGCCCTGAAGAACTCCCGTCTGTATTTTCGCAAAAGGCTTCCGCTGGCCCTGTTCCTGGCTGCGACCTTGGCACTGTTGTTTCTCGGCAACACGATTTTTTCCGGCACCGACGAAGGGCTATCTCGGGCTTTCAAGACCAGCCTGACTGCAGACTTGTCTCTCAGTGCGGCCTCCGACGATCCTTTCACGCTGTTTGGTAGCGAACTGCCCCTTCTTGGTGAGTTTTTCAAGATGCCCTTGATTCTCGACTACGACAACGTGTTGGCAACGGTTCACGCTACCCTGCCAAATTCCAAGGTTGAGCCGGTTGTTGTTGGAGCGGCCAAGGTCAGCGATGGTGCTTTTTCTGCTCCGGCGCCACTTTTTGCGGTCGACATCAAGGACTACTTGAGTTTCTTCCCTTCGCTGACCGTGGTTTTGGGAGCTCCTCCCGAACCGGGTCAGCCCGCCTTATTTCTGAACGAGAAGATGTTTGCCAAGGCGACTCAGGCTTTGGGTCGCCCGCCCCAAATCGGCGAGACCTTTCTTTTGGCCTCGGCTCAGGACAATTCCTTCGAGCTGAGGGAGGTTCCCTTGGCCGGGGTCTTTTCTTATCCGGTGTACGATCCGCTGCTGGAGAATGTCGCCTTGGTCGATGTTGGCACCGGCCGGGCGCTTTCGGGGTATTTCGTGACCCAGTCGGTGGCTGGTCCCACCGCAGACGCCGTGACGCCCGACAAGGTCGACGATCTGTTCGCCGGTGCCAGCGATACCAAGGCCCCGACCACGGGTGGCATCAACTTTGAAAAAGTCTCCAAGTCCCTCGAAACCCAGACAAAAACGCCACTGCAGGATCCCAAAACCTGGAACTTTCTGTTGATTAGGACCCCGAACGGGGCACAGGCCGCGAGTGAACTCTCCGAGGCCTTGAAGTCGGCGTCCTCTCCTTTACAGATCCGTGATTGGCGCGACACGGCCGGCGGAAACGCCAAGGTCGTGTGGTTCATTCAAATGCTGTTCAACATCGGAGTGGTCTTCATCTCGCTGGTGGCCGGGCTGATCGTTATGAACTCGATGTCGCTGGCTGTTGCCGAGCGAACAAGAGAGATCGGCACCATGAGGTCGTTGGGAGCCTCTCGAAGCACTGTTGCCCGATTGGTCTCGTACGAGACCGTCATTCTGGTCGGTGGCGCGGGTTTGGTTGGGGTTTCACTGGGCGCCTTGGCCGTCGGGTTGGTTGGGCTCAAGGGTGGGGTTGCGATTTCCAACCCGTTTCTCGCCACGCTTCTGGGAACCAACCGCTACTCTCCGTCTCTTTCTTGGTCACTGATGCTAGGGCACATTGGTCTCAGTTTCTTGCTCGGCGCTTTTGCCACGATTCTGCCCATCACGAAAGTCCTCAAGGTCACCCCCTTGCAGGCGATGGCGAGGGAGTAGCCGCGATGTGGGGCATCGCCTGGCGCAACTTCATTCTTCAGTTCCATCGGTACCGGGTGCTGGGTGCCGCGCTCGTCTTGGGTGCCATGGTCTTCACAGTGTTGTTTGGTGTGACCTCGTCGTTGACGACCACGGTAAGAGGAAAGGCCGCCCGGTATTTTTCCGGCGACGTCATGGTCTTGGGTTTCTCCAAACAGAAGTCTTGGGCCATCGACAACGAAGCGGCTATTCTTGCGGCCATCGAGGCTTCTCACCTGGATATCGCCTCGCATCACCGGCGAAGCGTGTACTACGAAACTGACGCAAAATTGGTTTTCAACGGATCAGCCTTGGTCCAACGGCGCGTCATTGGCTTGGACTTTTCCGTCGAGAAAGGGAACTTTTCCGAGCAGGAGTTTGTCGAGGGTGGCGTTTCGAATCCGATTCCTTTGAACGGTCTTTGGGTTTCCAACGACACCGCCAAACGCCTGCACATGAGGGTCGGGGATGAGGTCACCTTGATGGTCAAGACCGTCAAGGGTTACCAGAACACCGTGCCGCTCCAATTAGCCGGAATCTTTCAGGATTCGAGTTTTTTCGGATTTGCCTCGTATCTTGATTTCCGAACTCTCAACACGGCGCTTGGCCGCCCCCAAGAAACTGTCACGGAACTGGGGGTCAGTTTGGCGTCGGGGGCAGACTCCGACGAGGCTGCCCGGTTGGTGTGGGAGCAGTTGAGCTCGCGAGCCCGGACTCTGCCCTGGGTCGGCACTCTTGATGCCGCTTACTCCTGGGCGGACAAAAACGCTTCGACGGGTGTCGCCTATGCAGTCTTTCCGCTCACTGGCCGCCTCAAGCAGATCAACGAACTAATCCAGGCCATATACTTGGTCAATGCCCTGCTGGTCTTTGTCTTTCTGGTTGTGGTGGCCATCGGTGTGTTCAATACTTACCAAATGATTGCTTTTGAACGAACCCAAGAGGTGGGAACCTTGAGGGCTTTGGGCATGCAGAAGTCAGGCGTTGTATCTTTGTTCCTTGCCGAGAGTCTCTTATTGGGGTGCTTTGGTTCCGTAGCGGGCCTGGCCTTGGGGACCATCGTCTTGGGGGTCTTGAGCCAATTCGACTTTTCAGGGAATCTATTGGCCCAGATGTTCCTGGCCAAAGGACGGGTCGCTTGGTCCTGGCCTTGGCAGAATGTGTTTTCGGTTTTGGGTGTAATGTGGATGACCACCCTTTTGGGTGCGGTGGTGCCAGCTTGGCGGGCGGCCAATCAAAGACCTGTGGACGCGTTGCGCCACGAATGAATAAGAAGGGACGTTATGAAGATTTTGTTGCTAATGATGTTTGCGGCCTTGATCGCACCGCTGGGGTGGGCAGAGGTCAATTCCGTTGCCATCCTGTCGAAGATTGACAAACAAGTCTCGTTTCTGGATTCCGACTTTTCCGCAGAGATCCAGATGAGCCAGATCAAGCCCGGCGAAGGGGTTTCCCAACGCACCATTGCGCTGTTTCGGCGCGACCGTGAAGAAAAGTACGTCATGCTCCTCTTGAAGCCCGACTCTGATCGGGGAAAGGGGTACCTCAAGATCGGCAACAACCTGTGGCTGTACGAAACCATCCCGACGCGCCGCTTCACGGTCACCAGCGCCAAGGACCGTTTTCAGAACTCCAACGCCAGAAACTCCGACTTCACGAGGTCGACGCTGGCGGAGGATTACAAAATTGTCTCTGTGGGGCACGAAAAACTCGGCCCTTTTGAGACCACCGTCTATTCGTTGGAAGCCATTCACGACGACGTGACCTTTCCTAAAACAAAGCTCTGGGTTACCCCCGACAACCTGGTCCGAAAGACCGAGGATTCAAGCCTGTCGGGCCAACTGCTGCGCACGACGGCCATGCCCTCGTATCAAGAATTCAAGGGAAGATTTGTTCCCAAGAAAGTGACCATCATTGACGCTCTCTTGGGAAAGACCCTGAAGGGCGTCTTCAAGAACGAGATCACCGAGTACAGCCTGAGCAAACTGAGCACGGATCCCCTGCCTTCCATCATGTTCACCCAGTCGTACCTTGAGAAAAACTCTCAATGACCCGACTTGCCCTCTGCCTCGTGGCGCTCTGCTTGCTGGGCTTGCCCCTCCAGGTGTTTGGTGACGACACGGCGGAATCACTGTTCGTCAACCCTGACCCTGACACCAAGGCTGACACAACGCAGAAGGTGGCTCTCGACGCCTACACGGGGCAGACGGTCAGGTTCTTTGAAAGTCTTGCGGTCGACGGCTACGAGGTCGCCGGCAAGAAGGCCGATGGCACCACCGAAATCACTCCGGGGGATGCGCTCAATTTCGGGTTTGGCTCCGATGTGAGGCTCGACCGCACGGCCCGTGCTTACGCCTCGTTCTACTTGAGTTATCCCACCACGACGACTCCAACGACCAATTTGTACAACCCGGTCCAAACACCGTTGGTTGTCTCCAATGCTTCTCAAATCACCTTCAGCAACATCAACATCCAAGAGCTCTTTCTTGACTACGCCCTCGGGAATGTGGCCATCCTTCGCTTGGGCCGCCAGGGGGCGACCTGGGGGCAGGGACGCATTTTCAATCC
>CAYYUZ010000187.1:0-4952 GCA_964475005.1 uncultured Spirochaetales bacterium
AGGAAAGGACGTATCGAGTCGTGGTGGCTCCAATAAAGGTAGAGCAGGAGATTATCGGGACCTTCGGTTTTGGCTTGGACATTTCGGAGCAGGTTCTTGCTGAAAACGAGGAGGAGCAACTGCGCACACAGTTGCTACAAGCTCAGAAAATGGAAGGGCTTGGACTTCTTGCGGGCGGAATTGCCCATGACATCAACAATATTCTGGCAGCAATCCTCGCCGTGGCCTCCACGAGAATCACGATTCTGCCTCCAGGGGATACAAATCGCAGCGCCTTTGCCAAGATAACCCAAGCGGCAGAACGGGGAGGCAAGCTCGTCAAGAGCCTCTTGAGTTTTGCCAGGAAGAAGAACAGTGAGGAAAGGGACACGGACCTCAATGAGATCATTCAGGAGACGGTATCGCTTGTGAAGGCTACGTCCCAAGCGGACACAAAGTTTGAAATGAAGCTTGAGGTAAAGTTGAAGCATGTGCTCGGCGACCCCAACGCTTTGAGTACCGTTCTGCTCAATTTGTTCAACAACTCCATTGATGCCATGCCAGACGGGGGGACACTGACGGTCACAACTAGGAACATGCAAACAGGAGAGGTAGAAATTCTGGTCGAGGACACAGGAATTGGAATGAGCAGTGACGTGGTTGCCAAGGCCGTTGAGCCCTTCTTTACGACCAAACCAGAGGGCTCTGGAACCGGATTGGGATTGTCTCAGGCTTTCCGAATCGTGCAGGCACACCGTGGAACTCTCAACTTTTCTAGCAATCCGGGAATTGGAACCCAAGTGAGACTTGTATTTCCCGTAGCTGTGCAACCGTTCTTGGAGTTGGAAGCTTTGAAAACGGCAACTCCAATTTTGATCGGAGCAGAACTAGATGTCCTGATCGTTGATGATGATGAGCTTGTGCTTGATGCGGCCGTCGAAACATTTAGGGCCTTAGGTCATAAGGTCACGAGCGCCTCGGGCGGCGACGAGGCACTTTCACGACTGAAGACCTTCGCGGCTCCAGACATCGTTGTGTTGGATCTTAATATGCCTGGAATGAATGGCGAGCAAATTTTGATTCGTTTGAGACAGTCTTTCCCTTCACTGCCTGTCCTTCTTTCGTCGGGGCGAACGGACGAGAAGGCACTGAGTCTCGTCGAGACCTTTTCTCATGTGGGACTACTGCCAAAACCATACAGTATTGATGATGTCAGGAGAACACTGGACAAACTTGTTCCGGAGCTGCTACGCATCAAAGCCAACTAAAGGCAGTTGACACTCCGTCTGAAAGAAGAACTCAGGCTCTCAAAGGTCTTGTCAAATTTCAGATACAAAAGAAAAAGACAGTCAAGTCTTTCGAGGGAGGCGTTCAGAAGGTCCGTCCTTACGGTCCGTTCAGACAATCGGGTTTCGATCTTCTCGAGATCAACGGCGCACTTCGCATGGGTTTCAATAAATTGCGAGTAGGCCTCTGCGAATTGAACAAACAGAGCATCGATTCCGAGCATGTCTGCAACGTCAAGTTGGAATTCGGAAATTGATTCAAAACTTTTGCACGATTTGTCATACTTCAGGCGTGTTTCGGAAAACTCACGGACCAAGTTTTCCGGCATCTTGTCGATATGGGTTACAAAGTCTTTGTAGTTTTTCCACTTTTCTGTATAGAGCATCTTCGCCGCCTTTCTTTCTGAACATGACTCTTTGCAAACAACTGAAGTGGCCAGAAAGATTCAGATACGAGTTCAAGAGACTGACCTTTTCTCCGTTGATGCTATCGTCGGACATGCACTGGGGTCAAGAGTTGCGACAAGACTTCCTCTTGGCGGCCAGCGTCATCGGGAAGCAGATGACCAACTCCATCAGAGGGTGATTGAGGACCGTTCTTATTTGACGCAAGGCCGTCTTTGACTAGAATTGAAAGTACTCATGAAAGCTTTTTACTGGGCTGGCCTCGGGCTCTTGTTCGGGATGTTGGCCGGATGCTCTGCTGAACTTCGCGAACTAATTCACATGGATTCTAGCCCAGGAAGCCTTGACCTTCGAGATTGGAACCCCAAAACCGACAGTCCTGTGATTCTTGAAAACTGGGCGTGGGACCCTAACGTCCTCTGGTCGCCTGCCGAAGGACGTCCCGGGGACCTTCCTCCTCCGTTGGCGTTGGGTTCCGTCGACCGGGGGGGATCCTTCAATCGGGTACTCATGAAGTCGTTTCCATCCCTGCAGTCGGGAGTCTTGGCTTCGGCGACGGTCCATTTGACCGTTTTGACAGAGAACGACCAAAATTGGGGACTGCAGATCGGGGTGATTCCTGGCGCGTTCAAAGTCTGGACGAATGGGATCCTAGTCTGGGAACAAGGGGTTCTATCCACTGATCGCAACCTTTATCGCGCCGGTGGGATCGGCACGGTCCTAGCTGTTCAGCCCCAGAACGGGGTCCTCGATATCGTCGTGAATATCGTGACTTCTGACCCACTAATCAGTCACTCCGAGGCGAATCGGCATTGGGTGCTCGGTCCTGCCGAGGTCATGTTGGCCTCGTATCAGGATGAAAATAGTTTCCGCGTGCTGCAGTCGACGGTCGTGATCATGGGGATCCTCATTTTCTTCTGGATCTCGACGCTCAACACCAGACGAAGGAACTTTCTGATCTTCATTGCTTTCCTGGCTTCCTGCCTTTTGAAGCTTTGCGCAAACGTGGATCAGCTAGACCCCTTCCTGAACAAGATATTTCCCTCCAGTTCACTTTCTCTGTTTCTTACTCACGGATTGAATCTTCTTCCTTTTCCTCTGCTTTTGTTGTACTTCGTTTGCCAGTTTCCAGAAGATGTCACGTTTCTCTCGTTTATCATTTTCTCGATCGCAACCGCCTTGGTGTCACTTTGGGAGTTGTTGCCTTTTGTCCTTCTAGCCTGCGGGTGGCAAGACTTGTACAGGGCTGTTTTGCAGCCGCCCTGGTATTTCATTCTGAATTCCTACGTCTTCGTCGCTGTGCTCTATTTCATTGAAACGACCTATCAGTTGTTCGTCAGAAAACGACCATTGTCCGGAGCTTTCTTCTTCGGCGGACTCTCCCTTGGACTGATCATCCTGCTTCCTATTCCGCTAAGCTATTTCATCGTTGTAAAACCCGCCTATTTTTTAGGTTGGGGTTCGCTGATATTCTTAAGTGCTGTGACTTTCGAGCTGGTTCGTTTGCAACTACAGACTAACAAGAACAAGCTAGAAAGTTTGACGGAAGAACTGCTCCGAAGGGACGCTTTGAGCAAGTTTCTCGTTCCCGAATGGGCCTCGCGTCTGTCTCGCGAGTCGTTGGTGACAGTTAGGCCCGAAGACGGGAAGTTTGCCGAGTCAATTGTGGTGGAGATTCGATCTCCTGACGATGCTGAACTTTGGTTACCGCTCGTAGGACCGCTCGCTGTTCTACGTCACGCCTTGCTAGTGGATTGGCGGGATGGAATGAGCCTTTGGGCTCTCGATTCCCGATCTGAGACGGCACTTTCGTTCGCTCTCGCCGTTCAACGGAGGTTCCTCACCCTAAGCTCGCTTCGCTATCAGATTCTTTTGACCAAGGCCATGATCCGATACCATGTTCTCAATTTGGAAACTCAATGGATTCCTGTAGCTTCCGACCTACCTTTCGTTCGGTTGGGTGAACTTCGCGAACGATCGAGGCGCTACGGCGTTCCCTTTGTCCTTGACGCGACTGTCACCGACGGGCTGGCCATCGGCGGTTGGCGGCGGCATCGCTCACTTTCGGTCGAGGGTTCGGAGATTGAATTCTACGAAGCCGAGGAGGAAACCATGGCCAAGCTCAAAGACAAAACTCTCGATTCCTTTGAGTCCGCCCTCGGATTGGCTCGGGCTGGAGACTTTGATGGTGCCCTCCAAGCGCTCTTTCGCGTCGTCAAGGAGAACCCATTCGATCAAGTAGCCAAGACTTTTCTTTCAGAATGGGGGACTCCCAGACACGGACGACCTTAACCCAATACTATTGTCAGACATCGCCTTGTGGATTTTGAATCCGCTGCTGTTTTTGTTCCCTGAGATCATCGTGGTCGGTGAGAAAGGCTCGTCTCATGTCGTTCTCGTTGAGCTTCTTGACCACAACCTCTGCGGCAATACCGGCGAAAAACCAATAGAGAAGAATCTGCGGAGTAGTCGTGACCAGACTGCTACCTCGATATTGCCACAAGAAAAAGTCGTTGTCTTGGGGCGGAGTTCCGGCTGGGATGACTGTGTTCCAAAGTTGAAAACTCCCTACCAAGACAAAATGGAGAATCCATCCCCAAACGAACTCTGTTACCATGATGACAACGGAGTAGACGAGTGCTCGAATCAAGGTCGCGTGCAGGCTTTTTTTGAACAGGAGGTTTCTTTTGTGCTGTGCTGGATTGAGAAACCTGTAAACACTCTCAATTCCTAGCAAACCCGAACCATAAACAAGAACCATCCACACCGACGACATCGAGAAAAGGTATCGCGGATCAAACTTCATCTGGTCTGGAATCGAATTGGGAAAGATCATCGATGTGAACGAAGAGTTACTAGAAGGGAAAATATCCTGGACGATTCTCACCAGATCCGTGAACACAATCTCGAGGATCATTCCAAGTCCACCATAAATGGTAAACTTCACAAAAACCCACACCCAAACTGGTAGGTTGGTCTTGGCATCATAAATGTGATTGGTTTCTTCGTCATAGTGTTTGTAGCCCATGGAATCTCTCCCCTACTTGAATTCTTCAACTCACAATTACCGCCAGGTCGATCAGCGAAGACCCTTTGCGAATACTAGAATGTGAAGTTCTGAATTTCAAATCTCAAAGAGCAATGATAGTTCCCCATCCAAGATCATCGGATCTCGTCCTGTCTTCAGTCGCCTTGGAGTTTTCGCGTCCGCGAAAACTCCGAGACATAAAAAAAGAGATCACCGAAGTGATCTCTTTTTGTTGTCTAGCAGGGCTAGGACTC
>CAYYUZ010000188.1:0-4938 GCA_964475005.1 uncultured Spirochaetales bacterium
ACAGACCTATAGGTACAAAAAAGACCCGGCGAGGCAGAATTTTTCCTGCGGCGCCGGGTCTTTTTTTGCTCTAGGAATTCCAACCGCAGAGGACACCGAGAAAGTTCCCATTCCCCCCCTTCCCTCCTGTCCTGTTAATCCTCCCCCAATCCGGTAAATCCTGTCAAAATTCTTCTCTTCTTCCTCAGTAGTTCAACGGCCCATTCAGGTTCGGCATGGGCCTCACCACATATTCCTTCTTGGCAAGGTACTTGATTCCCTCGACCGTGGCGCGGGCCGCTGAGACCGTCGTGGTGTAGGGAATCTTCTTGCGGATGGCTTCCACCCGGATCGAGGCGTCGTCGGAGTGGCTGTAGCGACCCTTGGGCGTGTTGATCAGCAGGTTGACCTGCCCCGAGCGCAGGTGGTCGATGATGTTCGGGTGGCCGTTCTGAATCTTCTGAATGGTCTGCGCCGAGACGCCCTTCCCTTTCAAAAACTCGGCCGTACCCGGGGTGGCGGTCACCGAGAAGCCCAGGACTACCAAATCTTTCACGATGGGGAGGATGGAGTCCTTGTCGAGGTCGTGGACCGAAACGAACACGGTTCCTTTGGTCGGCAGCTGGGTTCCCACGCCGGCCTGGGCCTTAGCGTAGGCTTCGCCGAAGCTGGCCCCAGTTCCCATACATTCCCCTGTCGATTTCATTTCGGGACCGAGAACCGGATCGAGGTCCTGAAAGCGGTCAAAACTGAACACGGCCTCTTTGACGGCCCACCCGGTCAGACATTCGCCCACGCCGATTCCTGTGGACGCGTCGACCAAGCCCTGTTTCTTCAAGTCCTCGCCCAGCCAGACGCGAACTCCTGTCTCGATCAGGCTGACGCCCGAAGCCTTCGACAAAAAGGGCACGGTTCGGCTCGCCCGAGGGTTGACCTCAAGGATGTAGAGCAGTCCGTTCTGTTCGGCGAACTGAATGTTGAGAAAGCCCACCACGGGAAGCGCCCGGGCAATCTTGGCCGTAGCGTCGATCATCTCCTGCAAGATGTGCGGCTTGGTCATGAACGCGGGAAACACGCAGGCCGAGTCTCCCGAGTGGATGCCCGCGGCCTCGATGTGCTCCATGATGCCACCGATGTAGACGTTCTTTCCGTCGCTGACCGCATCGAGGTCGTATTCGAAGGCGTCTTCGAGAAACTGATCGACGAGGACGGGCCGCTTTTCGCTCATCTCGACGCCTTTGCTGACGAAGATTTCCAAATCCTCGGGAGTGCTGGCAATGAACATCGAGCGGCCGCCCAGCACAAAGCTGGGGCGCAGGAGCACCGGAAAGCCGATTTCCTTGGCCAATTTGCGCACTTCTGCCGCGTTGGCCGCCTTGCGGTTGGCCGGCTGGCGGAGTCCCAACTTGGTCACCAAGGCCGAGAACAGGCCTCGGTCTTCGGCGGCGTCGATGCCGGCCAAGCTGGTTCCGACGATCTTGGCTCCCCAGTTCTGCAACTCCTCGGCCATGTTCAAGGGGGTCTGGCCTCCCAGCTGGACGACAACTTCCCTGACTTTCTCTTTGCGAAGAATTTCTTTCACGTGCTCGGCGGTCAGGGGTTCGATGTAGAGCCGGTTCGACACGTTGTAGTCTGTCGAAACGGTTTCAGGGTTGGAGTTGATGATGATGGTCTTGCGGCCGTGTTTGCGATAGGCCAACGAGGCCAGGGTGCAGCCTGTATCAAACTCAAGCCCCTGGCCGATGCGGTTGGGACCCGATCCCAGGATGGCAACCGTACCCTCGCCTGAGCTTCCGCCTTCGTCGACTTCGCCGTAGGTGGAGTAGAAAAAGGGAGTGGCGGCTTCAAACTCGCCGGCGCAGGTATCGACAAAGTGATACGAGGAGTGGATGTCTAGCTTTTCCCGCAAGTCCTCTATTTCCGCGCGATCAAAGCCGCCGACGTAGGCGATATGCTGGTCCGAAAGCCCGGCTTGTTTGGCTTCCAGGAGCAGATCGTGGTCGAGGGGACCCACGGCGATCTTCTCCTCAAGTTTGACTTGCTGGATGAGAAGATCGAGAAACCAGGGGTCGAACCCGGTGATGGGTTGCAGTTCCGCGGCCCGGGCGGCGGCGCCTTGCGAACCAACCTGTTTCAAGGCCGTGTAGGTAGCCATCAGCCGTTTGGGGTGAAGCGTGGTGAGCATGACCTCGAGTTCGGCGGCTCCCACGTTCTTGAGCACTTGCAATCCCTGCACTCCGGCTTCGGCGGCACGCAGCGCCTTGTTGAGGGCCTCCAGAGCGGTGCGCCCCAGGGCAAGGCTTTCACCCACCGACTTCATCTGGGTGCCGAGGGTGCGGTACCCGTTGGGGAACTTTTCAAGCTCAAAACGGGGAACTTTGACCGCGCAGTAATCGAGCGCGGGTTCAAAGCAGCTGACGGTCTTGCCTGTGATTTCGTTGACCACCTCATCGAGGGTGTAGCCTACGGCCAGCCTTGCCGAGCACTTGGCGATGGGGAACCCTGTGGCCTTCGACGCCAGTGCCGAGGAGCGGCTGACCCGTGGGTTCATTTCAATCACGACCATGCGGCCAGTGACGGGGTGCACAGCGAACTGCACGTTCGAGCCCCCGCAGTCGATGCCGACGGCGCGCAGCACCAAGATCGAGGCGTCGCGCATGGTCTGGTACTCGCGGTCGCTCAGGGTCTGAATGGGGGCGATGGTGATGGAGTCGCCCGTGTGGACGCCCATCGGGTCGATGTTTTCTATGGAACACACGACAATCGCGTTGTCGGCCTTGTCGCGCATGACCTCCATTTCAAACTCTTTCCACCCCAGAAGGCTCTCTTCGACAAGACACGAGTGGACGGGCGATTCGGCCAGAGCGTGTTCCAACAGCATCTTGAAGTCTTCAGAATTCCGGGCGATGGCGCCACCCATGCCGCCGAGGGTAAAACTTGGCCGCAGGATCAGAGGAAAGCCAGGATCGACTTCGAGAACCTTGGCCTCTTCGTAGCTGTGCACAAGTTTCGAGCGCGGGCTTTCCAACCCGATCTCGGCCATCTTGGCCTTGAACAGGCCTCGGTCCTCGGCGACCCGGATGGCGTCGATGTTGGCGCCGATGACCTCAACGCCGTACTTCTGCCAGATTCCCTTTTCGTGAAGGCTCAGGGCCAGATTGAGCGCCGTCTGGCCTCCCATGGTTGAAATGACCGCGTCGGGCCTCTCCTTCTTGAGGATTTCTTCCATGTATTCGGGCGTCAGGGGTTCCATGTAGACGGTGTCCGCAAGGCCCGGAGTGGTCATCATGGTGGCCGGGTTAGGGTTGATGAGCACGACGGTGTAACCCTCTTCCTTGAGCGCCTTGACGGCCTGGCTTCCCGAGTAGTCGAACTCGCAGGCCTGACCGATCACAATCGGTCCCGAACCAATCAGGAGGATCTTCTTGAGGTCTTTTCGAGCTGGCATGGCGTCTCCTGTTTACTTTTGGACGGGTTGAGGAATGGCGTCGAGGAAGGACTGGAAGATCCAGGTGGAATCGTGGGGACCGGGCGCCGCCTCGGGGTGGAACTGGGCGCACTTGGCGTTCAACGATTTCGAGTAGACCCCTTCGACCGTGCCGTCGTTCGCGTTGCGGAACCAAACGCCAAGGTCGCTGGGAAGCGTCTTTTCATCGACGGCAAAGCCGTGGTTCTGCGTGGTCACGAAGACCTTTCCGGTCAATTCGTCCCTGACAGGGTGGTTTAGCCCGTGGTGGCCAAACTTCATCTTGTAGGTCTTGGCGCCCAAAGCGAGGCTGATGAGCTGATGCCCCAGACAGATGCCAAAGACAGGCAGCGTCCCCAGAAGGCTCTTGATGAGCGCAATCTGCTCGTCGAGGACGGCCGGGTCGCCTGGACCCGAGGAGTAGAGGATGGCGTCGGGCTTCTGGGCCAGAATCTGGTCTCGGGTTACGTCGTCGGGGAGCACAGTGACCTTGGCGCCGCGTGCGGTGATCTCTCTGACGATGTTCATCTTGATGCCTGAATCGACAAGCACGAGGTGGGGATGCCCAGAGGGGTTGAAGACCGCGGGAGCTTCGGTTCCCACTTCTTCGACCAAGTTGCAGCCTTCCATGGGCGGGAACGCATCGAGGTAGCGCCGGGCCTGTTCCAGGTCGGCTGCCGTGGGGTTTTTCCCTTCGGTGCGGATTAACACACCCGCCTGAGCCCCTTTTTCGCGAAGGTGAATCGTCAGCTTCCGGGTGTCCACCCCCGTCAGCAGGGGAGTCCGATGGTTTTCAAGAAACGTGTCGAGAGTTACCCTACCGGCGGGCACCGGACCTTCGTAGAGCGAGCGGGCGACAAGGCCGGCGCACTTCACTCCCATTCTGGTGACCTTCTCCTCGGGACCGATTTCGGACCACGATGAATCGCAGCCGTAGTTGCCGACGTGCGGGTAGGTCATGACGACGATCTGGGCCGTGTACGAGGGGTCGGTGAGCACTTCATGGTAGCCCGTCATCCCTGTATTGAAGACAACCTCACCCGCGGCCTTGCGGTCGGCGTTTCCAGGGCGAAGTTCCCCAGCAAAAGGAGCCGGTGAGCCGAAGCCGACTCCCGGGAACAGAGTACCATCGTGAAGGATTAAACTGCAGTTGGTTTTCATCGGACCTCTTTTACGTCACACGCTTCGGAACCAGGCAAACATCGTCAGGCTAAAAAAAAACCGGCCATGAGCCGGTTTTGCAACAGAAGAAAAAAGGAAAGACTTCCGGGGAAGGATTTGAACCCTCACAAACAGAATCAGAATCTGTGGTGCTACCATTACACTACCCGGAATCGATCTCACGCAGGCTAAATTATCCGGAACACCGGAGCATGTCAAGCTTTCGCAAAACTAGCGGATGCGTTTCTTGTGGCGATTCTTTCTCAGCTTCTTCTTGCGTTTATGGGTGGCGATTTTTTTCTTTTTTCGTTTGCGACCGCAGGGCACCTTGG
>CAYYUZ010000189.1:0-4884 GCA_964475005.1 uncultured Spirochaetales bacterium
GTCCAAGTTCAAACAAAAGAATACGACCGGCGAGGCTTTCTTGAAGGTTCTTGATCAGCGAATACTGTTGAGAACCCGTGATGATGAAGGTGCCTGGTGCGGCTCCCTGATCGATCTTTCTCTTAACCGACGACAAAAGTTCGGGAACATACTGAATTTCGTCGAGAATAACCGGACCCGGAAAGCTATCGAGAAAGAGGTCGGGATCGCGCTTCGCGGCGCTTCGCAGCCCCAGATCATCGAAGCTCAGCACCCGATGGCTATCTTTCAATAAGTGGGACAACAGAGTGGATTTTCCAACTTGCCGAGGTCCCATGAGTCCAATGGCGGCAAAATGAAGAACAGCTTCACTGAGCGACCGCTCAAGATGTCGTGGCAGGTACGTCATACTTCTCATTTTATCGCCAGACGACAAAATATGCAAAAGGACCGGGGTATCTCTTGAATAGGATCGCTTACATCGACCACTCCTATCACGACAAGACCAAGTCAACCGAGTTCTTCATCGAGTTCCTGAGATCGATGGGTTCCGTTCAGGTCTTCTGGGATAGTTCGTGGTCGACAAACGACCAAGGGATCATCGACGAAGTCAACAGATCTGAGTTCGACCTGATTGTTTTTTTCCAGATCGTCTATCCGGTAAAGATGTTGAAGAGGCTCCGATGTCAGAAGATCGTGTTGGTTCCCATGTTTGACGATTCTGGCAATAGATCGGCAAACGGTTGGGTGGAATACGGTCGCTATTTCTTTGTGAATTTTTCTAAGGCCATTCAGAAAATACAAAGAAGAATAGGACTGCGAAGCTTCTACCTCCAGTATTTTCCAAATCCTGAGAAGTTTCCAAAAATGACTCCGAGAGACTTTCGTCGAGCCTTTTTTTGGGAAAGAAAGACCGACGTCTCCTTTTCTGAAATCAAGACTCTTTTTCAGGACTCAGAGATTGCCATCCATCATCATTTCGCCCCGGACCCGGGGCAGACGATAAGCCAGTCACTTGAACAGAGAGAAGGATGGACACGAAGCACGTGGTTCGGGTCTCGAGAAGAGTATCAGAAGGTTGTCGGGGAATGTGGAATCTACATCTCTCCAAGAAAGCGGGAAGGAATTGGCATGTCCTTTCTTGAAGCCATGGCACAGGGGATGGCGGTCGTTGGCTTCAACTATCCTACGCTTTCGGAGTATGTCGTCCACAAGGTCAACGGATTTCTTCTAGAAGAGAAAAAGGGAAATGCGATTTCTTCGGTTGATTGGATGGAACTGGGGAAGGCAGCGCGGGAATCCGTAGAGTTCGGGTACCAAGCCTACCTTTCAGGGCTGGTCCTCCTCAAGGATCAGCTTCTTGCCTACGAGAAGAACAGGAGCGCGACCCCTGTTTCTGTGTCTTTCGTTTGTTGCTTGATGGGAAAAGCTCTGAGAGATTTTGCGAGCCTTTCAAAGAGGATGGTGCTCTTCATCGTTCGTCGTTTGCTCGTGAGAAGGTCATAGAGGATCTCGACATTGCTTTCAAGCTCGTTCCCAAAGCCCCTCGTCAGCGTGATAACGGTCTCTTACAATTCTTTGTCGGAACTCAAGGTCACGAACGAAAACCTTAGGCTCCTTCTTCCCGAGGATTTTGAAGCCATTCTCGTTGACGGCCGATCGACCGACGGAACAGAGGCATTCTTAGGATCCGAAAGATGTTCTTTTCAAAAGGTCATCCGCGAGCCTGACTCTGGTATCTACGACGCCATGAACAAAGGAATTGCCCTGGCTCAAGGTGAGTACATCATCTTCATGAATTGCGGCGATCGCTTTTTTGAAGGTATCGACTGGAATACCATCCGCACGCGCTTGACCGAGAAAAAGCACATCTGGATCGGCAACCTGTTGCTCGATTCCGGAGGAAGAGCCGACGTTCGCGATTCTTCTTTCAAGGTGAACACGTTTCTCGACGCCGCACTTCCTCACCAGGCAAGTTTCATTCCCAAGGCTTTTTTTGAGACTTACGGCAGCTACGACCTGAGTTTTCAAATCGCTGCCGATCAAGAATGGTTTTTGCGGGCGATGAAAGCTGGTGCCCAGTTCTCGGCCCTGCATTTCCCCGTAGCTCGATACAAAGGTGGCGGTGTTAGCGAGGAACCCCTCAACCGTCGCCGGCTTGAAGCGGAGCGACGGCGGATGCTCCTTTCATACCTGGGTTCTTCTTGGTATTTTTGGCACCGTTTCCTCAACGTAACCGGATCAAGAAGACTCTCTGAACGTTTGGCAAGGAAGGTCCGAAGATGGATAAAGTCGGCACAATAGCAGAGGGTCGCCACAGTGCTTGTCAATCTTGAGCCGTTCGGCAGGTTGGGCAACAGGCTGTTTTTGGCAGCCCATCTTTCAGCGTTTTGCTGGAAACATAAAGTCGAGTTCTTCAACCCGGCCTTGGCTCCCTATGACAGGCTCTTTCCGGCCCTGGCTCCCTTTACCTACTGGCAAGAAAGGCTTGTGTGGGTCGCACGCTCTTGGTTGCCAGGCGCTGTGCGTTTTTTCTACTGGGGCGATCGAGAGCTGAATTTCGACCAAGAACGGATTCCCCAACTGGAGCACCCACTACAAGAAGGCAAAACGGTCTTTTTTCGGGCCTGGCTTTTTCGGGGATACGAGTCAGTTTCAAGTTTTCGGGAGAGGATTGTCGAGCGGTTTCGACCCCACCCCTCTGTTGTTGATTCAGCTTCAAATTTCGCCACCTACGCGAAGAGCCGCGGAGACCTTCTGGTTGGCGTTCATTTGCGATGGGCAGATTACAGAGGAACAAAACACTTCTTGTCGTTGGCGGAATACCTTGCAGGGATGCAATCGGTTTGTCAGCTGTTCAAACCCCACAAAGTGGTTTTCTTGGTCTTCTCCAATGAACCCCTGCCGCACTCTGACTTTTCAAAGTTCACCGCGGTCTTTCCCAATGGGTCTGCTATTCAAGACATGACGTTGATGGCGCAATGCGACTATCTGATGGCTCCACCAAGTACCTTTTCAAGCTGGGCTTCTTTCTATGGAAAAGTACCCCTGTGGTCACTCGAGCAGGGGGGAGCAAAACCAACCGAGAGCGATTTTAGGGTCTATCGGGGTTGAGGCCGAAAAGGAGCACTGTTGTGAACGTCCCTGTTCTTCTGATCACCTTCAATCGACCCAAAGAAACTTCTCGGGTTCTAGAAGCGCTGCGTTTGGTTCAGCCTTCCCGCCTGTTTGTGGCCTCAGATGGTCCGAGACCCTCAAGGACAACCGACTTTGCACGTTGTGCAGAGGTGAGAAAGTTGGTCGAGACCCTGGTCGATTGGCCCTGTGAAATTCAGACCCTGTTTCAGAACCAGAACCTCGGCTGTCGCCGAGGTGTCGTTGCGGCCATCTCTTGGTTTTTCGAACATGTGTCCGAAGGGATCATCCTCGAGGACGACATAGTTCCCGATCCGACTTTTTTTCAATATCAAGAGGAGCTCCTAACAAGATTTCGCGACGACACTCGGGTCATGTGCGTGTCTGGTCATCAGGCCTTGGGTCGGGCTCCCTGGGTCGAGAGTTATCGTTTTTCTCGGTTTGCAGCGATTTGGGGATGGGGAACCTGGAAGCGGGTCTGGGACCAGTATGAACCTCTGGCCGAGTCTTATTTTCAACTCGGCGGCCAGGAACCTATTAGGAAATTTCTTAAGAAGCCCCAACTGGTCGCGTGGTGGCATCAAAATCTTGAGTCCGCTGCCGAAGGTCGCCTTGATACCTGGGATGTTCAGTTCTGCTACCTTTTGCTCAAGACAAGAAGCCTTTGCGTGATTCCATCTGAGAGTCTTGTCGAGAATATCGGATTTGGAAGCGATGCGACCCACACTGTAGGAGATGGAACCGGTCCAGAGGAACCCCCGCCCACCCCTGTGAAGTTTCCTTTGCAACATCCGGCAGAAGTCAAGGTTGACCGGTGGTACGACAGACGGATGGCAAAAAGAAATTTCTGGAACCGCGAAGCGACCTTCTTGGGGAAAGCAACGAAGACGGCGAAGAAGATTGTTAAGCGGATTCTGAGAAGAAACTAGTGAACTCTTCGAGACAACGCCATATCTTTCATTTGGGTGGCCGCCTGGGGAACCTTCTCTTTGAGGTCGCCTTTGCCGTAGCCAAAAGTGCGGCCACGGGTTCTGGGTGGGCTGTAACGGGAAGCCTCGACCCCGAAACTAAGCGAAGCCTTGAGGCGTGGGTGGGTCCGCTATGTTGGGCGGAGCCGAACGAGTTGATCCTGCTTAGAGGGAAAAGCGGAAGCCTGGGTGCGCTCTACAGGTGGGGCCAGAAATTCCTACCAGCCCAATACAAGCGCTGGGTCACTCAGACCAAGGCGCAGTTTGAAGCCTGGCATACGGCGGTTAAGGGTCCAGCCTACTGGGCTGGTTACTGGCAGAGCTACCACTACTTTGCCGACCACGCCAAATCGGTCCGGGAGTCCTTACGTTTCCGCTCCACCCTCAGACCTTCAATGGTTGAGTTCTTGTCGATAGCCGAGCAGCCAGAATCTGTTTCTGTTCATGTTCGTCGTGGGGACTACCTAACGACAAAGGGCTTCTTTTCTCTTGATCCCCAGTACTTTCGAAAGGCTTTGGAACTCTTGTCTGCCACAGGTCCGGTTCTCGTGTTTACCGACGACCCTGAGTGGTGTCGCCGCGAACTCGATCTAGGGACACGCTTCCGTTTGGTCGAGGGTGGTCTCGCAGAAGAAGACCTGTACCTCATGTCTCGCTGCCAGCATCACGTTGTTGCCCACAGCACGTATTCGTGGTGGGGGGCCTGGTTGGGTGACCGGCAAGGCGGACGCACAATTGCCCCAGCGATCTGGTTTGCCACTTTTGGCCGAGTCCCTCCCTTGACTGACATCTACCCCGCGGA
>CAYYUZ010000190.1:0-4626 GCA_964475005.1 uncultured Spirochaetales bacterium
CGGCGAAAATCCCCAGCCAGAGGCGAATCGAACCGGCACCGCCAACCGACATTCCCGCGGTGAACACGATGCCCGATATCTGACCGACAAGAAGCAGCACTCCCTGGCTGGCGGCCTCGGGCACCCCAATGGTCATCTCGGCCGCGTACTGAAAGCCGATAGGGCCAGCGCTCATCAGCGCGAAGCCCAACAGCGCCATCGAACCGATGCCCAGACCGTACCAACCGTCGGGAAGCAGGGCGAGCAGGGCCAACGCGGGCACAGCCAAGCCCATGCACAGAACAAGGAAGGCCCGCCGTTTTCCCAAGGCGTCGGACAGCAAGGGAAGGACCACCGCCCCCACCATGCCACCAGCGATCAGCCCGACACCCAGAAGACCGTCGGAGTCGGCCACCTTCATCGAGGCGGCGATGGCGTCGGTGAGCGAGGTGACCGCGTTGAGCATCCCTAGTCCCAAGAAGAACAGCAAAAGCGTGAGCCGGAAGTCACGCGATCCCCAAAGTTTCTTCAGGTCGCCGACAAAGCTGGCGTTGGCGGCCGGAAGCTCTCGTTGCGGTCCCTTGCGGACCAAGAGGAGCGCCGATACCCCCGCGACCGCCGAAACCACCGCGAACGTCCGGAGAAGAAGCGGAAAGCCGTCGCCGTAGCCGGTGAGGGCGGGGTTCACCTGAATCAGGAGCGGACCGGCGACCAGGGCTACGACGAAACCCAGGTATTGTGCCAAGCTGGCGAGCCCCGCCGCCGTCGCTCTCTGGCGGGCCGGAAACCAGTCCCGAGCCAGCGTCGTCGCCGCGTTGATCAGAAACGGCTGCGCGAGGGCCAGAACCAGCTGAAATCCAACCTGGGCGCCGAAACTTTGGGGAAACAGTCCCTTTCCCGCCGACCCCACGATGGTTAAGGCGGCGCCGATTCCCACCCCGACTCCCAGACCCCAACGGTCGAGAACCCAACTTGCCGGGAGTGCCGCCACCAAAAAGACAAGCATGTAGCAGAGCGCCAAGAAATCGATGTTGAACAGCGAGGTCGGGTCAAACTGACCGGCGTAGAACGCCGCCGCGGGTCGTGCAACTGCGGCATGCAAGAGCCACTGGGTCTCGTTAGCCAAGGTGACGGCCATCAGGGCGGCCAAGACCGCCCAGCGACGGGCGGGTGCGGGGGATGGGTTCAAAGTGAGCCTCCGCTCATACCCTAACATCCCGAACGCGTTCTGTCAGCCGAAAGAATTTCCACACGGAGGCACGGAGAAATAGAAGGCTCACCCCGACATATGTCTTTCCTAGCCGTTCCCCTGTGACCCCTGTGGTTCGAGTCTTCCTGATCCTAGGTTTTCACCGCCCGCTGCGCTCAAGGACGCAGAGGGCCGCCGAAGAAAGAAGGTTTGGACAAGATCGAGGCGGTGGGAGTAGAGTGAAGGTGGCTGAACTTTGAAGGTATTCGTTCTCCCGTAGACGGAATGGGTGACGTGGGGATGCGACAGGAGAATTGGCACTAGATCTAAGGAAAGATAAGAAGTTGGATGTCTAGGACCAGCAGCAGAAATCCACGTCCGCCGGGCACCGCAATCGTTGCGGGCCTGTTGGGCGGCGCCATCAGTACCTTGGGGAGAAAGAGGTAACCTATGAAAAAGGAACTGTCGCGCCTTTGGTTGAGAGCGGCCAGTGTGTTGGTGGTGGTCTTCGGCTTGGTCTCTGCGGCCGCGAGTTTCCCGCCCACCTCGGGGCCTTGGCTGTTCTTATTCGATCTTCTGAAAGGGCCTCTCGACGGTGATCCGAGCGGCTTCGACCAAAGCACACGGGCGGTCAACGCCGTCCTTGGGGGAGTCATGGTCGGGTGGGGACTCCTGTTGTTCCTACTCACGAAAAAAGCCGGTCCGCTCGAAGCGGCTTTCGTACGACGGGTGATTCTGCTGAGCACTCTGGGGTGGTTTGCCATCGACAGCTTGGGGTCCTTTCTGGCCGAAATGCCGGGAAACGCTGTCTTCAATCTTCTGTTTCTCGCGGTTCTTCTTCCGCCGCTTGTGTTTGTAAAAGAAGACCAAAACCATCGAGTGTTGTAAAATGATATTTATGAAACACCTTGCCGTGTTCGCACTGTCAGTATTGCTCTGTGACTGCTCTGCTGTGACCAGCAACACCACAACTAACACTGACAATAGCACCACATCCGGCGGCGGATATTCAATTTCCGTGCAAATCATCAATATCCCGGCGGGGGTCATTGGCCACAAAGTTCAGATTTACGTTCAGCAGCAAACTTCTCCTGGGGTTTACTACCAGAACGGCCAGATCAACGCGACGCTGTACAACGGGTTCAGTGAAGTCCTTAAGACCTACACCTCAGCCTCCGACCCGGGGACCAACGCCATGACCTACACCGGCAGTGTCACGTTGTCCTTCTACATTTCCGTTGATGTGAACGGCAACAACGCCTACTTTGACTGGGGCAGCGACCTCTACGACCATGTGCACTATCAGAATATCAACTTCACCCAAGCCGCCACCCAAGTCATCGACTACTCCGTCCTGAAGGTCTCCAACGGTAGCTGAGGGGTTCTGACGCCGCTGGAATCGGGTCTAGAAAAAAATCCTTATTGGCATAACAATGACTTCATCATGAAGATCAGTTTTGTCTTGCTGCCGGGTGCGGGAATGTCGCATTGGCTTTGGAAGTTTCTCCTCCCCCTCCTTGAGTTTCCGGCGGTGTCTATTTCTCCCCGAATGCCTGAAAACACCCGAGAGAATCGTCTGAAGATGAGTTTTGGGGAGATCGTGGACTACCATGCCCAATTGATCGAGGGCACAGGGGCGGACAAGGTCGTGCTGGTTGGGCATTCTGGGGCCGGACTGCTGGCCGCGGCGCTGGCGAAGGTTTCGAGCCGCGTCTGTCATGTCGTGTTTGTCGCGGCCAACATCCCCAAAAACGGCACCACGGCCATCGGCGTCTTTGGGCCCGAGATCCAGAAGAAGACCATCGACGCCGTCACTGCGCAAGCCGAATTTGACCGGATTCCCGTCAAGAGCCTTGAAGGACTATTCGTTAACGTCTTCGGCAATCAGTGCACACCCGAGCAAATCGCTTACGTTCTTGGCCAAGATTCCCTTCCAGAGCCCGTTTGCGTGCTCACCGAAAAAATGGACTGGACCGACTACCCAGCCGTTGGAAAAACCTACGTCGTTTGCACTAACGACAAGACGCTCACCGAAGCCCAGCAGCGGTACTTGGCTTCAAATTTGGCGATTGAGGATATCCGGCCCATCGCGGCCGATCATCTGGTCATGATCAGTCGGCCCGACGCGTTGGCCCTCGAGCTGAACGAAATTGCCCACAGGTACATTGGACTATGAAGATCGGCCTTTGGGGAGCGGGATCTCTGGGCACCATCCTAGGGGCCGCCATGACGAGGGCCGGCTTCGACGTCGAATTGATCAGCCGCAACGCTTCTCACGTCGCTGGGCTCAAGGCTAGAGGAGCCCAAGTTCGCGGTACCGTAAACTGGACAGTGCCAGTCAGAGCCCTGCTTCCTGGCGAAGTGACCGAGAGCTACGACCTGGTTTTCCTGATGACGAAGCAACTCGACAACAAAATCACGGTCGAGGAGATCCTTCCCCATTTGAGGCCCGACGGTGTGATCTGCACGACGCAGAACGGATTGCCGGAATTGTCGGTGGCCGACGTCGTTTCCGTGGAGCGGACGTTCGGTTGTTCGATTGCCTGGGGAGCGACCCTAATCGGCGACGGGGTGAGTGAACTCACCTCCGAACCCGACAGCCTGACCTTTGGTTTGGGTTCCTTTCTTGCCGAACCCGATGCCCGGTGGCTCAGCAAAATTCAGAAGGTTCTGGAATGCCTGGGACCTGTCGCCATAGAAAAGAACTTTCTGGGAGCCCGGTGGGCAAAGCTGCTTATCAACTGCGCCTTTAGCGGGATGTCGGCGGTCACCGGCCTGACCTTCGGCGAGGTTGTCCGCAACAAGCCCTCGCGGCGGTGCGTTCAGCATCTGCTCAAGGAATGCATCGACGTCGCGGTTGCCGCCGACATCGATATCGCCCCGATTCAAGGCAAGGACATTTGGCGGCTCATCGACTACAAGACCCGGTTCAAACAGAGACTCTCCTTCCGTTTGCTCCCCCTCCTCATAAGAAAACACAGGCGGTTGAAGGCCAGCATGCTTCAAGATCTCGAGCGCGGCAAGAAAAGCGAAGTAGACGCCATCAACGGGGTGGTTGTCGCGTTTGGAAAGGGCCACAGCGTACCGACGCCCTACAACGAACTGGTTTGCTCCCTGGTTCACGAAATCGAGAACGGCAAGATCAAACCCAGCCCCGAAAACCTCACTCGGTTCCCAGTGGAGGCTTAACGCCTACGCCAATCGGCCACCGTCCATGGGGTACTCACGGTCGCACAGTGCTCCCATGAATTCAAGGTCGTGGAAAATTCCCAGCATGGTCACGCCTTCGGCCTTGAGCTGTTCGAGCAGCACTCTCACCCTCTCCTTGGAATGCTGGTCCAGGCTGGCCGTGGGTTCGTCAAGAAGGAGGAGTCTCGGTCCCTTCACCATGGCCCTGGCAATATTGAGGCGCAGTTTCTCGCCTCCGGAAAACGTGTTGATGTAGCTGTCCCAGAGGC
>CAYYUZ010000191.1:0-4617 GCA_964475005.1 uncultured Spirochaetales bacterium
TTAGAAAGAGCCTGGCTTCGGCGGAAAGACCGACCTTTGAACCGGCCCACTCGGTAAACAGTCCGATCAAGAAACAGCCCAAAACGTTGGCGCCCAGAGTACCCCATGGAAGGGCAACCGCGGTCGGACGATCATCACGGTGAACGGCCATCGTCTGCAATAGCTCCAAGTTTCTCAGAACGACGTTGAGGCCGTACCGGGCTACCGAACCGAGGGCACCCCCAACAGCGACAAGGACGAAATTTCCAATCATGGCGCATCGTATCACAGCGGTAAAGAAACTTGGACTCCCCGTGCTACACTACTTGCGTGACCGCCTCGAAAAGACAACTGGCCGCGTGGGCGGCCCTCAAGAACCGAAAAGACCGCGACGAGACCGGTCTGTTTCTCGCCGAAGGGGAGAAACTCCTGGCCGAGATCCGGAGGGCTGGATGGTCCATCGAGGCCCTTCTCGCCCTTGAGACGCATTTTGAGGCCGTCGACGGCTACGGCCTGACGGCCGAGCAACTGGAACGCGTCAGTGGCTTCCGTACCGCGCCTGAGGTCTTGGCCGTCGTCCGCAAGCCTCTAAGTTTTCGTCCTCCGACGTGGGTTCCCGGCACACTCGCGTTGGTGCTTGACGGACTTCAGGATCCTGGCAACGTCGGGACCTTGATCCGAACGGCCGCGTGGTTTGGGTTTGCCGCCGTCTTTCACACGGCAGAGACAGCCGATCCTTTTGGTCCCAAGGCTGTCCAAGCGTCCATGGGAGCGCTGTTTCGCGTGAAGACGGGGATCGTCGATGGGGCGTGGTTTGATGCACTTCCTGCTGGAACGCCGGTCTTGGGGACGTTCTTGGAGGGGGAGACAATCTTCGGAGCTCCGCTTCTGTCAGAGGGCCTTGTTGTTCTAGGAAACGAAGGCCACGGCATCAGCGCCAGCCTTGAGGCCAAAGTGAACCGGCGGCTCACGGTTCCTCGGTTTGCCGATGGGGCCGAGTCGCTGAACGTGGCCGCCGCCGCGGCCATCGTGATTGCCGAATTTCGAAGGGGAGTCCGCTGATATGAAGCGTCTTTTGGCCCTCACGGCTTTCTTTTCTGTTCTTGCCGAGGTCACGTTTGCCGAGGAACCTCAACAGCCGCGCTTTGAGGTGGGAACCTCGCTGTCGGTCGGCAACGCCACTGAGTTGGTCCTCCGCAACGGAACCTACGACAATCCTATCAGCCGTTTAGTTTGGGACATTCCCCCCTCGTTGGCGGTCGACCTTTCCGTGGAGTGGCCGTGGAACCGCTGGACCTCGACGGCTCTTGCGCTGGGAGCGGCTTTTCCCATAACCAGCGGAACCATGGTCGACGAGGATTGGAACACGGGTTCGGGTTCCACCGACTACAGTTCGGCCAGATCGCAACAAATCGGATACCTGGCAACCCACTGGACAGTACGAGCCGAACAAGTCTTCTCTCCTTGGGAGAACGAATTCCGCATTGGAGTCGGGCTTCTCTACCGCTGGGTTTCGTGGGAGGGCTGGAACGGAACAGGTCACTACGTACAAAACAACGGGGCAGTCACCGATGCAACGTTCTCGGGCCTGTTGATCTCGTATCAGCAACAATGGTTTATCCCGTATTTGAGTTGCTCCTGGACCTGGAAGCAGCCTGGGTGGCAACTAACGCCGAGCGTTAGGTTGAGTCCCTATACCTGGTGTTTTGACACTGATCACCATTACTACGCCAATTCCGCGGCCAAGACCTTCCTCGACAACGTCAGGGGCGGGTTCTACGAACAGACTGGGCTGGAAGTTGCCTTCCCGGGAGGAGAGCGCTGGAGTTGGGGGATTCGGGCGACCGCTGAAATCGCCTGGGGTGCCGTCGGCGACACCACCACGGTCACCAACTACGTTTCGACCAATGGCAGCACCCTTCCCTACGGCTCCAGTACCAGTTCGGCCGGAGCCTGGTTCCAGGAAGTCAACCTTATGGCCTTTGTTAGAAATTGATCCTCCCGTTCCCGGAACCCAACCAGTCCGGTATAATGACGCTCCAAACGGAGGATACCTATGGCAGATTTCCACATCGGGTTTGATCTGGGCGGCACCAAGATGCTTGCCGGAGTGGTCGGCCCAGGGTATCAGGTGCTTTCCAAGACCAAGAGAAAGAGTCAAACGCAAGCGGGAGCCGAGGCCGTCTACGCCGATATCGTCGCCACTCTGAAGGACGCGCTGGCTCAAGCCGGCAAATCGGCACAGGATATTGGCGCGGTAGGCATGTCGGTGCCCGGCATCCTTGACCGCAAGAAAGGCACAGTTGTCCGCGCCCCCAACCTCGGTTTTCACAATTTCCCCCTTGCTAGTCGGCTCGAGGCCGAGTTTGGTTGCCCCATCATCCTCGAAAACGACGTGAACGCCGGCGTGTGGGGTGAATTTGTCGCCGGCGCCGCTCAAGGCCACCAGCATGTTCTCGGGGTGTTTCCGGGAACAGGCATTGGGGGCGGCCTGATCCTCAACGGAGAACTGTACGCGGGCTTCGGCGGTAACGCCGGCGAGATCGGGCACATGATCCTTCAATTGGAAGGCCCCCTCTGCGGCTGCGGAAACCGCGGTTGCGTGGAAGGTTTGGCCAGCCGTACAGCGATGGGAAAAGAAGCCGCAGGGCTGATCGCCAACGGAACGTTGACGGGGGTCTATGCGGAAAACGGCGCGGACCTGAAGGCCATCAGCAGTAAGTTCTTCTCCCAGGGACTCAAAGAGGGGAATCCCCACATTGTCGCCATCATCGACCGGGCGGCAGACTTGCTGGGAACCCACTTGGGCGGTTGCCTCAATCTTCTGAATCCCGAACTCGTCCTTCTGGGCGGCGGTTTGGTTGAGAAGCTCGGCGACTACTACATTCAACGGGTCGAGAAGGCTATGAGGGCTTCCGCGTGGGAGTTTGTGGCCGATGATGCCGTTGTAAAAGCCGCTATTCTGGGTGACGAAGCTGGGATTCTCGGGGCCGCCGATCTGGCAAAGCGAGCGGCCCAACGGCCCGGTGTCCGCGGAGAGTGATCATGCCTCCCAAGCTTTTTGCCGTCATCAACGTCGGATCGACCTTCCTCCGTTTGGTTCTTGCCGAGTTCCCCGAAGGCCGGGATATGCAGATCATCGAACAGGCGACGAAGTTCATGGGCCTGGGCCGGGAAGTCTATACAACAGGGATCATTCGGAAGAAGACGATCTTCCAGGCGATCCAGATCTTTCTTCAATACAAAGAATTATTGAGCGCCTACAACCTCACGCCTGAAGTCGTCCGCGTCATCGGCACCGCGGCTTTGCGCGAAGCCCGCAACCGCGACACCTTCATCGACCGCGTCGAGGTGCGCACAGGGTTCCGCATTCAGGTTCTCGACGGCATCGAAGAAAACCGGCTTTCGTACATGGCCGTCCAGTACGCGCTCAAAGACCAATGGACCCTGCTCAGCAAACACAACTCCATGATCGCCGAAGTGGGCGGCGGAAGTACCGAACTGATTTTGTTGCGCCGGGGAATGATCTGCGCCGTCCACTCGCTCAACTTCGGCACCGTCCGTCTCGAGGAAGCTTACCGAGGAAGCCAGCTTGAGGAAATCACCCCTCAGACGCTTCGGCAAAGCATGAACACCACCAAGGAGATTCTCGACGACGAGATGAAACTGGGAACTATCAAGTCGTTCATCGCCGTCGGGAACTACGCCCGCCTGGCCGCCGAGATTGCCGAGGCCGCCGAGGGAGACCGCTACTGGAGGGTGAACAAAACCCAATGGCTCCAGCTGACGCATCTGATCCACCGTCTCAGTCCCGAAGAAATTGTCAGGCGTTACGGTATTCCCGCTTCGGCAGTGGAGGGATTCGGGAGCGCACTGTTGGCCTTCTTCTACCTTCTGGAGGACACGGCCGCAGACGAGATCTTCATCCCGAAAGTCGGCTATTCGGAAGGACTCCTTGTGGAACTGGGGCCGGGCATCGACGCGGAAATTCAAAGCCGGTTCCTTCAGCAGGTCAGGGCGAGCGCCCTGAGTTTGGGCAAGAAGTACCATTTTGACCTGGAACACGCCAAACACGTGGCCGACCTGAGCCTCCAGATTTTCGACCAAATGAAAAGGGACCACAATCTCGATCCACGAAGCCGGCTTTTGCTTGAGGTGGCCGCCATTCTTCACGACATTGGCACCTATATCAAACCTTCAGGCCACCACAAACACGGGCAGTATCTTGTCGAAAACAGCGAGATCTTCGGCTTGAACCGGTCCGACATCGGTATCATCGGCAACGTGGTCCGCTACCACCGCAAGACCATGCCGCTACCGTCTCATTTGACGTACACGGGTCTTCCGCGGGAGGACCGCCTGGCCGTTCTGAAACTGGCTGCCATCTTGAGAGTCGCCGACGCTCTTGACCGGGGTCACAGCCAGAAGATCACTAATCTCCGCCTCGAAAGGCACGAGGAAGAAATGCATCTGCAGGCCGTCTACACCGCCGACGTGGCTGCGGAACGCTTCAGCCTCAGCGACAAATGCAACATGTTCGAAGACGTCTTCGGCTACAAGGTAATTCTTTCATGAGCGACAATTACGAGTTTTCCAACCGCGAACTGAGTTGGATCGAGTTCAACCGCCGCGTGCTCA
>CAYYUZ010000192.1:0-4577 GCA_964475005.1 uncultured Spirochaetales bacterium
CTCAAGGTCGACGTGGTTGAACCCTGTCGCCGTGAGCAAGACAAGTCTGAGTTGCGGGCAGGCCGAAAAGACCTCTTGGTCAAAAGCCACCCGGTTGGCCACGGCCACCGCAAAACCCTTCAGCCTTGGTATCCGTTCGGTCTTCGAGGTCGCCTCCCAGATCGTCACTTCTGCCCGTTTAGAAAAGTCTGACAGGTTGAGGTCGGGGCCAAGGCTTCCCGCGTCCAAAAAGACGATTTTCATCCGCCCAAGTCTAGAGACAAAATCGGCCCTGTTCAACTTTCTTTTTGAGAGCCAAGGTCGGCTAGTCGGGACCTGGGCGGGAAATCTCCGAATCTCTTGGGCGCAACGCTCAAAATGGAGCTAGACTGATAGTCGGTGGGGGCACAGGAATGACGAGTGTGGCGATGATTCTTGCCGGCGGTGCGGGAACGAGACTGGATATCTTGGCGGAGCACAGGGCTAAACCTGCGGTTCCTTTTGCTGGAAAGTATCGCATTATCGACTTCACTCTCAGCAATTGCGTCAACTCCGGCATCAACTATGTGGCGGTCCTCACACAGTACCTGCCTCGATCACTGAGCGAACACATTGGAATTGGAAGGCCGTGGGACTTCGACCGGAAGTTCGGCGGCGTTTCGATTTTACCGCCCTACCACGGGAAAGAAGGCGAATGGTACAACGGTACGGCTCAGGCGGTGTTTCAGAACCTTGACTTCGTAACCGAGAAGAAGGCTGACCAGGTGATCATCTTGTGCGGCGACCACATCTATAATATGGACTACCGGCCCATGCTCAGGCAGCACGCAGAACTCGGCGCCGACCTGACCATCGCGACCACTCCCGTCGCCATGGAGTCGGCAAAACACTACGGAATCTTGGCCGCCGACGAAAGGAAAAGAGTGGTCAGCTTTGAGGAGAAACCCGTCCGTCCCAAATCTTCCTTGGCATCCATGGGAGTCTACGTTTTCAAAGTCTCTTTCCTCCAAAGAATTCTGCGGGAGTTCTGCGGCGACAAAAAAACCGTAGACTTCGGAAGGGACGTGATTCCTCAAATCATCTCATCGAGTCAAGTCTATTCCTACAGATTCGAAGACTACTGGCGCGATGTGGGAACCTTGGAGGAGTACTGGAAGGCGAACATTGAGCTGACCAAGGAAGACCCTCCTTTTGACCTGTACAAGAACTCCGACCACAACATCTACACCACGAATTGGGAACTCCCTCCGGCCAAGTTCGGCGAAACAGCCACCGTGGTGCGCAGTCTAGTCTCAGGAGGGTGCCTCATCAACGGGAGGGTCGAGGATTCGGTGCTTTCGTCCAACGTCGTTGTGGAGGAAGGGGCTTTCGTCAAGAATTCAATCATTTTCGACAGAACTGTCATCAAAAGGAACTGCACCGTCGACAGGACAATTATAGACAAAGACGTGGTTGTGGGAGAGTCTTCCCGCATAGGGTTTGGCGATGACAGGACCGAAAACCGTGAGGTTCCAAACATTGTCGATACAGGATTGAATCTCATCGGCAAATACGTCAGGGTCCCAGCAGGAACGACGGTTGGACGCAACTGCCGAATCCTTTCAGGCGCCACGGAAGGCGATTTCAAGACCAAAGACATTTGTAGCGGCGAAACCGTGTTTCCCTCGCGTTAGCAACTCAGGAGGAACGAACGTCTGTTCACCGGACAAGGCGTCCGGATTGATCGACCGTCCAGCCCTCGGCCTCCAGAAGTTTCTGCTGAAGAAAGTGTCCGTCGGGATTCTTGATGGCGATCCGTTGGTCTTTGCGCACGATTCGGTGCCACGGCAGCCCATCCTTCTCGCTGGCGGTTTTTAGCACCCAGACCACAGTTCGGGCTCCTCGGGGAAAGCCGGCTCGAAGGGCAACCTCGCCATAGCTCATCACGGCACCGAATTCGACAGTCTTCAGCACCGCTTTGATACACTCGAACGCGGTGGGTTCTTCCATCAGCGAACCTCCTTGAGCCAGGTATTGAGGACAGCCAAGACCTCCGCGGGTTTTTCTGCGTGAAGCCAGTGGCCGGCTCCAGCGATCACCTCGAACCTCGAGGCCGGAAACAGCCGTTTTGCCGGCTCTTCATCCTCCGGACGGAAAAAGTCCGATGCGCCGCCGCGGAGAAAAAGAGCCGGTCCCTCCCACGAGCGGTTTCCGGCGATTTCTTTCCAAATCTCAGCGTAGTTCCTGTCAAGACTTTCTAGGTTCAGTTTCCAGCGGAGGCGGCTCGGGTAACCGGGTTCATTGGTGAGGCTCTTGAGCAGAAACAAAAGGGTCATGGAATCGGGAATCTGGGTTTGGAGCTGGGCCTGCGCCTCGGTCCGCGAAGCGATCCGATCCAGGTCGAGCGCGCGAAGGGTAGGAACGAACCCTTGGTAGCGGGGCGCGCTGGCGCGCGGCGCCATGTCGAGGACCGCGATGCCCGACACAGAATCGGGGAACGTGAGGGCCAGCTCCATGACGGCCTTTCCACCCAGGCTGTGTCCAATCCAGGGGCAGGGACTCAGCTTCCTGTCCTGGGCGAAATTCTTGAGGTCGTCCGCAAGATCGGACAGGCGGAAGGAGTCGTACCATGGAGAAGAACCGTGGTTGCGTAGATCCGGGAGGTAAACTTTCCAACCAGGGAATTTGCCGGCCAGGGTGAGCCAGTTGTCACCCGAACCAAACAGACCATGGACAATGACGAGCGGCCGGCCTTCTCCGACGGTGCGGTAGTGCAGCATGGTTTTCGCACTATGGGCGAACCCCGCGACTTTTTCAAGCCGAACTTCGTTGGGATTCTCTCTTCGGAATTTGACAGCGGCTTCCCTCCCCGGTATACCGGAAGCTATGAACAGCGACCTCATCCTCGACCAAGCGATCCGGAAGGTGCCGAATTTTCCTCATGAGGGGATTCTCTTCTATGATATTACCGGTGTCCTGACCAGTCCCTTGGCCTTTCGGCACGTGATCGATACCCTGAAGAACACGTATTCTTCCAAGGCTTTGGGCGCTGTGGCCGCTGTTGAGTCCCGGGGATTCGTATTTGCGGCGCCTTTGGCGCTTCATCTTGGCGTTCCCCTGATCCTTGTGCGAAAGAAAGGGAAACTCCCCGGGGTCACCCTTCAGAAGGCCTATTCCCTGGAATACGGACAAGCAGTTCTCGAAGTTCATCCTCATGATGTTCCCAAAGGCGTCAATATCGTCATTGTCGACGATCTTTTGGCCACAGGAGGGACGCTCAACGCGGCCGCCGAGCTGCTCGAAGAGGCAGGGGGAAGGGTCACGGACTTGTTCTGCGTGGTCGGGTTGCCGTTCCTAGCTCCAGAAAGGGCCCTGAAAGGGCGAAAAGTGATCACAATGATCGACTACGCTTCCGAGTAAGAAATCTCAATTCTTGAAGCTGTGAACCGGGGCGGGTATCCGTCCGCCGCGGTTGATGAAATCCGAACTGCTGAACCGGCTCACAGACATAATGGGGCCTCCGCCCAGAAGACCTCCAAACTCAACCCAGTCCCCTGCCTTTTTGCCTGGTACCGGGATAAGCCTGACCGCCGTCGTCTTGTGGTTGGTGACACCGATGGCCGCCTCGTCGGCGATAAGCCCGCTGATGGTTTCTGCGGGGGTGTCCCCTGGCAAGGCAATCATATCCAAACCCACGGAACAGACGCAGGTCATAGCTTCGAGTTTTTCTAGAGTGAGCGCCCCGGATTTCACTGCCTCGACCATGCCCTCGTCTTCAGTCACCGGAATGAAGGCCCCTGAAAGCCCTCCCACGTGACTGGAGGCCATGATGCCGCCTTTCTTGACGGCGTCGTTGAGAAGAGCCAGCGCCGCTGTGCTGCCGGGGGCTCCCACCATTTCGAGACCCAACTCTTGAAAAATGCGGGCCACAGAATCCCCCACGGCGGGAGTTGGGGCCAAGCTCAGGTCGATGATGCCGAAGGGAACCCCTAACTGGCGGCTGGCTTCTCTGGCCACCAACTCGCCCATGCGCGTGATTTTGAAAGCTGTCTTCTTAATCGTTTCCGCGACCACGTCAAAACTTTCCCCTCTCACGCTCTCCAAAGCGCTCTTGATGACCCCGGGTCCAGAAAGGCCGACGTTGATGACGCACTCGGGTTCTCCAACCCCATGAAAAGCTCCTGCCATGAAGGGGTTGTCCTCGACGGCATTGGCGAAAACCACAAGCTTCGCGCACCCCAAGCCGCCGTGGTCGGCGGTTCTTTGCGCCAGAGCCTTCACGACAAAGCCCATCTGCCTGACTGCATCCATGTTGATTCCCGCCGAGGTCGACCCGACGTTAACGCTGGCACAGACTCTCTCGGTCTCTGCCAGCGCCTGGGGAATCGACCGGATCAGGGTTCTGTCTCCCCGTGTGTACCCCTTCTGGACGAGGGCCGAGTAACCGCCGAGAAAATTCACCCCGACGGTCTTCGCCGCCGAATCGAGCGTCTTGGCAAACGCCGTGTAGTTGGAATCCTCCGAAGCCTCGGCGATCATCGCAATTGGGGTGACGGAAATTCGTTTATTGATGATGGGTATGCCGTACTCCAACGTGATCGCCTCACCGACGGCGACAA
>CAYYUZ010000193.1:0-4482 GCA_964475005.1 uncultured Spirochaetales bacterium
CTTTCTGCTGGTTGCCCCCCGAAAGCGACGAGACTGCGTACCCTGGGTCACTCGTCTTGATTTGCAGGGTCCTGACCCATTTCTCCACCACCGGGGCCTGCCACTTCGCGGTCAGGAATCCCGATCGGCCGACGGTGTCGAGGCTGGCGTAGCACAGGTTGTCGCGGATCGACATCATCTGAACCAAGCCCTCCTCCTTGCGGTTCTCGGGGGTCATGGCCAGGCCGCCCGCCTTCATGTTTGGGATCTTTGGCCTGTCGATGCTCCGGCCGTTGAGGATGACCCTTCCAGAATCGATGGGATCGGCTCCGAAGATTCCCCTGAGGAGTTCGGTTCTCCCGGCCCCCAGCATGCCGGCGATGCCCAGGATTTCTCCTGAGCGGACTTGGAAGCTCACCTTCTCGAATTTTCCGTGCCTCGTCAGGTTCTCCACCTCGAGCCGGGGCTCGTTTCCTACCATCAGATCACGTGGTCGGGATTGGATCTCGGTCTCGCCGAACATCATGTCGACGATGACCTTGGCGGAGGCCTGCTCGATGGGAACGGTGCCGACGAACCTTCCGTCGCGCAAAACGGTCACGTAGTCGGAGATGCCTCGAATTTCGCCAAGTTTGTGGGTGATGAAGATGACGGCCACCCCCTGATCACGCGAGGAGCGGACCACCGCCATCAAGCTTTCGACCTCGTGGCGGGCGAGGGCCGAGGTCGGCTCATCGAGAATCAAGACGCGGGGATTCTGCGCCATCGCCTTGGCGATTTCGATCATCTGCCGCTGCCCAACGCTGAGGCGGGAAGCTTTCTCGGTGACCGGAATATCGATTCTGAGGGTGTCGAGGACGGCTTTGGCGCGGGCATTGGTCTTCTTCCAGTCGATCCACAGACCTCCTGGTCCCTTGTCGTAGCGCCCGATGAAGATGTTCTCGGCGACGGTGAAGTCAAGAACCAAGCTCAGTTCCTGGTAGACGACGGCGATTCCCTGGGCCGAAGCGTCCGCGGGGTTTTTGAACGAGGCCAGTGTTCCGTCGATGAAAATTTGTCCCGACGAGGGCATGACCGCCCCCGACAGACATTTGACAAAGGTGCTCTTTCCCGAACCGTTCTTGCCTAAAAGAGCATAGACTTTTCCGCCGTCAAACACGGCGGAAAAGTCAAGAAGAGCAAGCGTTCCGGGATAGGCCTTGGTCAACGATTTGACCTCAAGCTTAGCCTGCATGGATTCCTCTGCTACTTGACGGTCTTGGCGAACTCGGCGATGGCGGCGGGGTTGGTGCGGCTCAGCGTCAGGCCAGGAACGATGACTTCGGAGTCAACGGTTTCGCCTTTGAGGACCTTGAGGGCGAACTCGATGCTCATGGCGCCAATCTTGAAGGGGTCCTGGGCGGTCGAAGCCTGGAGGATGTTGTCCTTGGACTGGAGGAAGTCGACGGTCTGCTTGTCGAGGTCGATACCGAACACCGCTACTTTCTTGCCCGCGTTCTTCACAGCCAAAACTGCACCCTTGGTGCCGCCGTCGTTGCAGCCGTAGAAGATGTCGAGGTCGGGGTTGGCGGTCAGAATGTCGCCGGCCTTCTTAACCGAGACTTCCACCTGGGGAGCCGAGGCTTCGGCAACGAGAACCACTCCGGGGATGTCCTTGATCTGGTTCCAGAAACCGTCCTGGCGCATGTTGCTTTCGGGGGGAAGCTGGGCCTTGTAGTTGATGATGGCGACCTTGATCGTCTTCTTGCCGGCCAGCTTGGTCTTGATGTACTCGGCGGCGGCCTTTCCAGAACCTTCGCCCAGCTTGACGTTGTTCGACATAATGGTCGACGAAGGGAAGTCGGCGGCGAGTTTGTTGTTGAAGCTGATGACCTTGATGCCCTTGTCATACGCGGCCTTCATGGCAGGAACCGACGCGGCGGCTGGGTCAAGGTAGGTGATGGCGATGGCATCGACCTTGCGGGCGGTGTAGGTGTTCACCACTTCGACTTCCTTGGAAATCTGGTTGGCGGTGTTGGCGGTCAGAAGGGTGACGCCGTTCTTGTCGGCGACGCTCTTCATGCCCTGAAGCACGGTCTTCATGAACTGGTCTTCCTGAAAGACGATGCCGGCAATGGTGAACTTCTTGTCCTGGGCGGACAGGGTGAGAACGCTTGCCAAGAGCAGCGCGCCGGTGAAGAAGGTACGAAGTTTCATACTTTTCCCCTTGGGTGGAGTGGTGCCGCTATACAGCGGACCTTGAAACCTCTAGGCAACGGGCGTGCCAACGGAAAAGGCGGCATTTGGAGGTTGTTTGAGGTCTGGGTGCCCGAAAAATGGGCAGGTGCGGGTCGGAAGGAGCACAAAAATTGGGCAAGGGGAGAATCATACGGCGAACGGAGGGGAAGTCAGACCGGTGGAGCGGAGTGGAAAGAGCCGTCGGTTGCATTTTTGCGCGAATCTTCTTTCCCAGTCTATAGATCCTTTCTTCCCCCAGCGTTCCTCTGCGTCCTTGAGCGTAGCGGGCGGTTCGTTCTCTTTCTTGACCTCAGGAATCTGAACCGCAGAGCACAGAGAAGCCGCCGAGGAAGAAGAATGTGACAGGACTTCAAGAATTTCAGGATCCACAGGACTGGAGGGAACAGGAAGAGAGTCTCGCACCGGAAACCGGCAAAGGCGCGTGGGCTTCTGGAAGAACTGCTCCTCTCCCCGGTGTCTTCAATTTGCTGCCTAGCTTGACTTCGCGACCTCCGTTGGCTCTTGTGAAAATCCCAGGACAATGGAACAAGAGACAGCGGAGGCAACGAAGAAGAGTCGGTTTAGTGTCTGGCGCGGATCGAGCATTGTTGCTCGATACAGCGAATGGGGCTAGAGTAAGGGGGCTTAGGAGGATTTTGGAACAGGACGGCTGAACGGCGTTAACCAGACCCTGTGGGCCGCAAAAAAACAGGAGCAGATATTGCGATGTATCGGGAAAGCAGAAAGAGACGCCGACTCAGAACTTTCAAGAATTGCCTACCTAGCCAAGAGCTATTGGAAATATTCGAATCAATATCTGGACATTTGGAAAAATGAGCTCACGATCACAAGAGAATACATCGATCAGCATATCGTGAGGTGCTATTGTATCGATGAAAGGATCCTTGGGTTCGATTCAATTCCATAAATACCTTTCAAGAAAGGAAAGAAAAGACAGCTAACACTGGCTTCGACCGCGACACCGCTCCGCGTTGCGGGTCAGGCCAGCGTTCGATTTGACCCTTCGATCAAAATAGAGAAAACGAGACCAATGAAGGAACAGCTAATATGCATTTCGAAGCGATCAATTCTAGTGGTCTGACAGTTGAGCGGCTGAGGAGCGATGATTGGGAAATGTATAGGGCAATTCGTCTGGCTTCGTTGCAGGAATCGCCGGAATCTTTCTGTACGAGTCTCGAAGAGGCAGAGAGCCGCTCAGAGGAAAGTTGGAAAAGCCAGGTTCTTCAATTGGCGACATCAAGCGTCGACAGCTGCTTCATCGGTAAACTCCTAGAAGAGCCCGTTGGCATCATGTCGGTCTATCAAGTACAGCCTGGTGTGAGCGAACTCATGCAGGTGTGGGTCTCACCACGCCTGCGCGGTACGGGGATAGCGAGAACTCTCTTTTCAACTTTACTTGATTGGGTACGTCATTCAGAAACTGAACGATTCCTCTTAAGGGTAAAGTCCTACAACAGCAGAGCCGTTGAGTTTTACAGGAAGCTCGGATTCTCCTTTCTCGATCAAGCCGGTAGCGAAGACCGATATGAGTTTCCATTGACTTCATAGGGGAGATACGAGGTCGATGGCTCGAGTTCTTTTTGTTACGGTTCATGCAGGCGGAAATTTCCCTCCTACACTCGCGATTGCGTTGGCAATTCAGGCGCGAGGGCATCATTTGGTAGTGACAGGACATCCCCAACTCGCTCCCCTTGTAACGAAAGCCGGATTGCGCTTTGAGGCCTTCAAATTTGCTCGTCGGTGGAGTCCTTTGGTTGCTAAACCAGGGGTTCGGACGATGCTAGGGTGGCTGCGGCTTGCCTCCGACCGTGGCATTCGCCGTGACGCGAACGCCGTACTCGCAGCGTGGCCTGCTCAAATAGTGGTTATCGACTGCATGATACCCGTCGCGCTAAAGTCCGCGCGCGAGTCTGGAGCCAAAGTTGTGTTGTTGATGCACGCTTTTTCCAGCTATTGGACTGCGCAGTGGTCTTCCGTGTCGCCCATGGGCGCCTGGCTCCGACTAGTGCATGCCCATCCAGGCTCGCATCGATCGGACCTGGCGATTGTCACGACAGCCCCGGAGTTTGACGAAATAGACCAACCGAGGGTCCCTGCCTCTCGCACAGTCCAGGTGGGACCCATTGTGAGTGGCCGTGCGCCTTTGGGTCAGCACGAAGCTGACGTTCTGTTGAGCTTTAGCACGATCAGCTATCCACGACAAGACTTGGCAATGCAGGCAACTCTCGATGCTTTGGCGACACTTCCAATCAAAGTTGTCGCCAC
>CAYYUZ010000194.1:0-4473 GCA_964475005.1 uncultured Spirochaetales bacterium
GAGCTGGTGGGGGCCCAGGCGGGGCCGGCGATGGTCAAGGGCGGGGTCGACAAGCTGTTCTTCACAGGTTCGGTCGAAGTTGGCCAAATTCTCATGAAGGAGGCCGCGCCGCGCCTGCTTCCCTTGGTCCTCGAACTTGGCGGCAACGACGCTGCCATCGTCCTCGAAGACGCCGACCTCAACCTAGCCGTTAGGGGGCTCATCTGGGCGGGTCTGTCGAACGCTGGCCAGTCGTGCGGCGGGGCCCAGAGAATTCTTGTTCACCAGTCGGTGTACGAGCCGTTCTGCCGCCTGCTGGCCCAGAGAGTGAGCGAGTTGCGCGGCGGTGATCCGTCAGACTTCAACGTGGATCTGGGGTCCATGATCAACGTTCAGCAAAAACGTTCGGTGGAAACCCAGGTGCGGGCTTCCGTGTCGCAAGGCGCCCGGCTGCTGGTCGACCCGGAGCCCGATCCCGAAGGCGCCGGCAAAGCCTGGATGGCGCCGCGCATCCTTGTAGGGGTCACCCCCGAGTCGTCGGCGTGGAAAGAGGAAGTCTTTGGCCCTGTGCTTGTGGTGGTTCCCTTCGGCACCGAAGAACAGGCGCTGGCCTTGGCCAACGATTCCACCATGGGGCTGACCTCTTCTGTCTGGTCGCGTAACCACAAGAGAGCGAAACAGCTCGCTAGTCGCATCGAAGCCGGCGCCGTCATGGTCAACGACCACCTGATGTCGCACGGCCTGTCGGAGACCCCTTGGGGTGGCTTCGGGCATTCAGGAACGGGCCGCACCCACGGCCTCGAAGGGCTCCGTGAAATGGTCAGAGCCCAGGTGGTCGTCGACGACATCCTCCCCCTCCGACGGCGAAACCCATGGTGGCATCCGCACTCCAAAGCTGTCTATCAGGGGCTCAAGGCCCTGCAGGCGTTCCAGTACGCGCCCAAGCTCAGCCAGAGACTGGCCAGCGTACCAAGGCTGCTCGGCGTGTTCTTCAGGTACTGGAAGAAGTAGTAGGAATCTCTACTCCCTTTGATAAATGCGGACATAGTCGATCTGAAATTGCTGCGGAAAAACACTCGTTTCGTTGGGGTAGTCGGGAAACCCCCCACCGACAGCCAGGTTGATCAAAAGATAGAAATCGTGGTCAAAGACCCATTTCTTGCCCTTGGGGAGGTCGGCCGGAGTCATCGTGTGATACAGCTGTCCGTCAAAATACCAGCGGATTTCCGCGGGCTCCCATTCGACAGCCACCACATGCCAGTCATCCGAGATGCTCGTCGGTGACAGATAGGTCTTTCCAATACCCTTGCCACCCGAATAGCCGGGTCCGTGCGCGGTTCCATAGAGGAGATTCGGGTTCTTTCCCACGGCTTCCATGATGTCGATCTCTCCGCACGCAGGCCAGCTCTTTGAATTGGTGTCTCCCAACATCCAAAAGGCCGGCCACAATCCCTGGGTTTGGGGGATTTTCATCTTCGCTTCGACGCGTCCGTAGGTGAAAGCAAAGCCGAAATGGGTGCTGATCCTCCCCGAGGTATACTGCGGGGAGCCGTCTGTCTTGCGGGCTTCGATGGTCAGATGACCGTCTTCGATCCTCACGTTTTCTTTGAGGGTCGTGTAGTTTTCAAGTTCCCCGTTGCCCCAGCCGTTGGCACCTTCCGAGAATCGCCAGACCTTGCCCAGTTCCGGCCCGTCGAACTCATCGGCCCACAGGAGCTTCCATCCTTCGGGGGGAGACGACTGCGCGGCCAACGCCCCGGCCATCCCCAACAAAAGTATCGTGAAAAAAAAGCCGCAGGTCTTCATAGCTTCACCTCAACTTCGATAAGTGTGACTTTCCCTGTGCGGGCAAAAATCTCCCGCGACAGATGGGCGTCGATTTCGCGCGGGTAAGACTTTCTGGATCCGTCGGCCAGCTGAACGCCGACCGAGGTCTTGGACGACTTGCGCAGGACGACAGGAGTTCCGCAGTAGGTGAACCCCAAAGTTCCGACGCCAAGACCAAGACTCTTCATCTTCCCCGAAGGATCCAGGTAACCCAGGCTCGCGGGGGTCTCGCAGAACTCGGTTTCTTCCAAAAGGACTTCGCCAAAGCCCAGCTTGCCCGCGTGAATCGTCAAGCCGAGTTCGCCGAAGCGGCAGAGGATCTCTTCCTTGACCTGGCCTGTCATTCCCGGCTGCTGAGCCCCGGCATGAGCCGGAGAATGCGAATACGGATCCGTCGGAAACGCTCCAAATTCCTGGGGAGATTTTTTGTACCCCAGTCCGGATCGGATGTCGAAATAGCGCGCTTTCAAACCGTGAGAGACGTCGGCCGGAGCCCCCGAGCTGAGAGCGGAAAAGTACGCAGCTTGCGCCTCCAAAAGGAGCTTGGCCACCATATGCCAATAGACACTTCCAAGACCCTCGTAGGCGAACATCGAGCCGCTGCGGCCTGTAAACTGGCGGTGCCGAAAGGTCGCTTCAAAGGCCTGGACGATTTCTTTTTTTCCCGAACGGACTAGTTCGACCCAGTCCTTTCGGGCTTCAAGCTGGATCAGAACGGACTCCAACGCCTCAAGGTTGACCAGGTCCGGCGAGAATCGGCAGATCCCTTGCGCATCTCGAAGAAGGACCCGTGGTGCCGAACGATCGCCTTCCGAAAGGTCGGCTTGCCGCCGCAAAAACCTGCTGGCCTGGACCAGGTCTTCGGGAACTCGGTTCTTCAGGTCAAAGGAAGGAAGCGTTCGGTCGGGGTAAAGGAGGTAGGAATTTCTGGTTTCGGTGAAAAGGGAACTTTGCCTAAGCGAGGTCAACAAATCCAGACTCTCTGCCGGGTCGAGCAGTCCCGAAGAAAGAAGAGCCACCTGCCCTTCCAGCATCGGATGAAGCTGTTCCACCGCGGCGGTCGGAGTCCCACTTTGGTCCGAACCGAGATCAAGAAGGTTGTAGGAATTGAACAGACCGTCGGCCCGCTTCGAGTTCCTCAAGCTGGCTTCCAGGACGCTTCCGGCCTGCCGACAGAACTTGGCCAGTTCGCCAGCGGGGATCTCTACAGTCTGCCCCAGGCTGCGATCGCCATAAACCGACTCACGGAACGCTTCGCCCGCCCGGCCGGCTTTATCCATGAACTGGCGTCGTTGCGTGGGAGCCAGTGACCCCTGTGTTTTGCCAACCCAATTCAGCGCCTCATGCAAACCGTTCAGAAATTCCGCCAAGAACACTCCTGTCTTGAGACCTGTCTTTTCTTCGATGAACACGCCACCTACAAATTGAACAAACCTGTACAACTGGGCAAGGGTGACCACGGAAAGCCCTCGGCCTACGAGGGCGTTGTTGGCGTCGTTCCATTCCGGGCGTTGCGTGTTCATCCAGATTCCGCCGTCGGGAACGAGGTTCGACAGCTTGGTCAAAAGAATGACCAGCAGCTTTTCCAGGCCGCTCGAATGGAGAACCTGACCCTGGGCATGAACCAACCTGGCGTCGCTGCCTCCCTCGGCAAGGGCCTCGTCGATTCTCCGGTCGTGGTCGTGCAAGAAGCGAATCGTATTGTGGGGGTTCTTCAACAAATCGGCGTAGCCCGCGATCCTGTAAGGAATGTCAGCCCAACTAAAGGTTCGGGATCGAAGCAGGTTTCCAAGTTTTTCGGGATCGACGGCGCGAAGGCGTTCCATCAGCTTCAAAAGGTAGACGACCTGATGGTCGTTCCAATAGCCGATATTCGACCACGGGTTGTCTGGCTCGACCTTCTCCCACTCAAAACCCGAACGGGTCAGGCGATAAGGGTTGTACCCATCGAGGGTGACGGCGTTGAAGAACTTGGCGATGAAGGCATCGAGATAGTTCGGCCAGGAGTATCCCAAGGCCTCCCAGTTCTGAAAAATGTCGCGCCAGTTACCCTGGTACTCCACTCGCCAGCGGCCAACAGCATCGCGCACCACGATGTCGAAGTTGTTCCAAGGGCGAGAGGGGTCGCCATGGCGCCGGCTCATGCTCAAAGGAAGATACTCGGCGGCAAGCCGGGCAAGATCGGCGTCTTGCTCAGGGCGGAAGACCGCCAGAAGGTCCTCACGAACCAGTTCCGCTTTGCCCGCGGTCTTCGCGGCTAGGAGTTCCACCGCGACTTGCCGTTTTTTGGGGCAATGTTGCTCGACGTAGCCCAAGAAATCGTCAGCATCGACCCGGTAGCCGCTGGCAAACAAGCCGCCTCGGAAGCTGTTGAACAACACGTTCGATCCATGGTGCCACGCGGAGATTGTGTCCCCGCCCGACTGGGAAGCATCGCTGGCGACCAGCAAGGCTTCCAGCAGTTCCGTCATTTGGTTCTGTTCCGCCTCAAGTTCCCTCGGTCCATCGACGCGCTGCTGCAACCTTTCCCGCAACCGGGCCACGGCTGAGTGATCCTGTCCGACGTCGGCGACGAGGTACCACGAGATTTCCTCCTCCGGCTTCACGGTTAATGTCGAGCGGACAAAGAAGTCATTGCGGCCGCCGCGGCGCTCCGAGGACTCTTGG
>CAYYUZ010000195.1:0-4471 GCA_964475005.1 uncultured Spirochaetales bacterium
CCGCCATGGGAACCATCATCGTTTTTGCCAACCAGAAGGGCGGCGTGGGAAAAACCACCACAGCGGCCAGTTTGGGGGCCTTCATCGCCCAGAAAGAAAAGAGGGTTCTTCTTGTCGATTTTGATCCCCAAGGCAACCTTTCCAGCACGCTTGGAGCCGATCCTTCGAAGCCAGGAATCTACGAGGTTATCACCGGAAAGGTGGGGGTGCATGCCGCCATCCAAAACACCTCTGAACCAACGCTCCAACTTCTTGCCAGCAACATTCACCTTTCCGGCGCAGCTGTTGAGCTGATCAATGTTCCCGAACGGGAATTTTACCTTCGCAAGGCCCTGGAACCGCTCAAGAGTGCCTACGACTACATTTTCATCGATAGCCCGCCTTCACTAGACTTGATCACCATCAACGGGCTGACAGCGGCAGACAAGGTCTTCATTCCCTTACAGTGCGAATATTTTGCCATGGAAGGGCTGTCGCAGCTCGTGAAGACCATTCAGGCGGTCCAAAAGTCCCTTAACCGGAGTCTGGAAATCGGCGGCATTATTCTGACGATGTACGATTCCAGGACGAACCTGGCCCAAGATGTGGCCAAGGAGGCGGTGAAATACTTTAAGGACAAGGTGTTTCGAACCATTATCCCCCGAAATGTCCACCTTGGAGAGGCGCCCTCCCACGGGCTGACCATCAACAAGTACCGGCCGGGTTCCCCTGGGGCCCGCGCCTACGAGAAACTCGCTGAGGAGGTTCTTCACCGTGTCTAAGGGGCTTGGCCGCGGCTTCGGAGCCCTGTTGCCCGGAGAGGATTCGTTCTCCATTCCCGACGCCGCCCGGGGCGATGTGGTAAAAATTGTTCCGCTCACTTCGGTTGAACCTAACCCCGATCAACCGCGAAAAGAGTTTGACTCGCAGGCGTTGCAGGAGTTGGCCGACTCGATCAAAGAGCAGGGCGTTCTGCAGCCGCTTCTGGTCGAGGGCTGGGCCTCTGGCTATCGCATTGTTGCAGGCGAGCGGCGGTGGCGAGCGGCTCAACTCGCCGGTTTGACCGACATCCCGGTCCTCGTCCGTTCTTTCACCGAAGAAACAAGAATGGAAATCGCCCTGATCGAAAACGTTCAGAGGACCGATCTGACCCCCTTGGAAGAGGCCCGGGCGTATCGCAACCTCATGGCCACGTTCAACCTGACCCAAGACGAGGTGGCCAAGAAGGTTGGAAAACAGCGGTCGACAGTGGCCAATGCCCTCAGGCTGTTGAAACTTCCCGAAGAAATGCTGGCGGCCCTCGATCAAAACCTGTTCACACCAGGGCACGCGCGGGCCGTGCTTTCCGTGACCTCACCAGAAGCACAAAAGACCTTGTTTGCCGCCATCCTCTCGCAAGGTCTCAGTGTCAGGGAAGCCGAGGAAATGGCGCAGAAACTCAACGGAAGCTTTCCGTCTGGCGGTACTGCGAAACCCCCTGGTCAAGTGGTTCGAGCGTTGCCTGAGCTTGCCGATCTAGAACAACGCTTCATCGAACGGCTGGGCACGAAGGTGACGATCAAGGGCAATGCCACCAAAGGAAAGCTCGAAATTTCCTACTATTCCTCCGATGATCTCGAACGTTTGTGCGGCCTTCTGGGAAGTCCCGAGACTTGACACCGGCAGGGGTTTCCAGTATTCTCGCAACGTCTAACCTGGAGAGATGGTCGAGTGGTTTAAGGCTCCGGTCTTGAAAACCGGCGTGCGGGCAACCGTACCGGGGGTTCGAATCCCCCTCTCTCCGTGGCTCGATGGTAATAGAATGGAGAGGTGCCAGAGTGGCCGAATGGGGCTCCCTGCTAAGGAGTTGTACGGCTAAAACCGTACCGGAGGTTCGAATCCTCTCCTCTCCGGACTCGTTTTTGTCTTTTATGGGATCGTAGCTCAGTTGGATAGAGCATTAGATTGCGGATCTAAAGGTCGTTGGTTCGAGCCCAATCGGTCTCATAGTTTTTTCGTTGGAGAGATGGCCGAGTGGCTTAAGGCATACGCTTGGAAAGCGTACGTAGGTTAACCGCCTACCGGGGGTTCGAATCCCCCTCTCTCCGGTTTCCCTTAGCAATGGTCGTCAGGTCCTGCGCAACGTGCCGATTCCGAACCCCGCTAGGCCCGGAAGGGAGCAACGGTAGGAAACCCGGTTGTGTGACGTAGATCACTTGACGGCCGCTAGGGGTTTACTGAAAAGGGCCGCGACTTCGGCCCTTTTCAGTAAACCCCTCGGAGTCTTGACTTTGTCAAAACTCCACAACCTTGTTGTCGCCAAACTCGGTCGTCCTCGCTACGGTCTCAGACCAATTTTGGGGTTGTTTAGGTGGGGACTCGGCTTCGCCTTCGTGATTGGTTGACCTGGTTGTGGCAAATAAATCTATTCAATGTCAATAGTTAGTTCTGGAATTGCGGTCAAGGAGACGGTAGTGGGGCCTAGTAGCGCTAGTGGAACACCATATTTCTTGTCCTGGAGTAAATAAACCAACAAGAGTTTGGTCACGGGGTTGAGAATCCAGTATTCCTTCACACCGAAACGTTCATAAAGGTCTAGCTTGATCGTTTCATCTTTCCAGCTGGTGCCATCACTCAACACCTCAAGAATCCAATCGGGGGCTCCTGTCAGGCCTTTCTCGTCGGCTTTGCTGGGATCACAGAATATCAGGACATCGGGTTGAACGGTGTGGGTGGTTTCTTTTCCCAGCGTGTCGGTTTCGGTCAGTCTGACATCAAGAGGCGCCACCATTGACTGGCAACGTTTTCCCTTGAGTTGAGCGTGCAATTGTCCAACGACCGAAGTGACTGTTTTCTGATGTTGAAACAACGGAGCAGGGCTCATGCCATAAGCGTGCCCGTCGATCAACTCCCAGCGTTCATCATTAGGCCACGCGAGATAGTCTTCGTAGGAATATGTTTCATCCTTTCGGATCGGATCAGCCATGACGCCAATATAATCCCGGTCCCTCGGCATGACAACGACCGCCCGAGGGTACTACGATCAGGACAGCCTGCGGTCTCCGATCAATTTTCTGACGATCTTAGAGAAGCTTGAGGCCGAGGGGAATGAATTTGCTGAAGTCCCTTAAGTTAGAAGTGGCCAATGAGGCCTGAGCGACGATGGTCGCGGCGGCAATCAAGCTGTCGACACGAAGCGAACGGACGCGACCTGTCGAGTTGAACAACCTTGCGCCTTCAGCGGCCTCCTCTTCTCCCAGAGGTAGAATTCCGCCACGGAGCAACGACAGGACGAGGGCCCGCTGGTTTTCGGATACTGGACCGCAACAAAACTCGTACCAAGCGATCGACGTACTAGCTAGCAAGTCCCCAGTGGTGTACCACGCGGCCACCCTTTCGAATTCGTCGCTCGAAGGGACGAGGAGACGGATCAAGTAGTTCGTGTCGAGAACAATCATTCCCTTCCCCACGCATCTCGTTCCGCTACCCAATCTGCCAGGTATCTTTTCGCTTGGTCCTCGGAAAGACCTCCATTCTGGTGATACTTCCTCAGTTCGTCCAACGGGTTGCCTGGGGACACCATGGTCTCGGCGGCTTCCAGTGCCCTCCGAACCACTTCGGCCTGCGAAACGTTCCACCTCTTCGATAATCTCCGCAGACGACCGACTGTTTGATCATCGAGGGAAAAGGTCGTTCGATTCGTCATTGTTGCCATACCATCATGATATACCATCACCTTTCGTCTATCTAGCGTTCCACTATCTCTGTGAGGTGACAACGATCACCCGAGGGTGCTATGATCAGCCCAATCTATGGCTTACGAAGTGACCGCAACGCGCAAGCGTCCCCGCAGTTTCGACGAACTCACCGGACAGGAATTTGTCGTCACCACCCTCAAGAAATCGCTGGAATCCGGGCGCATAGCCCAAGCGTTTCTTTTTAGCGGTCCCCGGGGTGTCGGCAAGACTTCCATGGCCCGGATTCTAGCCAAAAGCCTGAACTGTGAAAACGGGCCGACGGCCGAGCCCTGCGGCGTCTGCAGCCATTGTGTCGAAATCGCGCGGGGCGGCAGCCTCGACGTGATCGAAATCGACGGCGCGTCAAATACCTCGGTGAACGACGTTCGGAATATCAAGGACGAAGTGCTGTTTTCACCGGCCAACAGCAAATACAAGGTCTACATCATTGACGAAGTGCACATGCTGTCCAACAGCGCCTTCAATGCACTCCTCAAGACCATAGAGGAGCCGCCCCCGTACGTTGTGTTTATCTTCGCGACCACGGAACTGCACAAAGTTCCTGCCACGATCAAGAGCCGGTGCCAGCAGTACAACTTCCGCCTCATTGGGACCGACGAGATCAAAGCAAAACTTTCGGACGCCGCGGCGGACCTCGATGTGAAGATCGACGATGAGGCTTTGTTCTGGGTCGCCAAGGAAGCCACGGGGTCGATGCGAGACGCCTACACTTTGTTTGATCAGATCGCGGCCTTCAGCGACGGGCACATCACCCT
>CAYYUZ010000196.1:0-4437 GCA_964475005.1 uncultured Spirochaetales bacterium
AGGAATTTTGAACCAGAGAGGACAAAGAGAAGCCGCGAAGGAGAAATCGAGCATAGAAGCTCAGGCAGGCTCGACCTGGAATTTTGAACAGGAGACAACGGAGTCAACAGTAAAAGGGGTTGGGCGGCTTCGGGTCGAGGTCAACTTTGAACTTTCGAGGTCTTCCTACTTACTCTCGGTCTTTGTCCTTCCTCGGCGGCCCTCTGCGTCCTTGAGCGAAGCGGGCGGTGGATTTTCTTGGCTTTAGGAACTCGAACCGCGAAGGGCGCCGGGAAGCCGCAGAAGAGCTGGGTTGTCGTTGGGTTGGTGGTGCGGTTGAGTCTTTGCTTCTCGAATGCGGGAAGGGGTTTAGAGTGGGGTGGCCAGCAGACAGGGTGCTTTCGTGACGGGATCAAAGAAAAAAGGGAAGCGACCTGGGAAAACGTGTCATTGGGGACCGGACAACCGGCGTTAGTTGGACCCTTCGGGCAGAGGAAAGATCAGGAGCTAAAGACAGATATTTTCTTTACTCAATCGAGAGTTTCTGATACTCCTGACGGATACGATGGAGGATCGTATAACGGAATTATGAAAGTAACTGCTATCATCCCGGATAACCTCGTCGAAGAGGTTAGATTTTACAGCAAGGGTAAGAATATCACGGAGTCTATGATAATCGCATTGAACGAATGGCTTGGTCTGAAACATCTTCATGACCTAAACAATCAAGTTGAAGATACTTCACTTCATTTCGAAATTGATGCGTCAGATATTCGTGGAATCAATCGATTGTGATCATTCTTGATACAAGTGTTTGGATAGAGTTCCTGAAGGGAAATGTAGGTTACTTTGCCAAAGTTCGGGAATTAATTGAAAAGCAACAAGTACTTGCGCATGAACCGATATTTGCTGAACTCCTCCAAGGAGTCAAAGACAAAAGGGAAGATGAAATCATCCATCAATATTGGACTTTCTTGCCTAAGACGAATATCCGGGACTGCTGGGTAAAGGCAGAAAATTTTTCAGCTCAACACAAGCTTCTTGCTTTTGGTGTGGGTATAGTTGATGCATGTATTCTAGTTGCGGCACTAGAGACGCAGTCGTCAATATGGACACTCGACAAGAAGCTAAGAGGTGTTTTGCCAACTGGTTTGGTTTTCGATTTGACATAAGATCGGGCTAACATCTTAATCACTCGACAATTTCTTAGAAATTACAAGTTATCAAGGCGTTGGGCTTATTGGGTTTGATGATACGGTCAAATGATACTATCATGGTGGAATGAACAAGCCACCGTATGAAGTCACAACATCAATTCTCAATCTCTACGGCAAGATCAATGAGCGGCTTGGTCAATGCAAAGGTCTCATGTTGATTCGACCTGAGTAGCGGCGGCCTGTAGAAATGCGGTTTTTCTACAGCCTCGTTTGGTTGACCGTTGGGGCCGAGAATAAGAGGAACTAGGTACCGTTCCAACAGAAGGACTTGCTGTGCATGATATTATATAGTATTATGCATGCATGGAGACCGGATATGCCAACCCTGCAAGTTCGAGATTTACCGCAAGAACTCTATAACAAATTGAGCTATCTCGCTGAGAAGGAGCACAGGAGCCTTGCACAACAGACCATAGTTCTCTTGAAAGAAGGTGTGGACAGTCGTTTGGACAATCAAGGCCGTAGAAGAAGGTTACTAGAATCTTTTAAAGGTCTTGGTGTTGATACGACGGGATTGCCGTCCCCGGAAAAAATGGTCAGGGAAGACAGGGACAATAGATGACCGTCGTTCTTGATGCCAGTGGTGCTGTTGAGATCGCATTGGAAAACAGCCGTTCGGAACAGTTCAAAGAAATACTACAGGGAGCTGACTTGATAATTGCGCCTAATACATTTGTATCCGAAGTAACAAATGTGTTTTGGAAATATCGAAAGTTTTCAAACTTCTCGGATGAAATCTGTTTGAGTGGGATTGAGTTTTGCATCAACCTAATCGACGACTTCATAGATTCGAGGGAGCTTTGGAGAGAATCATATTTTGAAGGAATCCGAAATCAATCAACCACGTATGATATGTTTTATCTGGTAACTGCGAGACGGAATAGCGGAGCCGTCATTTCTATGGACAAGAAATTAAACGCAATAGCAGAAAGGGAAGGACTGAAGATCTAGAAGAAATCGAACCTATCAATCAACCTATTATACTATGTGGCAAATTTGAGGAAATCATGGATATCACGATTCGACCGTACTTGCCTGAAGACCTTCCTGGAATGATCAATTTGTGGAATGCCGTTGTTGAGACCGGTGAATCCTTTCCCCATGAAGAGAAACTAGATACTCAGTCAGGCTCACAATTATTCAAGAGTCAAACACTTTCTGCAGTAGCCGCAAGAGACGGTGAGATAGTGGGCCTCTATGTCCTTCATCCTAATAATATCGGGAGGTGCGGCCATATCGCCAATGCCGCCTATGCCGTAAAGTCAAGTTCGAGGGGACTTGGGATCGGACGACGGCTTGTTGTGCATTCGATAGCAGAAGCCAAAACGAACGGTTTCCGTATCCTTCAGTTCAATGCGGTACTCGCTACAAATATCGTCGCCATTCAGCTCTACAAGAAACTTGGATTTACCCAACTTGGACTGATTGAAGGTGGTTTTCGAAGCCCAAGTGGTGAGTATATTGATATCATTCCACACTACATAAAACTGGTAGAGAAATCGCCATAATGCTTGAAAGCCTTGAGTTCTTGCCTTGGCAGGAAACAAATGCTACGTGACGGAGGACCTATGCGTTCGGTATTTTTCGTTATGGTCTTGGTAGGGCTTGTAAGCCATCTCACGGCGCAAGACATAGCCAAGACGGGCGGCGCTCCGCTGACACCCCAGCAGGCCCTGCCCCTGATGATGGCAGGAATCAATATTGGCAATACCATGGAAATGAGTTTCAACGGCCCTGTCGGTGAATACTATTTTGATGATTTCCGCGCCGCAGGTTTCACCGCGGTCCGCTTGCCGGTCAATTGGGGAAACCACTCTTCCCGGGTCGCCCCATACGACATAGCGCCGGTCTGGCTGGACAAGGTTGAGAAGGTGGTCGATGCGGCCCTGCAGCGCGGGTTGTTCGTGATCATCAACGGCCACCACGAGAATTGGCTGAAAAAATCCTATGCGAAGCCGGAAAGCCGCGCCCGCTATGACCGGATCTGGGAGCAGATCGCCCATCGCTTCCGCGATAAATCCGACCATCTCCTATTCGAAATCATCAACGAACCCTTTGGGATGACTGCACCGCAGGTGGATGATCTCAATGCTCGGATCCTTGGGATCATCCGCAGGGAGAACCCGACCCGCATCGTTGTGTTCTCCGGCAACGAGTATAGCGGCTCGGATCAGATGATGGCCGCGGCCGTCCCCAACGACAAGTTCCTGATGGCATATTTCCATTGCTACGATCCCTGGTCCTTTGCCGGCGAATCGCAAGGCACTTGGACCGACAAGGACCTGGCGGCCCTGCAAGCCAAATTGGACGCCGTCGAGGCGTGGTCCAAAAAAACCGGTGTCCCGGTAATGATGAGCGAGTTCGGCGCCGTCAAAACGGCCGATCCGCAATCCCGCAAACTTCTTTACCGCAGCTACGCGACAGAGGCCCGCAAGCATTCGATTGCTTGGCAGGTCTGGGACGACGGCGGAAACCTCATCCTCTATCTGCGCAGTTCCCGGGGATGGGCCGAAGTCAAGAACGAGCTCTTCCCTGCACAGTAATCCATCGGCATTGGTTCTTCACAAAGGTCGTCAAAGCGATCAGCGAGCAGCAGGTCAAGGGAGTCTTGAGTGGAAGGAGCCCTATGAGCATTGGATTTGGAGAAGTCGCCTGAACCGCAAAAAGGAGTCCTGACAGATCACTCTTCTACTGTTCTGCCCCGGGTCTCAGAGACCAAATCGTGGGACTCGGGGGGAGTGTCAAGCTAAGTGTGTGGAGTGTGACAGGAGGGCAGGATTTTCAGGAGGAACAGGATTTAGGAAGAGAGAGACCGGATAACCGGAGTGGCCAGATTGACCGGAAAAGAAGGAGGCAGCCGCCGACGGCTCCGATGTTTCTTGCGCGAGTTTTTTTCAGGAAGACCTCGCACGAAGGCACGAAGGCACTAAGAAGGAAACCACCACTCTTCCCCGCGATCTTTGCGCCTCTGCGCGAAATTCCTGAGTTCAAACCCAGGAAGACCTCGCGCAAAGCCGCTAAGGACGCGAAAGGAAAAGTCGAAAAGCAACCACGAAAAACACGAAAGGCACGAAATAGGGAGAAGGTGATTCTTCGTGGTGTTCGTGAATTTCGTGGTTCCCCTCAGGCCCTGGGCGCAAGTCGCCGTGTAGCGTTGCCCCGCAGCGGTGAAGTCCTTTGTGTCCCCGGTGCCCTCCTATGAGTTTCGTCAAGCTCCCGATCCCTTTTTTCATTCAAGCTA
>CAYYUZ010000197.1:0-4390 GCA_964475005.1 uncultured Spirochaetales bacterium
TCCTGATGGAGCCGGGTCACCTCGCCGTTTCCCGCCTCGACCACCAAGGTGTGGTGAAACTCCTCATCGGCTTCGTAGAGCTGTTGCCCGTCCTGCACGCGATCTTGGGGGGAGACGTTCCACACCGCGGCCAAAGCCTGCACGGCGGCCTTCATGGGCGACTTGGCCAAGCGCCGCAGCGAGGCCGTTTCGAGGATGGTCCTCAAGTCGTAGAGTTCTTGAAAGAGGCGGAAATCAAAGGGTTTGACCTGCCAGCCGGCCCGGGATTTCATCTGCAGATAGCCTTCGCGCTCCAAGTGCATAAGGGCTTCGCGAACGGGAGTGCGACTGGCCTTAACCCGAAGGGCCACCTCGGTTTCGGTGAACCTGTCGCCTGGAATCAGGCGGAAATCGAAAAGGTCTTGTTTGATGTGGTGGTAGACCCGGTCGACTAACGACGACGCAGGAAACGGTGGAACGTCAGACAAAGCAACCCCCGGAACCATTATGGCCGTCGGTTGCCTAAACGTCCACCTTGCCCAACGCGGACGCGGCAGCGAGAATGGCACCGAGGAGCATCGGGTATGAAACTGCGGTTCTTCCCTCCCCACCCCCTCTTGGCCGAAGCCGTGGCCGTCCTTTGGACTGTCGAGAATGAAACGGCCCTTGGCGCCGATGACCTCAAGGCCATACTGCCCAACGGCCGCATGAAGCTGGTCTTTCCCTACCGCGGATCGCTGTTCAACGGCCCAGTGGGCCGGAGTCTGTCGAAAAATGCCGAGAACACGCTGTGGGTGCTTGGTGTTTCGGATCAGCCCTGGACCGTCGACCACGACGACGCCTTCGGCACCCTGGCGGTGGAACTGGAGCCCGGCGCCGCCTACCGTTTCTTCCGCCTCCCCCTGAGGGACCTGAGGAATCAAGTCGTGCCGGCCTGCGACGTTTTCGGGGTGGCTGCCGGGGAGTGGGAGGCTCAGCTGGCCGAGGAACGCACCATCGAGGGAAAGGTCGCCCGGCTTCAGCAGCTGCTGCTGAGTTTGCGCCACCAACGCGCGGGCGACGGGCTGGTGGACGAGGCCGTGGCGCTCATCCGCCGCCGCAAAGGCCTGATCACCATTGCGGAGCTGACCGAGAAGATGGGCTATTCCCAACGATACTTGGCGCTGAAGTTTGAAGACCGGGTGGGCCTAGGCCCCAAGACCCTCGCCGAGATCCTCCGGTTTCAGAATCAGTTTGCCTTTTTGACGGGGTACGGAGCCTCGGGCGGGCACGCTGATTTCGACGATGGCTACTACGATCAGGCGCACTTCACCAAGGAGTTCAAGCGCTTTGCGGGCCTGCCGCCAGTGGCGTATTCCCGTGCCCGAAACGAGTTCTTCAATCAGTTTCAACAGACTTCCGTTTCTTACAAGACCGGTTAGCCCGCCGGGGTTATCGTCTCCCTAACGCGAAAGCGAAAAGGAGATTTTCATGAAACACCTGTCGAACTGGATCGAGATTCCCGTGCACGACCTGAACCGAGCCGGGGCCTTTTATGAAGCCGTCCTCGGGGTCGAGCTGGCCAAGATGAGTCTCGGTCCCATTCAGTACGCCCTGTTCCCCACCGAAGACCGTTTCAACTCCGGGGCGCTCGCCCAAGGCGAAGGCTACAAACCCAGCACCGACGGCGCGATCCTCTACCTCGACGGGAGCGCCGGCATCGATGGCCTGTTAGACAGAGTCCGCGCTGCCGGGGGCCAAATCCTTCTCCCCAAGACCTACTTGAGCCCCGAGGCCGGTTATATCGGCATGTTCCTCGACACCGAGGGAAACCGTGTCGGTTTTCAGCAGATGTGAGGACGGGGGGCCAAGCCGCGGGAGCTGTTTCGGCTGATCGAGAACGAGTAGAGAGAGAAGAATGTGACAGGATAACAGGATTGGCGGGATTTACAGGATCTGAGGAGGAAGAAGGGGCACGCGAAGGCGCCACGGGGAACAATCGGGGCAAAGGCCACCCTTAGTTAATCTTGTCGAGAAGAGTCAGTTCTTTTTCGAGGATCGCACGGAGCAATTCCTCTGGTTTCTTTCCATTTCGTTCGGCAAGGCGACGAAGTTTTTCTTCAAGTGCGGGGGTCAAATAGTACGGAATCTCGATGTCTTCGTTCTTAGAATGGAACCGCCCCTGTTGAGTAAGGGCAAAATCCTATTCCTTTTTCACAACGGCCTCCGAATGTTCATCGTCGTATCGGTTCAAGATATAAGGATCTTGGAAGATGGTCACGGCTTCCCTGAGAGCCTGACGGGACGGAAGGCCTTACTGCTTCTCACCAGTATCTGGAGACTCAACCATCGGTCGGAGGGAGAAAAAAGAAGTCTCACGCGAAGGCGCGAAGCCGTAAAGAGGAGCAGTCGGGGCAAGATTGTGTGTTTTTATCCCGGTCCTCTATCCCTCGGCGTTCTTTGGCATCTGCAAGCGAATTGACCCGGATTGGCTCTGCTTTTTCGGACTTCTTCGCGCCCTCGCGGCTTCGCGTGAGGTTCTATCCCGGTCTCTACAGCATCACCAGGGGATACTTCCCAGGGTGGACTAACGAGTCAAGTTCGAGGTCAACATCGAGATCAGGCCAATGGAGGTCGCCCCAGAGGTCCTGGATCACGTTCTTCACTGAGGCTTCCGGCTTGTCTCGGAACCAAGGGAAGTCGGTGCCGCTGAGAAAATAAGGGGTCTTCCCGAGATGAAGCCAAACTCCTTCAGCTGTCACTTGGGAAACCCTTGCTTGTTTTTCTACGCTCCCATTCTGCACGGATGACCTCCTAGAGTTCGGTGACCGATTCGAGAATATGCCGAATTTCTAGCGGCTTCAATCTCTAGGCCGCCGGTCAATTCGGGTGACATTGCGGCTAGCTCGCCTCCTCTGCGGCGATTTCAGATGAGAAATGTGACAGGATAACAGGATTGGCAGGATTAACAGGATCTGAGGAGGAAGGCTCACTCGGCGGCGCAGATGCGAGATCAGCTGGGCGCGGGTCAGATCGGTTTTGTTGTCGGGCGGGGGGTCCTCAGAAGGGCCGCTTCTCGGGGTCTTGGCGGTTATCCCAGAGTGAGGCGACAACCACGCTATTTTCAATCAATGAGTAGAACAAGGAGTAGTTGAGGACAAACAGGCAACGGACTTTAGGAACTTCTGTGGTCCGCCCAAGAAGCTCTTGCCCGGCCACTAGTCGCATTCCAGTATCGAGGTGCTTGGCAAGTTCCCTGCTATAGTTGGGGTTCCCGTTTCGCTCCAGGAAAAATCTCAAAATCGCTTTCCGTTCGGCCTTGGCCCTTGCAGACCAAACGACCTTCAGAGCCATCCTTTCTCTTCTTCGTTCAGTTCTTCTTGGGTTGAAAAACGCCCAGCGTGGTAGTCGGCCAGACCTTCCTCAATAGCCGCCCGTTGAGCCGGCGTAACCGAAACAGTGGGAGGATGGTCGACAACGAGAAGATTGAGGATGTTCTGGAGCGTTGTTTCGTTCTGCTCATATAAGATTTTCTCGATCACAAGGGCTTTTAACTGATCGTTCGACATGAGAATCACCTCGTTCAAACTATACGGGGAACTTCTTCAAGAACCAAGGGGTCAGGTCACCCCCAAGGCTCCTGTCACTTGCATCCCTCCGTGTCCCCGGTGACCTCCGCGGTTAGAATATTCTTGATTTATCTTAAAGAATCCTAACCAAAACCCTGAAGTTTCGCGAAACTTGGAACAAACTAACCCCCGTGAACAACCATAGGAGGTTTGTATGTCACAACCGAATCAGATCAGCTTCGTCGTGGACGACGCCACGTTGACCGAAGTCAGGGCGGCGATCACGGTCCTCAGGACCAAGCTCGTCCCCCTGCTCAAGACACTGTCGGAACAGGACCGCAGGGAGCTTCCCAAAATCGGCGACAGGACCATGCCCTTTGTCGAAAAGTCCTACGACTACACGGGCATCCACCCCGAACTCGTCCCCGCCTACCTCGACCGCGACGCCTTCCGCACCGACATTGAGGCTCTCAAATTGCTGCAGGGCCTCGAACGAGAACTCAACCCGGTGATGACCTCCCTGGCCGACAGCATCATGCTCTCGGGGAGCGAGGCTTACCAAGCGGCCTTGCTGTTCTACAACAATGTGAAAATCGCCACCAAGGTAAACCTCGGATCGTCGTCGGCCGTCTACTCTGATCTGTCGGCCCGATTCCCAGGGGCCACCGCCAAGAAATCGTAGAAAAAGCTGCCTCGCGGGCACAAAAAGCCCTGGTCGGACACCCCTTGCTGGATAGCAACTGTACAGCCAGGGGTCGCCGAGGCAGCTCTAGGTGCCTCGCGAGCAGAAAAAGCTGCCTCGCGACACCCCCTGCTGGATAGCGCGTGTACAGCGAGGGTATGGGCGACACCCCTTGGGGGAT
>CAYYUZ010000198.1:0-4348 GCA_964475005.1 uncultured Spirochaetales bacterium
CCTTCGAGCATGATGGCGCGCGCGGCCTGAATCAGGTGGGTCATCGGAAAGATTTGAGCCGTCATCTGAAGGGGCTGCGGCGTTCCTTCAAGGCTGAAAAAGACGCCCGAGAACAACATCATGGGAAACAGAATGAGGTTCAGCAGACCATTGGCCAGTTCCTCGTTGCGCAAGCGGCTGGCGAACGCCAACCCCAACGCGACCATCGAAAGAATCCCCAAACACGTCAGGAACAGCAGGTCGAAGTACGAGCCCTGCATGCGAAAGTGAAGGAAGAAGTCCGTCCCAACATAAACAACAATCGACGTCGCCAGGACGATGAGAAATCGACTCAATCCTTGAGCGGCGAGAAACTGAAGCGGTGAGACTGGAGTCGCCTTTAGCCGCTTCAAGACACCGTTCTTGCGGTAGCGCACGATGATGTAGCCGACGCCCCAAAGACAGCCGAACATGACGTTCATGGCGATGACGCCGGGTACCAGCCAGTCGACGTAGCGAATAGGGGGGCCGGAAACCCACTGCCTCACGTACTTGGCCGCTCCCTCTTGTTTGGTCAAGAGAATCTCAAGGATCTTGGCATTCTTGCCCTGGTCGTTGATCCAAAAAACCTTGGCCGTCGTGTCGATCACGGCGTCAAGTTTGTGGAGGCGCAGTTTGCTGAGTACTTGCGCAGGCACAACGGAGGCGTCGTAGGTGATGAATTGCGTCTGCGGGGTCTTCAGGAACCCCAAAGCTGGGTCGCCGGGACCAAGGATTCCGACCTTGAACAAGGCATCGCCAGGCCCTGAAAAGGCAAACGCGAACCCGACAACCAGGGCTACGGGGAATAGGAGGTTCCAATAGAAGGAACCTTTGTCGCGGACGAACTCCATGGTTCGTGCTTTGACCAATGCGGAAAACGCTTTCATGCAAGGCTCCTCAGGCGCGTAGGGTCGAGCCCGTCAGTTTGATGAACAGGTCGTCGAGGTTGGGTTTGTGAATACTCATGCCGGTGAGGTCGGTGCCTTCGGCCAGCAAGGCTTTCATCGTCTTGTCGAGATTCTCGGTTTGGATCTCGCGGTCGGGCAACCGCACCAGCGCTCCTTGAAAATGCTTCTTCAGCAGATTGGCCGGCGAGTCGAGTTCAAGAAGATGGCCATGATCGACGATGGCCACCAGGTCACAGAGGATCTGCGCTTCGTCCATGTAGTGCGTGGTCAGCACCACCGTCGTGCCCTCGGCCTTGATCTTGGTGACAAGGTCCCAGAAATTGCGGCGGGCCTGAGGATCCAGCCCCGTGGTCGGTTCGTCGAGGAACACGATCTCGGGGTGCGGGATAATGGCGACGGCCAGGAGCATGCGCTGTTTCTGGCCGCCGGAGAGTTTCTGGTTGTCTCTGTCGATGAAATCTTCCAGTGAACACAGAGAAACCAGCTCATCGAGAGATCGGGGATTGGGGTAGAACGCCGAGAACATTTCCAGCGTCTCCTTCACAGTGATGAATTCTGGGAGGGCCGTGGATTGGAACTGGATGCCCACTTTCTGCCGAAACGTTGGATCAATGGGGCTTCCCCGGAACAGAATCTGCCCGCCCGAGGGCTGGGTGATTCCCTCAAGCATTTCGACGGTTGTTGTTTTGCCGGCGCCATTGGGTCCGAGCAGTCCAAAGCACACGCCTTCGGGAATTGTGAACGAAATACGGTCGACCGCCTGGACGCTACCGTAGCGTTTCTCCAGGGATTCCACAGTCATGATGTCAGCCATGGGGATGAGAATAGTCAGAGGAGTGAGGAACGGCAAGCTCGTCGCGAGTTTTTAGTTCGGCCTCGGTCTTCGCCAAATCCCGCGGCACGGTTCGGTAGAACACGAACCAGAACACGGCGTTCAAAAAGTAAGGAACCGTTGTCAGCCAGAAGACGACGGGCAACAGACCATGCCTCTGCGCCAACCAACCGACTCCCAAAGACAAAACGGCCGCGACTCCCCCTTGAACGAACGAGAACAGGAAGCCAAAGGCCGTTGTACGCACTTCGGGGAGGACGACAGCGCTGACGATGGGCATGACCGCTCCCGGAAACCCGATGGCGGAAATGACCCCAAAACTGAAGAAGAGGGGGTAGTACACCCACACAGGCCAGGCAATCTGAAGGCACACAAAGCTCATGGCGGCGTAGACGAGCAGGTACACCTGCATCAGGATGATACGGCCCTTGAAGCCCGCCTCCTTATGGGCCCAATCGCCAAGAAAACCACCCATGAACGAGCTGATGATGAAACCAACGGCAAACGACGCCAAGACAAAGGTGCCGCCGGCGTTGGTGAAACCCCTGACATCGACAAGGAAGGTGACCGCGAACGAGAAGAGCACGAGACTGGTGACCATAAGCATGCTAGTCGCCATCAGCCAAATGGTGGGTCTGGTCAAGAGCAGTTTCAGGTCGCCCTTCCGAATGCGGTCGTCGGCGGGGTGAATGGCTTCGGTGGCGCCCCGGCCGGGGTCTTTGAGGAAGAGCAGCACAAGAACTCCGCTGAGGATGCTCAACCCGCCCATGCCGAACATCGCCCAGCGCCACCCCTCGGGAGACTGCGAGAACATCCCCAAAATGGGAGCAAATAACACGAACCCGACGCCTCCGATTCCTCTGAGCGCGCCGAAAGCCCTTCCTCTCTCCTCGGAAGCGAAGAGGTCCGAAGTGATCGAGGCGGTCAGCGGTTCGGCAGCCACGGTTCCAATGGTTCCGATTGAATACAAGACCAGAAGTTGGACTTGATTTTGCGCCAACCCGGCCAGGACTGTCCAAATTCCCCAGACTCCGGTTACCAGGAACATCAGGGTTTTGCGGTTCCAGCGGTCTCCGGCGAGCGCCCACAGAGGTCCGAAGATCATTCTCACAATGCGGCTGATGGCCGAGAACAACCCCAGCGTCTCGAGGTTCAAGTGAAGGGCTTGGCGGATGGCGGGGAAGAGCGCGTTGATTAAGCCACCGTCGGTGGTGTCGATCGTGTTTCCGAAGGCCAGGACGAAAAGGCTGCGCCAGCGATGCCGAGGAGTTTTCTGACCCATGCGGTCATTTTACCCGAAGAACGGGTCCTTTGTGGGACAAAATCCGAGCAATTGTTACAATACCGTCATGGAAATCGGACGATTTGCCCCAACAACCAGCGGCCGCGCGCATCCTGGAACACTCTTGGCGGGGCTTTTGGCCTGGCTCGACGCGCGGTCCCTCGGCGGGCGGTTCGTGTTGCGTTTGGAGGATATCGACCCCAGCGCCAAGGCGGCCAGTTTGAAACAGGGCCTTCTGGATGACCTCGTCTGGTTCGGGCTCACCTGGGACCGTCTGGTCTGGCAGTCGGAAAGCAAGCAGAAACACGAAGAGGCTCTCGATGTCTTGGCGGCCTCTGGCCTGCTCTACGAGTGCCATTGCAGCCGCACTAAGGTGAAGGCCGCCGGTTTGCCTTCAACCGCGGGGGGGTGGGTTTATCCTGGGACGTGCCGCGGGCAACGGGTGAAAGACTGGCGCGACCGCCGCCAGAACCTACGGGTCGATCTTTCGGACTGGGTCGTGGAGTTGACCGATGAATCTGGCCTAGCGCTAGGGCAAGAGGTTGCCCGCTCGATGGGCGACCCCGTGGTGAGGCGGGCCGACGGGGGGGTGACCTATCAGTTGGCTGTCGTCGTCGACGACGCCGATGAGGGCGTGACCCGCGTGGTTCGTGGGCACGACCTGGCGTCAAGCACGGCGACCCAAGTGGCCCTGCACCACCTGCTGGGTTTTCCCGTACCTCGCTACCGCCACCACCTGTTGCTCTTGGAACCCCAGGGCGACAAGCTGGCCAAGCTCCATCAATCCATCGGTGCCGATGTCCTGAAACGGCACCTGGAGCCCGACGAGCTACGCGGCTTCCTGGCTCACGCCTGCGGTCTGCGGGAGGCGCCCGGCCGGATTTCCTTCGACGATCTGCTCGAAGGCTTCCGTTGGGACCGGGTGGCGACCGCCGACCGCATCGTCACCTGGGATGGCCATTCCCTCGGTCTCTAAGTAGACTTGCGCGATGGACTCGTTGGAAACTAGGCTCGCCTCGATGCTGGAAGAGCTTGAAATCGTCGGCGACTGGACCGATAAGTACCGCCTTCTTGTCGAGTGGGGAGAAGCCGAAGAACCTCTACCCCCAGACGAATGCCTGCCCGAGTGGGAGGTGCCCGGGTGCAGTTCCCCGCTTTGGTTGCGTACCCGTTGGACGGGCCCGGTTCTTGAGGTCAAAGGTGCGAGCACAGGCCTTCTTCCCCGCTCTTTGGTCGCGGTTGTCGTGCGCCTTTTCGACGGGCTCGACGACGTTTCCGGAGCCGTACCAGCGCTCCTCGACAAGC
>CAYYUZ010000199.1:0-3894 GCA_964475005.1 uncultured Spirochaetales bacterium
CAGGTCCGAGGCGGTCATTCCCGGCAGGGAAGGCGTCACGGTGGTGAACGCTAAATAAAAAGGGATCGGCGGTCTCCCAGACAAAGTCCAGGGGAAAGATGCGGCGAACGATGCTCATGGAGACAAATTACGCTTCGATTTCTAAAAAAGGAAAGCGAAGCTATCGGCTAGGCTCTCTCGGTTCCGAAACACCTGCGAAAAACTCAAGCACCACCTTTTGAAATTCCTGGGCGGCCTTTGAGAGGTAGTGTCCTTGACATTGAAGCAGGGCGATGTCTCTGACTAGGTGCTCGTCCGCAAGGCTGAGATAGACGAGATTTTCGTTGGCGCTTCTTGAGGTTCCTGGCACAAAAGCCACACCGATTCCCGCTTCGACCAACGACTGGACTCTTGCCGGTTCATCTCCCTCAAAGATATATCGCGGCAGAAAACCTGATGATCGGCAAACGGCATCGGTCAGGTCGCGGGCGCCATAGCCGCTTCTGACACCGATGAAATTCTCGTCCTTCAATTCGGTCAGACCAACCAAACGGAAACTAGCCAACCGATGGCCTGGGGGAACGGCCAAAAGGATGGGGTCCTGCAAGACGATCCGACAGTCGAGGTCATCGTCGTGAACCGGAGAAGACGACAATCCAAAGTCCATTTCGCCTCGTTTGAGCAGCACGACCATTTCGGCCGTGGTCACCATGGAGACATGAAACTGCGTTGTTGGATGCTTTTTCTGAAACAGTCTCAGAATCGCCGGAAGCGTCCCGGCGGTGTTGACGGCAAGTTTCACAAAGCCGTGGTCCAGCCCCGAAAGATCGGCGATCTCCTGCCGTCCCTGGGCCAATTCCGAAAGCGCCTTTTCCGCGCGGCGGAGAAACAGCCGCCCGAATTCGTTGAGCTGCAACGTTCGCCCAACCCTGTCGAACAACCGCGCGCCAAGGTCCTCCTCTAGACGCCCGAGGGTTCGGCTGACAGACGACTGAGTCACGTTCAGCCTTCGGGCGGTCTCGGTCACGTGACCGGAGGCGGCGACCGCCTTGAAGTATTCCAATTGAAGAAGTTCCACAGTCTCCCCCTCGACCCATTCCTACAAAGGAATGGAATCATGATTTCAAATGCGTTGGACAGAATGATAGACCAACTCTAGTGTCAAATCAAGGAAGCAAGGAGGAGACAGTGATGGTACAACGTCGGTGGTTGGTGGCTTCGGTGTGCTTGGGGATTTTGCTCAATCCTTTGAACTCGTCGATGGTCGCGGTGGCGATACCGCGGCTTCAAAAGGTTTTTGGAATTGGATACGCCGAAGTTTCCTGGATCATTCTGGTCTTCTACTTGGCCAGTGCCGTCGCGCAGCCGGTCATGGGGAGGCTCAGTGACCTCTTCGGACGACGAAGGATCTTTCTGTTGGGTCTCGGCATTGCTTTCCTTGCCTCAGTGTCTGCCCCGCTGTCTCCAAACTTTGCCTGCCTGTTGACGTTGCGAGTAGTTCAAGCCGTTGGCACCAGCATGGTCAGCTCGGTTGGGTTGGCCATCATCCGTGTCTTCATCACGGAAAGGCAGGCAAGTGCCCTCGCCGTGTTGTCGGCGTTTCTATCGGGAGCGGCTGCCCTCGGACCGGCCCTTGGGGGGTTGGTCATTCATTCCTGGGATTGGCCGCCCATCTTTCTGATCAATCTTCCCATCATCGCCGCCAGTTTCGGCCTGGGGTGGCGCTTTATTCCATTGAGCGAAGCACCGACCGCGGGGAACACCCCTATGACGGCTGGCGGCCTCCTTCAGCTCATCGACGCTCCGGGAATTCTTCTCTTCTCCATCGGAATGACCACGACACTCGTCGGCTTCCTCTCGGACCGAGGCGCCGGCTCGATGATCCTTGGTCTGCTGGGTATCGGTCTTTTGGCGGTTCTCACCTTTTACGAAACCAAAGCTCGTTCCCCCCTCATCCCGGTTCGGACTCTCGTGAAGTTTCCGAGAATCTCCCTTGTCAATCTTCAATTCGTTCTCGTCAACCTGATTTTCTACTCCACGTTCTTTGGATTTCCAGCCTACCTTCAATCAGTACTCCATCTGAACGATTGGGACACAGGCCTGGTGATGTTGTGCATGGGGCTGGCCTCGCTAGCGGCGTCACCGATAGCAGGGCGCTGGATAGAGAAGTCTGGGCCGCGCCGCGCCCTAGTCTTGTCAGGAGTCTTGATGCTCCTTGGGTCTCTGGGGATGGTGTTCTTGACCGTGGATTCTCCTGTGTTTGAGGTGGCGCTGGCACTGGCCGCCTTTGGTGTCGCGGGAGGGTTGAACAACGTCGGAATCCAAACGGAACTCTTCAGAAGCGCGCCAAAGGAAATCATCGGCGTTGCCTCCGGAATGTTTCAAACGTCGCGATACGTGGGGACCATCCTTTCGTCCTTGTTGTTGGCGTTGATCTTCGGCAGCCATTTTGGCACCGCAGAGCTGCATATTCTCGGGGTTGTGCTGGCGGTCCTGTCGGTGGGATTCTTGCCGATGGCCGCTATCGGATCAACGCGCGAAACGCGGAAGCTCAATGGCCCAAGACCGGGAGAGGCCGGTAGGGTCCCTCCAACGCTAAGCCCGTAGGACATCGTGCCCAACAGATTCGGGAGACCTTGGTTCCTGGGGTCCCCAAACGAACATACTCCATGGCGGAATCCCCCTGCCTCATGATACCGTAGGAGGGCAAGTCTGAAGGAGTGGAGAGGCGCCAAGATGCGGATTCTTGTGGTGGGAGCGGGAGCAACCGGTGGCTACTTTGGCGCTCGTCTGGCGCAGGCCGGCCGTGACGTGACGTTTCTGATCAAAAAGAACCGGCTGTCCGAATTGAGGATCACCGGCCTTCAAGTGCTCAGTCCACACGGTGACTTCACAGTGAAGGTTCCCCTGGTCACCTCCGACGAACTCGAGGGGTTCTTCGACGTCGTGCTCGTGGCCGTAAAAGCCTACTCTTTGACCGCCGCGCTTGAGGATTTCGCGCCCGCGGTAGGACCAGAAACCCTGATCGTTCCAATCCTCAATGGCATGCGTCATTTCGAGACCCTGCAGGCGCGATTTGGCGAGGATGCCGTTCTGGGCGGTCTCTGCCGGATCAACACGACCGTGGACTATCGGGGCCGGATTGTCCAGCTGAACGAGCTGCACGAACTTTGGTACGGCGAAAGGAACGGCCGCTCCTCTGAACGTGCAGAACGGCTGCACACGGTTCTGCGCGATGCTGGTTTTGTCGCTAACCTCACTCAAGTGATTGGGAGCAAACTCTGGGAAAAGTGGATTCTCTTGGCGACTCTTGGTGGAATCACCTGCTTGATGGGGGGAGATATCGGAGAAGTCGCGCGGGCTTCGGGCGGTGTTGCATTTTCACTCGCTTTTCTGGAGGAGACACGAAAGATCGCCGCGGCCGCGGGTTTTCCTCCCGATCAAGAATTTCTAGACAAGGCGCGCGCCAGTTTGGAGCAGAAGGACTCAGCGCAAACAACTTCGATGTACCGAGATATGATGAAGGGGACGGCTATCGAGGCCGAGCAAATCGTGGGAGACCTTCTTGCTGAGGCTGGTCGGCGCGGCGTCGAAACTCCCCTTCTGGCTGCGGCGTGGGTCAGCCTCTGTGTGTACCAAAATCGGGCCGGAGCGGCCAAGGCCTAGCTTCATGATCTCTAGGTTCTTCACCGTTGTTGGCCGGGTCCAAGGCGTCGGTTTCCGGTGGGCAACCCTGGAAGAAGCTCAGCGCTTGGGCTTGGCCGGTTGGGTTCAGAATGAAGACGCCGGCTCGGTTACAGGCTTCGTTCAGGGTGACGAAGCGGCTGTCGCGCAGTTTGCCGCCTGGTTGCGGCAGGGACCCCGAAGCGCCCGAGTCGACCATGTGGAGCTCGACAACGCCCCCGCGAATGGAAT
>CAYYUZ010000200.1:0-1626 GCA_964475005.1 uncultured Spirochaetales bacterium
AGAATCCGCCCGCGGCCGTGACCTCCCTGACTCAGCTCGTGCGCCTGCGCCGCCTGGGCCAGGGGGAACGCCTTCTGAACCTCGACACGAATCTTACCCGCAGCCGCCAGGTCGGCGATGATGGCCAGCGACGTGGCTGGTCCGCGGCCGACCGACTTGGCGGTGATGCCAAGGGCCTTGGCCCTTTCGGCCGAAGGCTGTCCAGCTGCGGTTACCAAGACCCCGCCTTTCTTCAGCAAGGCGTAAGAGCTTTCGAGAACGGCGCCGCCGACGGTGTCGATGACGACATCAAGATTCTTGACGCTCAATACACCCTTAGCGTAGTCCAGAGGCTCGGCTCCCAGGCCGCGGACAAACTCACCGTTGGCGCCCGAGGCAGATCCGAAGACATGCGCCCCCCGCAGCTTGGCGAACTGTACCGCAAACAAGCCGACTCCTCCGGCAGCACCCTGGACGAGAACTCGGTGCGAAGCGTTGACCCCGGCTTCTTCAACAAGCTGCCAGGCGGTCAAGGCGCCAACGGGCAAGGCGGCCGCGTTTTCGAACGAGAGCGTTTCGGGCTTGGCTGCAATCTCGGTGGCCTTCGCCACGGCGAACTCGGCGTAGCCTCCCCTGGCCAAACCGAACACGGCTTGACCTTTCTTCCAAGTAGCGACCTCGGGGCCCACCTCTTCAATCACGCCGGCCACGTCGATTCCCGGCCTCGACGGAAACGTCACAGGCATAAAAGCCTGGTAGGCGCCGCTCCGGAGCTTCCAATCGATGGGGTTGACGCCGGCGAAGAGCACCTTGATCAAAACCTCTCCGGCCCCCGGAACAGGCACGGGCAGGGTTTCGAGCTTGAGGACATCGGAGCCGCCGTAGGCGGTGAATTGAATGGCTTGATGCGTTTTTGACATAAGGACCTCTTGATTTCCAAGATACCCTGCCGCGCCTCAGAAGGAAAATTTATCGAGTCATTGTCTCGACCCACGCGGCGTCCATGACCTTAAGCCGGTTCTTCTCCAAGTTTTCGCGCACGATCCATTGAAGATGCGGGTTGGGGTTCAAAGCCAGGGTCTCGAAGGCTTTCTTGCCTTGAAGAGGAAGCGCAGCGACCACAACGCTCCAAGCGTAACCAAGCGCCTGCCTCAGCGTCTTTTCTTCGCAGGTCAGCTTGCCGCTCAGGGTTGCAAACGGCCGGGTGACGCGCTCAAAGACCCCGAGAACCTGTTCGACCTCGGGGGCGACCTTGAGCAGCTTGGGTTCGGCCAGGCCCGCCACCACGGCCCGACGTTCTAGCGGACTTCCCGCGGTCCACGGTTCCAGCTCCTCCAGAACCTCGGGCAACCTTCCGACCGCAAGTTCCTGAATTCCCATGGCCACGGCTTCGCGGACGCGCCAGCTCGCATGGCTGGAGTGGACCCTTACAGCGTCCAAAGTCGTCCGAATCGTCGCCCGGCCGGCGACGCAATACCCCAAAATGCCGCACATGGCCAGAAACTCTTCGGGCGAGTTATGCACATCGGGCACGACGAAGGTCAAGCATTCCTGAATCTCGGCAGGCGTTGCCGAGGCGGCAAACTTGTAAAGTAGCGTCAGGTTGCCGCGCGGGCCGGGAAGACCTGAGTTTTGGCGAAGGTGATC
>CAYYUZ010000200.1:1726-3796 GCA_964475005.1 uncultured Spirochaetales bacterium
ACAAAGAGAAGCGACACCGAGTTCATGCAGTAACGTAGCCCCGTGGGCGCCGGACCGTCGTCGAAGACGTGTCCGAGGTGGCTTCCCGAAGAGGAATCCTCCACTTCGACCCTCTGCATTCCCAGCGAGTTGTCGAGCCTCAGAATCAAAGCCTTGGGGTCGATGGGCCGCGTGAAGCTTGGCCAACCCGTACCAGACTCAAACTTGTCCTCCGACCGGAACAGGGGCTGACCCGTGGCCGCCGAGTAGAAGGTTCCTTTGCGGTGTTCGTTCAGAAGCGGTCCAGAACCTGGAGCTTCGGTGCCCTGGTTGCGCAGCACACCGTAGGCCAGCCCGGCCAGCTGCTGCTTCCACTGGGCCTCCGATTTGACTACTGGAAACTTCACGTCTTCTGAGGGATCGTGGACGGCCAGCCCGTGCCAGGTTTGAAGGCTCGCGGCAGACGCGGGAACGATCAGCGAAGGAAAGGATCTCTCCAGCGCTTTGATTTTGGGGAGGTCCCAGGCCAGGATGTACGGGTAGTCGGGATTCTTCACCAAGAAGTGCTGGTGGTAGTCCTCAGCCGGATAGAACGCTGTAAACTGCGTGATTTCGGTCACGATGGGCTTGTCGAAGCTCTTGGCCGCGGTCAAAGAGGCCAGGTAGGCGGTGGCAACGGCCTTCTGTCCGGGAGTCTTCACGAACAGGGCCGACCTGTACTGGGTGCCGTGGTCCGGGCCCTGATAGTTCAGCTCGGTGGGATCAGCGGCCACGGTGAAGAAGACTTGAAGCAGGGTTCCGTAAGAGATAACTGACGGGTCGTAAGTGACTTCGACCGACTCGGCGTGACCGGTGCTCCCCGAAGACACCTCTTCGTAGGAGGGGTTCTTCACCTTGCCGCCCGAGTAGCCTGAAACGGCAGACGACACGCCTTTGAGGCGTTCTAGGACCCCTTCAATGCCCCAGAAACAGCCGCCTGCAAACACGGCGGTCTGCAGGCCCGAAGGGGCAGGCGATTCGGCCGGGGGAGAGGGCAAGACCTTGGTCGGCGCCAAGGGGACCGCTTGGCACGAAGCCAGAACGGCAAGAACCAGCGGGACCAAAACAAAAAAACGGACCATGGGAGGGCCTCCTCGACGTAAGGTAAACCTAACTTTATGTCAAGTCAAGTATACATTACCAAATTCCCGGCCAGGGAGCCTCTGTCTACCGAACTGGACAGCGGCGGCTTTTCAGATTACAACCAAGAGCATGAGCGACCCTGACCGGCTCGACACTTTGGTCAGCCACCGCGACCGAGATTCTCAAAAAGTGATCTTCAGCTTCCTCTATGTCTTCTGGGGTGTGGTGAACATTCTGGGAGTCTGGATCAACGTGCTGGTCTGGCAGTCGGCCCTCTTCTGGGTCTTCTGGATACCTGCGGGCATCGTTCTCATGTCGGCCGTCATCTACTGGAAAATCAAAGACCTATTGGGTCGAACGCTGTGGGACCGCGAAGTCGTCCCGCGGATCTGGGTGGCCAGCTTGGTCGCCCTCCCCTTTTTCATCTGGGTGTTTCCCGATGTGCTTCAGCTGTACTCCTATGACTGGGTCTTTCCCATCACCTCGGCTTGGGTAGCGCTGAGCATGTACGCCACGGGGGTCTTCAACAGGCAGTTGTCGGTTTCGCTGGGCTCGCTAGTGTTTTGGGCGACCGCACCCGTTTACCTCGCCTTTCCAGACCAAGGACATTGGATTTTTACGGGTGCCAACGTTTTTGGCCTCATTCTGCCCGGGCTGGCCGGCTCGTATGGCGAGCGGCGCTGAGCCCCCCCTCCCCCTCAAGGGAGGCCTTGACCCCCTGCTCACGTCGGAACTCCGCTTCTACATCATGACCATGCTGGCCATGTACCGCAGCGTCGACTTCAACTTTCTGAAACAGCAGCTTGAGGCCACCGACGGCAACCTGAGCGCGAACCTAACCAAACTCGAAGAAGCAGGCTATCTTACGGCAAGGAAAGAGTTTGTCGGCAAGAAGACGCGTTCGACCTACACGATCACGACGGAAGGCCTAGCCAAGCTGTCGGCCCACCTCGACACCATGGAAGCCGT
>CAYYUZ010000201.1:0-3790 GCA_964475005.1 uncultured Spirochaetales bacterium
GGGATGGCGATGAGGGACTGGGGGAGGTGCTTTGTTCGCACGTCACCCGCCGCGCCATGGAGTTGGCGGGACGGTCTGGAGTCGGCTACGCCGGAATCAGGCGCTCGAACCACTTCTTGGCCGGCGATCCTTACACGCAAATCGGCGCCGAACAGGGCTTTCTCATCGTGGTGTGGTCGAACACCGACGCGGGCATGGCCTTTCCAGGGCAGTTTCATCGGCAGATAGGGAACAATCCCCTCGGCTGGGGGCTCGGCACGGGTCCAGCAGCCATGTCGGCCGATCTGTGCCTGGCGTATTCCTCGTTGGGGAACCTCAACACCATGGCCGCCTCGGGAACTCAGGCGCCGCCCCACTGGGGACGCGGTCCCGACGGCGCGCCAACCCTCGACCCCAAGGCTTTGCTGGCCGGCGCGGTCGAGCCCATCGGCGGCCCGAAAGGACTGGCTCTCGCCCTTCTGGGCGAAGTTCTGACGGGCGTTCTGACGGGCGGGGCGACTCTCGACGAAGTTGCGCCCGGGGGTGGGTTGCGCACCCACAACCAAATGGTGCTGGCCTTCGACCTCAACTGGTTTGGAGGGAAGGGCGCCATTGAAGAACGGCTGACTTCGATGAAGGACAGAGCGCGCAAGGACGGAGAAACCCAGCGTCTTCCCGGTGACCGTAGCCGGGCCGCTGAGGCCAAAAGCCGCGCCGAAGGGATTTCTTATCCACAGACACTGGAAGCGACACTAAAAGACTGGTCGGAAAAACTCGGGGTGGCCACTCCCCAAATCTAGCGGTCCTCCAGGTCAAGACACGCTTGCACGGCCGGGTCTTCCCAACCGGTGAACAGCGGGCTGACAGATTCGCCGCTGTGGATGCGGCGGATAGTCTCGGCGAACAGCGGCGCCACCGAGATGATCTGAAACTGCGGATGGCACTTCGACCACGGGTTGTCGATACTGTCGGTCGTCACCACGGTTTCAATGGGGCTGGCCTCAATGGTCGCAATGCCCTCGGGCCGGATCAAACAGTGGCTCAGCACCGCGATGATACGTCTGGCTCCTCTTTCCTTGAGTCCCCTCGATAGATCGGCGAGCGTTCCCCCCGAAATCGTGAAGTCGTCTACCACAACGCAATCCCGACCCGACACGTCTCCCATGATCTCGATGACCTCGGCCTTCTCGTCGTGGCCGCGCCGCATCTTTTCACCCACAGCCATGGGATAGCCCAACTCTTCGGCGAAACGCCTTGTCTGTTTCAAGAATCCAAGGTCTGGACTGACCATGACGGGGTTGTCAAGTTTCTGACGTCTCACCCAGCCGGCCAGAACGGGGAGGGCGAAAATGTGGTCGACCGGTTTCTTAAAGAACCCCTGAATCTGCGGACTGTGAAGGTCCAGACACACTACACGGTCGGCTCCCGCCAGTTCGAGGCTTTCGGCGCAGACGCGGGCCCGGATAGACACTCGGGGTTCGTCTTTCTTGTCGCCTTTGGCGTAGCCAAAGTAGGGCATGACCGCAGTGACCGACTTGGCGCTGGCCCTTTTGAACGCGTCCATCCAAAAAAGTATCTCTGTAAACTCGTCGTTGGGGTTGAGGCCGATAGGCTGAACAAGGTAGACATCGCGGGAGCGGACGGTTTCCCCGATACGGACAAACAGGTTGCCGTCGGAAAACTTGCGTACGTCGCCTTGCCCGAGCTCGATCCCCAAGGCTCGGCACATCCCTTTGGCAAAGGGAAGCCCCGAGCTGCCGGCAAAGATCTTGATCTCGTCGATATTCATGGAGCCCCCTCACAAGGAATAACAGCTTCCTAACATGAGGATCAAGTGACAAAAGCCAATCAACCGATCTTGAAGCAGCGCATGCTCATCGAAGAAAGCACCTCATCGTAGGTGAATTCCAGGGGCTCACCGCTGTCGGCCACGCCCAAGGTGTAGAGGAGGGGAACGTAGTGGTCCACCGTCGGCACGGAGAGCCGGCCCGCCTCGCCAGCTTTCTCGTAGTCAACCAGAGCGTCGAAATCGCGACTGACGAGTTTTTCCTTCACCCACTGATCGAAATCGAGAGCCCAGTCGTAAGGAGCCGCGTCGAGCCCCCGGGCGAAGGCCAGCCGCAAGTTGTGGACGATGTTGCCGCTCCCGACGACCAGGACGCCCTGACTTCGCAGGGCCTGAAGCTTGCGGGCCAAAGCAAAATGGTGGGCCAGGGGTTGGTGGTAGTCGATGGACAGCTGAAACACAGGGATCTCCGCGTTCGGAATCAGGTGTTTGAGCACCGTCCAAGCGCCGTGGTCGAGTCCCCATTGATCGGTGACGCCGATTCTCGGGTCTAGGGTGGCCGTCTTCTCGGCCCATTCGGGAGCTCCAGGGGCATCGTAAAGCACACGGTAGAGCGCGTCTGGAAAGCCACCGAAATCGTAAATTGTTTCCGGGTGTCCGGCCTTGTTGACCCAGGTTCCCTTTGTGAGCCAGTGAGCCGAGACAACAAGAACCGCTCGCGGTCTGGGGTTCAAGGAAAGGCCCAGCTTGGCGAGGCTCTGGGTGAACGCGTTGTCGCGCAGAGCGTTCATCGGGTCGCCGTGGCCGATAAACAGAGCAGGCATTCGGGGTTCCATGACATTCTCCTGTTTTGAGTTTGGCCGAGCGAAGGTAAAAAGTCCATCAAAGAATTTACAATCGGTCCCAGAAAGAAACAGTAAATTTGAGGAATGGACACCCCTTCCTCCCGGTCGAAGGCGCCGGCGTGGTTTGCCGCCACCAAGATCTTCGAAACCCCTTCGCGAGGGCTCGCCATCGGGCAGTTGTTCGACACTCTGGGACCCTATCTCGTTCTGGGAGCCCTGGGGGTACTTCTGGCACGCTGGCAGGTCGCCTGGTACCTCCTGATCCCTCTCGGAGCCGCCGGCGGGTTGTTCATGATCCGGCTGTTCATCCTTTTCCACGATTGCTGTCACGGCTCTTTCTGGGCCTCAAGGCGGACCAACGCCGTCTGGGGCTGGTTTCTGGGAATGCTGACCTTCACGCCGTTTCGTAGCTGGCGCAAGTCTCATGGGACTCACCACGCCCACAATGGCAACCTTGACCACCGGGGCATTGGCGATGTTTGGACCCTGACTCTTGAGGAGTACCGCGCGGCCACACCGCTCAGGCGTTTTCAATACAGGCTCTACCGCAACCCGTTTTTTCTATTCTTGTTTTCACCGCCTCTTGTGTTTCTTGTTCTGCAGAGGCTTCCCGACAAAGGGGCCGACACTTCGTCGGTTTGGAGCGTCCACACCACCACACTGGCGTCTTTGGTCTTGCTGGTGGGCTTGGGTGCGCTGGGCGGCACAGCTTTTCTGCTTTTCTACCTGCTACCCATGGTATACGTTGGTTCGGTCGTCGGCGTCTGGCTGTTCTACATTCAGCACCAGTTTGACCCCGGATACTGGGAACACCGGGAAGAGTGGGACCAGTACACCGCCGCTCTTCAGGGTTCCTCGTTCTACCGCCTGCCGCGTTGGGCCCAGTGGTTTTCCGGGAATATCGGCTTCCACCACATCCACCACCTGAGGCCGCGCATCCCCAATTATCGGCTGGAGGCATGTTGGCGTGCCGTGCCTGAGCTTCAGCTGCCGCATCCGCTGACCATTGTATCGAGTCTAAAAGGTCTGAGACTCCACCTTTGGGACGAAGCGTCCAAACGGTTGGTTGGGTTCCGGCGAGCCGTGAATTCTATTCCTCACGCCTTTGTTCTGTCGATCTTTAGGTTGGGAGTTCGTTTGACCTAATTTGCGCTATCTTTTGGGGTGTTCACGAGGAGAT
>CAYYUZ010000202.1:0-3762 GCA_964475005.1 uncultured Spirochaetales bacterium
CCCAATCAGCGAGTGCGAGGCGTGCATGATTTCTAGAAGAAAGGCGGTCAGAATGAAGTTGGGAAGGTACACCCCGCCCATGTTGATGCCAACGGTTTGAATGAACCCTTCGATGATCGAAGTCTTGCGGCCCGAGGCCATTTTGAGTTTTTCTGCCTGATCGTTCATCGCCGTCATTTTAGCCGGAATTCTGCCGCCCAGCAATGTCACTCCTGGATTGAAGCGGGGAAGCCTCGGACGCTGTTTTCCTTTATGATGACTCCCATGCCCCCCCTCCCCCTCGACATCCTGACGCACGTGTTTGGCTACGAGCGCTTTCATCCCTTGCAGGAGAAGGTGATCGCTCACGTCATGGCGGGCCGCGACGCCCTTGTCCTCATGCCCACGGGGGGCGGAAAGTCACTGTGTTTTCAGGTTCCAGCGCTTTGCCGCGGGGGCCTGACGCTTGTCATTTCACCGCTTGTAGCCTTGATGAAGGACCAGGTGGAGGCTCTGAAGGCCAACGGCGTGGCCGCGGCGTTTCTCAACAGCACCCAAAATGCCGAAGACGCCGAAGACGTCAACGCCCAAATCACCGCTGGCACGCTTAAACTGTTGTACGTGAGCCCCGAACGGCTGTTCTCGGGTTCGCTGGGCCGGCTGGCCACGTGGAAGGTCGGCCTTGTCGCTGTCGACGAAGCTCACTGTATCAGCTTCTGGGGGCACGACTTCCGCCCCGAGTACACCAAGCTCGGCCAGCTGCGCGCCCTGCTTCCCGGGGTGCCTTTGATCGCTCTGACGGCCACGGCCGATCCCGCCATCCAGCGCGATATTCTCGCTCAGCTTTCTATCGCCGAGGAAGATCTGTTTCAAGAGAGTTTTGATCGTCCCAACCTTCACTTGGCGGTCTTGCCGGGGCAAAAGCGCCTCGAGCGGATCGTGGAATTCTTGGCCAAGCGGCCAGGGCAAGCCGGCATTGTGTACTGCCTTAGCCGCGCGGGCACCGAGGACATGGCGCAGCGGCTCAGCCAAAGAGGTCACAAGGCTCGAGCCTACCACGCGGGAATGAAGACCGAAGAACGCTCAGCGGTGCAAGAGGCGTTTCTCAAGGACGACATCGACATCGTTTGCGCCACTGTGGCGTTCGGCATGGGCATCGACAAGAGCAATGTTCGCTGGGTCATCCACTACAATTTGCCCAAGAACCTCGAAGGTTTCTATCAGGAGATCGGCCGAGCCGGACGAGACGGTCTGCCGTCGGACACTCTGCTGTTCTACAGCTACGCCGACGTGGCCAACCAGCTCAAGTTCATGGACGACGCGAGTCCCGAACGCCGGGAGCTGCTGGCCGCCAAACTCGACAGAATGAAGCAATACGCCGAAAGCCTGATCTGCCGGCGCCGGGTGCTTTTGAGCTACTTCGGCGAGACGGTCAACCAGGATTGCGGCCATTGCGACGTCTGCGAGAACCCTCCACAGACCTTCGACGGTACCGTGACGGCCCAAAAACTGCTTTCAGCCGTGTACCGCACCCAGGGACGCGCCACCCTTCGCCAGTGCGCCCTCCTGTTGCGGGGTAGCCACGCGCAAGAAATTGTGGAACCCGGCTGGCACGACCTCAAGACCTTTGGGGCCGGCAAAGACCTGAGGTTCGAGGAGTGGATGGAGTATGGAAGCCAGGTGATCAACGCCGGGTACTTGACCGTGGCCTACGACAGGGGAATGACCCTTCAACTCACCGGTCTTTCGGGCCCCGTGCTCAAGGGGGAGCGAGCCGTGGCTCTCACCAAATTCCGCACGATCGAGGAAAAGAAGGCCGCGGCCCCGCAGCCCAAGGCTCTTTCGGTCACCGAGGGCGACCCCGCGCTGTTTGACCACCTTCGGGCGGTGCGCAGGCGCTTGGCCGACGAGCACGAAGTGCCCGCCTACGTCATCTTCAGCGACAAGACCCTCAAGGACATGTGCGCCAAAGTTCCCAAAACCGTTGCCGAGTTCCGCCAGGTTCACGGCGTAGGCGACGCCAAACTTGAGGCTTACGGGCCGATCTTCCTACGTGAGATCGGGGAATGGACGACTGCGACCAACTGAGCTGCGCCTACTCTTTCTGGCTGTGCGCCAAGTACGCTTCCATCAGGAATACGTTCGTTCCGGCCTTCTTGATGATGTTGAGATTTCTCTGAGCCGTGGCGATTTCCTCGACCTGCTCCTCGACGAACCATTGGAGGTGCTGACTCGCCGAAGGACAGTTTTCGCTCTGCGCCAAGGCAACCAGGTCGTGGATCTGCTTGGTCGTCCGAACTTCGGCGTCGTAAGCCAGTTGGGCGGCCTCGGTCGCGCTAGAAAAGTTGTTGACGAAAGACCCGAGGTCCGGAATCATCACTTTGGCACCGCTGTCGAGCAAGAATTGGCTGAACTTCTTGGCGTGTCCGCGCTCGTCGTCTGACTGCTCGTGATAAAACTTGGAAAGGAGGAGAAGATCCTCCGATTCAAACCAGTTGGCAATGGCTACATACTGGAGCGCATTGGCGAATTCGTGCCCTACCTGGGCGTTCAGAGCCTTGACCATCTTCTCCGTCAGAAACATTTTTTAACCCTCTTCTCCAAGGATAGTGTTGATCACTCCCCTCCGCAATAGCTGACTGAATAACCCAGCAAATCACTTTCGCGGAACGAGGAAGGCCACACCGGCCAGGACAGGTGCCCGACTCACTTCAGATCAAACCTGTCGAGATTCATCACCTTGGTCCACGCCGCCACGAAGTCTGAAACGAACTTCTGCCCCGAGTCGCTACAGGCGTACACCTCGGCGAGGGCACGTAGCTGCGAGTTGGAACCGAAGACCAAGTCGACGACGGTCGCGCTCCACTTCAGCTCATCGGTGGCGCGGTCACGCCCTTCGAGAACCGCCTCCGACCGAGAAGACTTCTGCCATTTGGTTCGCATGTCGAGCAGATTCACGAAGAAATCGTTGGTCAGAGTCCCAGACCTTTTTGTGAACACGCCGTGCTGGGTCCCTGCGGCAGAAACCCCCAGAGCCCGCAGGCCGCCGACAAGCACCGTCATTTCGGGAGCGGTCAGGGTCAACAGCTGCGCCTTGTCGATCAGCCGCTCAGCAGCAGAAGTTTCAAGCCCGGCACAAACGTAGTTGCGGAACCCGTCGGCGGCCGGTTCCAGCACGGCAAACGAGGCGGCGTCGGTCTGCTCCTGGGAAGCGTCCATGCGCCCTGGCGCGAATGGAACCTTCACCTCGTGGCCAGCCTTCTTGGCCGCGGCTTCCACGGCAGCGCCGCCGGCCAGAACGATTACATCGGCCAGCGAGACTTTTTTGCCGCCGGATTGGGCGCCGTTGAACTCTTTCTGGATCGTTTCGAGCTTGGCCAGCACCTTGGCCAATTCGGCCGGCTGGTTCACGGCCCAGTCTTTCTGCGGGGCAAGCCGGATGCGAGCGCCATTGGCCCCGCCCCGCTTGTCGCTTCCGCGGAAGGTGGAAGCCGAGGCCCAGGCCGTCGTCACCAGCTGGGGAATCGACAGCCCGGAGGCGAGAATCTTGGCCTTCAGGGCCTCCACATCTTTCGGTTCAACCAACTTGTGGTCGACGGCCGGAATCGGATCTTGCCAGATGAGCTCTTCCTTGGGAACGAGCGGACCAAGATAACGGGAACGGGGCCCCATGTCGCGGTGGGTCAGCTTGAACCAAGCCCTAGCAAAGGCGTCGGCGAACTCCTTGGGGTTGTTCAGGAACCGCCGCGAGATCTTCTCGAAGGCCGGGTCCATCCTCAGCGA
>CAYYUZ010000203.1:0-3750 GCA_964475005.1 uncultured Spirochaetales bacterium
GTGCCGCGTTCTTGATTCAGAGTACGGATCAGCGTTCGGATTTGAGCCTTGACGGCGACGTCGAGGCCGATGGTTGGCTCGTCCAAAAAGATGATCGAAGGATTGTGGAGGAAGCTGGCCGCAATGTCGCACAACATCCTCTGCCCCAACGAGAGGTTGCGAACCTGCTGGCGGTAGAGCGACGAGAGATTCACCAGTGCATCGAAACGCGCGAGGTTGGCCTCGTAAGTCGCCGTCGGGATGCGGAAGATCTCCTTCATCAGCTTGAAACTCTCGATGACAGGCAGTTCCCACCACAGCTGCGTGCGTTGGCCGAACACGACCCCGATGTTTCTGACGTACTCTTGCCTCTGCTTGGTCGGCACCTTCCCATTGATAAGAAGGGTCCCTGAGGTGGGTTCAAGAACGCCGGTCATCATCTTGATGGTCGTCGATTTGCCCGCGCCGTTGGGTCCGAGAAAGCCCACGATTTCACCCGGCTGGATCGAAAGGCCGACTCCATCGACAGCTTTGACCACACGGAAGTTGCGGCTGAACAAATCGCGGAAGGCCCCGGCGAGGCCCTCGCTCCGGTTTAGCACCCGGAAATGCTTTTTGAGGTCGTCAAGAACGATGATGGGAGTTGTCGCCGTGTTCGAGAGCATAAGAGCGAGTATGCCTTCGGAAAGTCGTTGTCTCAAGGGGGGATGGGTTTCGGTTGGCGGCAATCGCTGACAGCGAGTCCTATGCGGCTCGGGGATTTTCCGCTAGCATTACTTCATGACCCTACAACCGGACAAGAGCGGTTTGGACATGCGCCAGAACATCAACGGAGCGCCGTGGACCATTGCCCGAGTCTGGGACTACAACGGTGACCAGGTGGCGGACGGCAACATCACCGTCAACACGACCAAGACGATTTTCCATCTGATAGCGTTGGCGGGGGACGCCCCTGAAAATGGCCTATCGGTGATCCCGGCAAACAATAGTGGCAAATTCCTGACCTCGGTCCCCAACGGGATTGATATTGCGGTGATGACTTCCAATGGTGACGGAACGTACAAGGTCACACAACCGAGCGGTCTGACCCAAACGCTTGACGGCGCTGGAAACTTGAAGATCACAATTCAAGGAACGCCCTACACCAATTTTGGCGTTGTTGTGGAAAACCCTGTGCCTGGCGATGATATTGGGATTCAGTTTCTCGTGAGCACCAGCAACGGCAACTTTCTGACCGATACTGGTTCGGCTCCGCGCTTGGCGGTCTATGACAAGAAGATGCTGTGGCGGGCGAATTTGTACATGGACGAAGGTGGTGGCGGAGCGGATTGGAATGATCTGCACCCTTGGGTCAACGGGAATGATTGGAATCGAAGTTTTGATGGAGTGACGGTTGGACCTCCCGGCAGCGGCAACGGTGGTCAGGTCCCGATTCTACCCTTTTCATCTATCCGCAATCAGGGAAAGGCTCCCGACGTTCACGACAATGTTTTGCAAAATTCTGTGGCGTACGATTACCCAGATTCCAAAACCGGTACCGATGACCTGTCCAAATCGCTCGATACACCGTTTGATTTCAATACCAAGATGCTTGCGCTAAAGTCTGGACTACATGGTCACTATGACGCCTCGGGAAATCCCATTGCGCAGGGTGGGAATTGGAACAAGACGACCGCACCAGAGAGCCTTTGGGGGAACTATTTAGTCGCAGCTGGTTCGAGTGCCCTTCCTAGTGTTGGTTTGCTATACTACGACTGGATTCATGGACAGACAAATCTCGACCCCAATTTGCAATCGAACACGGCACTTGCAAACAATCTCTATTTCGGTTCTCTCAATCCCGACCACATCGGCACTGATTGTGTGGGATTTACGATGAACTCAATGGCATACAAGAATTCTCCCTATGCTTGGGCTACGTATGGACAAAGAAGCTACCCCGCTGACAATGCCAATGGGTCGGGTGTCATTGGAACCCAACCAGCCTTGGCCGCAGGGGATATAGGCCAACTTAAGCAAGCGGTTCCAGGCGATGTTTTCTACTACGGGAGGAGTCATGTCGGCGTCGTGTTTGGAAGCGCCGGCGATGGAACTCCTGAGGGCATCCAACTGATTGAAGCGTATTTCGATGGTCCAGTCGCCTACGTGAACAATAACCGTACCCTAGCTCAACTGATTGTAAATAACCAACCAAGACCATGGGTCGTAGTGAGGTTGAAATGAGGTCAATCGCCGTCTTTCTTTGTCTCCTGACCTTTCCGATTTGGGGCCAGGAAGTTGTCGCTTCATTTCCACGGGGTTCTGGACCGAACCAACTAGGGCTTGAATCGCGCCTCGCGACTAGTGGAGAGTACCTTTCGGAAGCGACAGGGTTGGGTTTCGATGGGAATCGATTCTATGTGACTGATGGTGTCAATTCTAGAATCCTAGTCCTCGATAATACTTGCGCACCAGTTGCGAGTAAACCAATCGAGAGAGGAGTTTTGGCGAATCTCTGGGTAGACTCAAGCCTGATCGCAACCGGATGGAATCCCGCCGGACCGGACAAGTTTTGGCTAACAACGATCATCGATAAGAAAGACTTCTCAAAGCCACCGGTAACCATTGAGGCGGAACACTTTCTCAAAGACTACGAGCTCTACGGGTACCTCGGACTGATTGGTGGCATTGCATACTTCCAAGGCGAGAACGGCGAATATTTTGGAGTCAGAATCAACTCCAATGGGGCTCTTTCCAGCGCTGAAGTGGTCTTGGAAAACGGGCTTCGCCATGAGTTTGAATCGGTAAAGCAGGCCCGTTTCCGTTGGGAAGGCGGCCAATTTTTCGATCACGATCAGCTGATCTCGAGTTCGCGCAAGGTCTTTGGCCCTTTCCTGAAAGGCCTTCCCGAATTCAACGTGACGTCGGCCGGACCATATACCTCGTCGAGGTTCTTCCCTCTTCCCAACGGCAACTATTTGCTCACCTATGCCGGATCCTGCCGCGTTTTTGACACCTCTGGCCGAAAGGTAATCACAGAAGTCCTTGACTATTCCGCATCCCAATTCGCACCCTCTCCCGACGGCTATCTGTACTTTCTGCACCCCGACTACGACAACAACAAGACCGATCTGATGCGCCTTGGCCCCTACCCTGAAGTCAGACTCGACTACCACGGCCGAGGCGGTACGGTCAACGACGACACCGTCAACCTCCGCGAGGAAGCGAATGTCAAGAGTATGGCGGTAACCAAGCTGGCCAAGGGGACGCCTGTCCGCATCTTGGGTCAGACCGACAAGCCCGAAACTATTGCCGGACAGAAAGGGCTCTGGTACCAGGTCCGTCTCTGGGACCGGACGGAGGGCTGGGTCTTCGGCGCTTTTCTCGATGTGAAGTAGGGAGCGGACTGTTTGTCCGCGGTATCCTCTTGAGCGGGCCCCTCACCACCCCACCATTCCGTACCCCGCACCGCGTTCGCTCCCGAAAAGTCGAGATCGATGATGGGAGGCGTGTTCGAGCGCATAAGAGCGAGTATGCCTTCGGAAAGTCGTTGTCTCAAGGGGGTGTCAGGCTTCTTGGATATCATTCTCGAAGCCAGTCTGCATGCCATGGTAGACTGCTTGTTGCAGGTGTATACAATAGACCTTAATGGGTGACTTCTGGATTGTTCCTATCTGTCTAGCAACTCTGCTCTTCGGTTTTTCCGTCTTCAGCCTTTTCCTTTGGATCAAAAGAAAAAATAGGAAAAGGGACCTGATCTTGTCGTTGATGTTTCTTGTCATGGGGCTGTAC
>CAYYUZ010000204.1:0-3735 GCA_964475005.1 uncultured Spirochaetales bacterium
TTCGCGTTCATCATGGTCATGGTGGTGCCGTTCTTCTTCGGCTTGTACTACTCGATGACGGATTGGAATGGCGTCTCCGAGACGATCAGCTTTGTCGGACTCATCCATTTTTTCAAAGTCTTCACCGAACCGGGATTCTTGTACTCCTTCTTGATTACTGGCGCATTCACCCTGATCAACGTTGTGTTGGTCAACGTGGTCGGGTTCATTCTGGCGCTGGTGGTGACAAGCAATTTGCGTCTGCGCAATTTCTACCGTGCGGGCTTTTTTGCGCCTTACTTAGTCGGCGGCATCGTGCTGGGGTACATCTGGCAGTTTCTGTTCAACAACGCCCTGCCGACTTTCGGGAAAATAGTAGGACTCGAAGCGCTTGAAGTGTCGTTCCTCAGCCGCTCCGACAACGTCATCTGGGCGATGTCGACGGTGAATGTGTGGCAGTACGCGGGCTACATCATGCTCATTTTCATCGCGGCCATTCAATCGGTGCCCGCCTCGCTAATGGAGGCCGCCAAGGTCGACGGCGCTGGCTATTTTCGGCGAACCTTCCGCATCTTGATCCCCATGATGGCCAACGCCTTCACGATCTCGCTTTTTTTGACCCTCACGACCTCGTTCAAACAGTACGACATGAACCTCACGCTGACCAACGGTGGCCCCGCTGCGCGGTTTTTTGACGAGCCGGTGAAAGCCAGCCAGCTGCTGGCCATGAACATTTTCGACACGGCGCGGGCCAACCAGATGGCGGAGGCGCAAGCCAAAGCGGTCATTCTGTTCGTGGCGCTCGTCATCGTCTCGCTGCTCCAGGTGTGGGTCAGCAAAAGCAAAGAGGTGGAACAATGACCAAACGCAAATTTCACCTGGGGCGCTTCGTCGCCGAAATTGTCGTGCTCGTCCTGCTCCTGATTTTCCTCATTCCTTTCTTTTTGGTCGTGGTCAACTCAGCCAAGACCTCGAAAGACATTCTATTCGATACGCTGGGCTGGCCTGCCAACTGGAATCAGCTGGGAACCAACATCGGGCTGATCTTCGGCAACCACACGGTGCACTACGCCGCGGCCTTTTTCGACAGTGTCGTGATCACGGTGCTGTCACTGGCGGTCATCGTGCTGTTCTCGGCGATGTGCGCGTGGGCTTTAGTACGCACCCACGCGGCGTGGGCCACCATCGTCTTCTTTTTGTTCGTGGCCGCCATGGTCATTCCCTTTCAGGTGCTGATGTTTCCTTTAGTGCGCTGGATGCGAATTCTCGGTGAGTTCATCCATGTGCCGACGCTGCAGTCGCTGCAAGGGGTAGTGTTCGCCTACATGGGCTTCGGCGCTCCCCTTTCGATCTTCATCTTTCACGGGTTTATCAAGAACATTCCCTACGAGCTTGAGGAATCGGCCAAGATCGACGGCGCTTCGGAGGCGGGCACGTTCTTTAGGATTGTGTTTCCCCTGCTTCAGTCGATCATCATCACGGTTCTGATCCTTAACGGCATCTGGATTTGGAACGATTACCTTTTGCCCCTTTTGCTGTTGGGTTCCAACGGAGCGGTGCAGACGCTTCCCATTGCGGTGACCGCTTTTGCCGGCGCCTACCTCAAACAATGGGACTTGATTCTGACCTCGACGCTGATCGCGATGGTGCCGGTGATTGTCCTGTATCTGTTCGCCCAACGCTATATCATCAAGGGGATGATCGACGGCGCGATTAAGTAGGGGAGGCGCTTTCAGAACTCCTTTGGTACCCCTAGTACAACCGCTCTCCGTCGTCGCCGACGTTTTGCAAAAAAAAGGCTACATCTGTGAAAAACTCGTCCATGCGCCGACGCGTGTCTTCGGGAATGCCGACCTCGGCCATAGCTTCGCGCATGTAGGCAAGCCACTTCTCGGCGTGGGCCTTGGTAATGCTGAAGTGCTCGTGGCGTCCGCGCAGAGCGGGGTGACCCTTGCGCTGGCTGTAGAGCTCGGGGCCGTGCATCCGCTGGATGAAGAACTCGTATTGGTTCTGAATAGCCGAGTCCATGTCCTTGGGGAACATGCCGCGGAATGAGGGCTCGGTGTCGGCGTAAACTTTGCGGTAAAAGCAGGTCGACAGCTCGACAAACTTAGCGTGGCCAAGCTGTTCGTACAGGTTGACGTCGTCGATGGAAAAGGGACTCATGGCGGCAATCTAGCATAGTTCGGCAAGCTGGTCAGGGATGGGATGCCTAGTGGCACGGGCCCGAGGACTATAGGAGTTCGAGCTGCCCGGTGACCACAACACCCTCAGGCATTCCTGGTGGTGGAGGGGGTGGGTTGGAATTCCATTTCCCGGTGCTCCCCTCTGTCTGGGTCACCACCAAGAATCCATCGTCCCGGACCTGCAAGAGTTGTTCAATCGTCTCGGGCCCTCCGCCAGCCAGCCAGGCCCGCTGTTCGCCTTCATTGCGAGGAACGATGGGTTGCCGCGGCCCATCGTGAGCCTCAGGATTGTTGTGGATGTAGGACGCCAGTCGATTTGGTTTCATAGTACAAACGGCCACCGATGGTCCATCGAACCCATCTTGATAGATACCGCAGAGAAAGTAGCGCTCGCCATTGGGTCGGTAGAATTTGAAAGGAATCGATACAGATCCCCGGTGCTGGTGCTCATAGTAGGCCTGAACGGGAATGAGAACCCGCCGATGGGCGGCCGCGTCGCGGAAGAGCTCCTTGCTGAACATCTCTTCGCCTCGGGCGACGGCCGTCCACTTGGTCTGCTTGGACGCCGAAATGGGGTCCTGGATTCGAGAACCCAGAAAGGTCCAGCGAGCCAGCTTCACTGTCTGATCATTCAGGATGATCGGAATTTTCGGACGGCCAAAGGCAGTAGTCCACCGGCCGTACTTCTCCTCTTCTATGAGAAGTCGCAAAGCTTCTTCGAATGGCATTCCTGTTTCAGCCGCGGCCTTCCGAGCCGAGGCGGCAATCATGGCGCTGTAGCACATGTTGTCCCCCTTCTTCCATCCGGGAAGATAATGGCAGAAGGTCGAGGAGGCCAGTCGCGAGGACGATACGGTCCATGTGATGGAAGAGGGGGAGTCCCGTCGTGTACAATCGGGCGCATGTTCCAAAGGGCCTTCACCAACATCGCCGCCTACCGCTTTGTCAGCCTGGAGGACACTTCATTCCTGCGCCCGACCTACCAAGACATCTGTCGAAGGCTCGGCCTCGTCGGTACCATCATTCTGGCTCCCGAGGGCATCAATCTGTTTCTGGCCGGAACTCACCAAGGCGTAGCGAGCTTCTTGGAGTGGCTAAGAAGCGACCCCAGGTTCCGCGACATCGAAGTGAAGGCTAGTTCCTCCGACGAGCTTCCCTTCAAGCGCATGCTGGTAAAGCTGAAGAAAGAGATCATCACCATGCGCCTGCCGCTGATCCAACCTGAACAGGGCCGGGCTCCCGCTGTTGAATCCAACACTCTCAAGAGGTGGCTCGACGCCGGCCACGACGATTCGGGTCGCCCGGTGGTGCTTCTGGACACCCGCAACGCCTTCGAGGCCGACGTTGGAACTTTCAAGGGCGCCATCGACTACCGCATCAGCAAATTCACCGAGTTTCCAAAGGCCGTCGCCGCTCAAGTCGTGGCACTGCAAGACAAGACCGTGGTGACCTTCTGCACGGGCGGCATCCGCTGCGAAAAGGCGGCGATCCACATGAAGAACATTGGCTTCAACCACGTGTACCAGCTGGACGGGGGAATTCTAAAGTATTTCGAAGAGGTGGGAGGGGC
>CAYYUZ010000205.1:0-3688 GCA_964475005.1 uncultured Spirochaetales bacterium
ATTGCGATTCCTGCGGCGCCTGCGCGTCTTGGTGTCCGGAAAGGGCGATTTTGACCGGCGGCAACATTTCGGCTACGCGCCAGCACCATGCCGAGGTTGCCCTTCCCGACTTCCTTCTGAGATAGAACTTACAGGAGTTTGGCCTCAAGGGTGATGGGAACCGCCGCCAAAGCCTGAGAGACGGGGCAACCGGTCTTGGCTTGGTTCGCCAGTTCCAAAAACTTCTCCTGAGAGAGCTTGGGAACTTTTCCCGTGAGTTTCAGATGGATGCCAGCGATGGCAAAGCCGCCACCTTGGCTCTTGAGTTCGAGTTCGGCGGTGGTCTGCAGTTCCTCGGCTTTGAAGCCCGCTGCCGCCAAACCGAACGAGAGAGCCATCGAGTAACAGCCCGCGTGGGCCGCCGCGATCAGCTCTTCGGGGTTGGTTCCTGTTTTTCCGGCGTCTTCTCCGAACCGCATCCGGAAACTATAGGCTTGGTTCTTGAACACCCCGGTCTGGGTGGTCAGCTTTCCGGTTCCGGTCAAACCGTCACCGTTCCAGATGGCACTGGCAAATCTCGTCATGTTTCGTCCCTCCTCTCAGGCCCGTTTGGGCTCGGACGGAATTTACCCAGACCCCGACCGAAAGGAAAGTGAGCTGAAGAAATCCCGCTAGCGATGCAGTTTCTCACAAACTTCGGCATGAAAGGGAGCGACAAACTGGCCTAGAGCGCTCATCTGCTCGATGGCGAGTTCTCCGGCAATGACCTTGGCCGCGTCGACCAGCGACCTCACGCGGTAGTTGGGCGAAACTCCTGGGTACTTGAGCTCATCGTCGAGAATTCCTGTTTCGACAAGAATGGTTTTGCAGCCGGCGTTGAAGCCCGCGACCACGTCGGATTTCTTGTCACCGATGCTGTAGCACTTCGAAAGCTCAAGTTGGTGCTTTTCGGCGGCCTCAAAGAACATCCCCGGTTTGGGTTTACGGCAGGAGCAGTCCTTCTTGTAAATTCCCTGCCCGAATTCTGGATCGTGCGGACAGACAAAGACGGCCTCAATCTCTATCCCTTCCTTGGCGAGAGTATCGAGCAGTAGCTGGTTGAACTGGTTCACTTGAGCTTCGGTCGCCTCGCCTCTTCCGATGGCGCTCTGGTTGGTGACTACGATCAGCCGAAACCCCAGCAACCTAAGTATGGTCAGGGCACTCACCACGCCGTCGATCAAGGCAAACTGCTGGGTTCGAAAGGCGCCGTACTTGTCCACGTTCAAGACGCCGTCCCGGTCAAGGAAGACCCCTCGGGTGCTGGTTTGTGGGTGTTGGTTCATGGTAATTCCGACGGAACCTTACGCGTCAACCACGGCAATCGCGTCGACTTCGATCAAGACGCCGCGGCCGGGCTGGCCGAGCCCCTCGACAAACACCACGCTGATGGCCGCCGGGAAAGGCCCCCAGACCTTTTGCGCGGCGGCCAAACCCGCCTGGAGGTTCTGCCCCTTGACCACGAAGATTGTCTGCTTCACAAGGTTCTTCTGCGAGGCGCCAACGGAGTGCAGGATCTTAAGAAGGTTCCTGTAGATCTGCTCGGTTTGTGTCGCAAAGTCAGGGCCGGCCAACGAACCGTCGGCAAGGACTCCGTTCTGCCCGCCAATGTAGAGGGTCTTGCCTCCCTCCACCAACACAGCCTGGGAGAACGCCGGGTTCTTGTGAAGGGTCTCGGGGTTCACGTGCGTGATTTTCGGACTCATACAATTCCTCCTATTTCGTACCTAGGGCCTTCCTCAAGGCGGCCAAATCGACGCGAAGTGATTCCAGCGGGGCTGCCGACAAGGCCGGATCGGCCTCAATCTTGTCGACCAGGAGATCGATTCTGCTGACGGCCTGCATCCAGGTTCGGGCGGGCTGCCAGCGAGCGGGAGTGATTTCCACCGCCCCGGCCTGACAGGCTTCGAGAAACTGGTTCACTTGCGCGTGGTATTTTTCCAACAGTTCAGTCCGGGTCGCGGGTTCATGCGTCCAAGAAGCCAAAAGGTCGTCCAGGCTTGCCAAGACTCGTTTGAGCATCCCTTTGAGGATTCGGCGCGTAGGCAGCGGGACGAGGACGTACGCGGCAATCACTGCCGAGCAGGCCCCGAGCGCGATTCCCACAAGGCGCGGCACGACCGGAACCGGCGTTTGAGGACTCAGCAACCCATAGACCAGGCTAAGCAGAAGGGTAACCCCAGCCGACCACCAAGCGTACGAAAACGCACGCAGGAACAGAGCGAGCAGCAAAAGCGTCAGCATCACGATGGCGACGAGGGGGCCGTTCAGGCCGACCAAGGGCGCGCCAACCACCCCCAACAGGGCGCCCAGGAAGGCGCCCAACAGACGCTGAGTTCCCTTGACCACGAGTTCGGCGCGGGTTCGAACGGTGGTCGAAATCAGGTACGCGCTGATGAACGCCCAGGGGAGTTCGGTGGGAACAAGCCACGCCCCCACCCCGAGAGTCAGTGCCATGGCCGAGGCCTGCTGCCCGGCCCGCCAAAGGGTCACCGACCAGGAACTAGGCGCCGAAGCGAGGCGCTTTTCGCCCTCGCGAGCAAAGAAACCGGCGGCGTAGGCGAACCCGAACGCGATCACGGCGGCCAGCGCCACCAAACGCGGTCTCGTCGAAAGATGGGCGGCCATGGGCGCCGGAAAGAACAGGAGAGCTCCCACAACCCGAAGCCCAAGAGTTCCCCACTCCTTGCCGAGGGTTCCACGACTGGCCACGAGCGACGAAGCCACAACGAGCACGGACAGGGCTGCGAAGAATTCGATGGGTTCGTGAAAAGCCGTATGGAGGCCGATGCCCATGGTAACGACCGCGGCCAGTCCGAAGGTGGCCCGGACGAGGCGCCGCAACGCACTCCCCTGGTTCAACGAACCGATGCTCACAGAAACCACCACGGCCAGAATCGCCGTGTCTATGGGCGCGGCCACCAACTGGCCGACCGCGAAGGTTGCGACAAAACTCCCCACCGCCGCCAGCGCTCCCGGAAGAAACAAGCGAAAACGATCAGCCCACCCGATGCTCTGCTTCATTCCTCGATCTTTCCCACAATCGGTTTCCAGGGCAAGTGCGTAGAGAAGGAATTGAAATACAGAAGGACGGAGAAGCGGAGGAACGAAGGATATAGCGGCCAAAATCCAAAGGATTGGTATCAGTCGAGCAAAACGATTAGCTCAGTGAGGTCGACTGATACGTATCAGTGAGGTTCGGGATAGCTATCAGTGAACTCGGGGGATAGTTATGGTGGACGGGCACTGATACCGATGGTCGTGTGAAATGGTGGGCAGAGGGAGAATGTGACAAGGTGGCAGGATTCTAAGGATCCACAGGATTGGGAAGAGAGACCGGATAACCGGAGGGGCCGGATTGATCGGCACGAAGACAGAGGTAGGGACGAAGACGGGTAGGAAAGAAGTGAACCGTCGACGCCGTGGGTAAGCTGGGCGAGCGTGCTCGTCGGCGCGCTGATGGTGTGGTTGGGTCATTGTTGCTCGAATGCGGGAAGGGGTTTAGAGTTTGGGGGCGTTGCAGCTCGGTGGTGAGGGGGGCTCGTCCATTTGGACGCTATGCCGAAAATGGAAGGTGAGGTTCTGAAAGATCTTATGGGGAACCGTACAAGCGGAGTTAGACGGACCCTTCGGGCGGAGGAAATATGAAGCGAAAATTGAAAACGGTATT
>CAYYUZ010000206.1:0-3667 GCA_964475005.1 uncultured Spirochaetales bacterium
CATAAACAGCCTGGCGCGAGTCCCGTCGAAACCGTCGATGCCGTCAGACAAGAAGCCGATCGTCTGGCCCAAGACTATGGCCGAGACCTCGAAGTCAAAATGGAGTTTGACGGCACCGGAGCCGTAAGGCAGAGCCTGGGGGCATTGGCTCTCGATGCCCTCGTCGGCGTGCTGGTTGCTTTCATCGTGGTCTTCCTGTTCGTCCGCGATCCAGTGACCGCGCTCATCATCGTGGTGAGCGTTCCGGTGACAGTTGTTCTTACTCTTGGATGCCTGAAACTTTTTGGCCGGACGCTGAATATCCTGTCTCTTGGCGGGCTTGCCCTGAGCGTGGGAATGATGGTCGATCACACGGTAGTGGTCTTGGAGAACCTTCATCGCCGGGTCGGCTTGGGCAGGAAATCGATCGCGATCGTCACCGCAGCGACAACGGAACTTTCCCTCAGCAATAGCGGAGCCACCGGTACGGCGGTCATTGTCTTTCTTCCGATCATTTTTCTCCCAGGCGTCGTCGGAAGTGTCTTTACCGACCTTTCCTTGGCCGTCATGGGGGCGCATCTTGTGTCGTTCCTGCTGTCGGTCACCCTCGTCCCAGCGCTCTTTTTGATGCTTCCGACACGATACCGGGACACCAAAAACATAATGGCTCGGATAGAAGACCGATATCGCAAGACACTGGTTTCGGTACTTCGCCGCCCGCTGCGTCTCGGTATCGTCTTAGCCGCCGTAGCGCTGGTTGGTGTGGTGGCCTCAGCCTTCCTCGATTTTGAGTTCTTTCCTGTCTTTGACGAAGGCATTGTCGACTTAACGGTTTCCCAGCAACCAGGGACGAGCGTCGAGACCTCAGCGATCCTCGCCCGCGAGCTGGAAAACCGCCTGGTCCAAATTCCTGGCGTTCTGGCCGCCTACTCGCGCACTGCCGGCGATGACGACGACGCCTACTACCATGCCGATCCGAACGAACGAAAGGAATTGATCCACACGAGGGTGCTGTTGCTTCCCGGTACCGAGGCCGAAAAGATCGCCAAGCAGATCCATTTGCGGTTGAGAGCTGTAGAACAGGAAGCCGAAGTCTTCTTGCCAGTCAGCCCGGTAGTCCGGCTTCTTGGTGTGGACCAGAAGGGGCCGTGTCTTCTGGTGACGGGGAGCCAGCCTTCGGAGGTGAAAGATCATCTGACCAACCTTCTGTCGGTGCTGGGACCCGAAGCAGACAGCGGCAGGGTCTTTCCCGAAGGATCGCGACCAGAGATTCATTTCTCTCCTGACCGCGCCTTGATCGCTCAGACCCGAAACGACCTGACCGCCGTTGCCGAAGCCCTGCGCGACGGTATCGACGGTGTGGTTTCCACCAAAGTGACCCTGGCGGGTCGCGACGTTGATGTGAGGGTTCGCATGCGCGCCAGCGACAGGTCAAACCTCGACCTTGTGCAACGGTTTCCCGTCAAGGGCCGTGACGGGCAGTTGGTCTGTGTCGGTGATCTTGGCGTGCTCACTGAAGTCAACGCTCAGGCGGCATTTTATCGCTATGACCGGACCGATGCCTCGATTGTTCATCGTGGCCACCAGGGGAAGGCCTGGGACACCGCCGAGAGCCGCCCGGACGTTCGCGTGCCCGCCAACGAGACTGCCCGTGAGCAAACCCTTTCTTTCGCCTTGACGTTAGCCCTGGTCTTGGTGCTCCTGTATCTCTTCCTCGGAGCCCAGCTAGGTTCTTTCATGCTTCCCATGGGGGTGATGTCGGCCATTCCTCTGTCGTTCGCGGGGATTGTCGTGGCTCTGGTTCTTGGCGGGGTGTCGGTGAACGCCTCCTCGATTCTAGGCGTTGTCGCCCTCTTTGGCGTGGTCATCAACAACTCGATTCTCCTCTATCAAGTGTACCGGGATCGTGGCCCAGGGCCGTGGCCTCTGGTGCTGGTGAGAGGCAGTCTGACTAGGCTGCGGCCTATCCTTATGACGGTTTCGATAACAGTCTTGTCGCTGGCTCCCCTGGCCTTCGATCCCCGCGGGTCGGCCGAAGGCGGCATGGCGCTGGCTCTGGTCGGCGGATTATTGGTGTCGACGGTGTTGACGCTGTTTGTCGTGCCTCTCCTGTTTCTCCCGGTGTTCCGGAAAGGAGTCCCGTCTTGAGAAAGGCAGGTTGGTACGGACGTCCTGTCAGGGGCATTTGTGCCCTTCTGGCCCTTGCGGCATTGGCGTTGTCCTTTCTACAGCGTGTGGAACTGGGGCAAAGACGAAGCGGCAGCGCCAGCTGGGACGTGATTATCGAACACTTTGGAATCGACTCCGACGAGGTGGAGCGGTCCATCACCAGGCCTCTGGAAACCGAGTTCTCCCGGTTGGAGGGCGTGTCGGCGCTTAGGTCCGTTTCCGAATACGGCAAATCCAGGGTGACCGTCGAGGTCACCGATGGTGCCGACACAGGGAGCTTTTTTCTCGCGCTCAGCGATGCCGTCGAGCGAGTGTACTCGGACCTTCCTTCGTCGGTTCAGAAGCCAAGAATCGTTTCCTCATCGGGTGGACAGTCGCCGGCGTTCATTGCTGCCCTAGAAGGCTCCGCCTCCTTGGACGAGCTGCGCGACTGGGTGGAGCGAGAGATCAAACCCTCGCTAGAGAAACGAACGGGGGTAGGGGAGGTCGAGGTTGCGGGCGGCGCCATCAAAGAGGTCCACGTGGTGGTCGACGAGGGCAAGGCCTCGACTTTTGGACTGAGTCTTGACGCCGTGGCCCAAGGTCTTCAAATGCAGGACGTGCTTCTCCCGGCCGGGGTTCTGACCGAAGAAGGGACGGATTGGGGCCTTTCGATCCGGGGCCGACTGCTGAATCTTCAGGCGGTGGGCGGCTTACGCATTGCGCTGAAGTCGGGATCGTCGATACCTCTGAATAGCCTGTCTCGCGTGCTCTATGCTGGCCGAGAGGCCGACTCCAAGAGCCGCCTGGATGGCCAGGAACGTGTCGTTTTGATGGTTCACGCCTCGGGAACCTCCAACCTGATCTCATTTTCCCGTCAGATGGCCAGTGTGCTGGCGGAGTTGAAAGGGCAAGGGATTGGTTCCCGTGTCATTCTCGACGACGGCAAAGTTCTTGAAGACTCTTTATGGGAGACCATCCGAGCCCTGCTCGAAGGTCTTGCGGCGGTTTTGCTAGTTCTGCCCTTCCTGCTGCCTTGGGGACGCCGCATCCTAGCCATTGCCTTGGTTCTGCCACTGTCGCTAGTGATCACCACCGCGACTCTGGGCGCAGCAGGCTTGATCGTCGACAGGTTTGTCCTGGCCGGTTTTGCTGTCGGGTTGGGAACGGTGCTCGATTTCGCGATCCTGACCTGCCGAGTCGATCTGGCCGGGCTGGCCGAAATCCTTCCGTCATTGGCCACTGCTCTGGCGACGACGCTTCTGTTCTTGGCTCCCTTGGCGTTCCTCGACTTTGTTTGGCCGGGGATCAGGACCCTTGTCGTGGCTGTTGCCATTCTGCTGGTCACCTCGTTTATTCTCTCTGCCCTTTTTCTTCCCGTCTTGAGGGGACCCTGGGAAGCCATCCCAATGCGGTTCCCGATGCGGCTCCGAACCCGTTTAGCCCGGCGTTTTGCCCGTCCGTCCCGAAGGTTCGTGGCGGCGCTTGTTGTGATTTCGACAAGGCGGCCCCGGCTGATTTTGGGTCTGAGTCTGTTTTT
>CAYYUZ010000207.1:0-3615 GCA_964475005.1 uncultured Spirochaetales bacterium
GTCAACTCCCCAACAGGAGTTTGACAACGTACATTTCGAGCGCCTCGTAGTTGCGCTCGGCCACGCACTTCTTCTGAAAGGCGTAGTCAAATTTCTTCGCCTTCGCTTCGAGCAACTTGGCGATGGCCAAACTGTTCTCGAGGTGGGCGTAGCCTGCCTCGTCTTTGGTCGTTCGCATGGCTTTCACGTCGAGGCCGATATATTCGCCGTTCGTGCCGTAGTTGTGCTCGACTAGCACCTTGATCTGGTTGAACGCCTGCCGCAGATTCTCCACCCCGAACGAACGGTCTTGGTCGAACTTCAGCCCGTTCTGGTCGTTGAGGTGAACGCCCCAAAGTTTTCCCATGGCCAAGCCAAAAGCCATTTCGTTGGCCGGGTCGAGACCCGCCAAAATCGCGTGGGCCGATTCGAGTAATCCACCCACCCGCGAGGGGTCACAGGTCGCCGCGGAAACACCCGTCACGTGGCCGATCGTTCCGCAGTAGCTGCGGTCCACGGGTTCGTTGGGCTTGGGTTCGATGAGGATCTTGATGGTCTTGTCGTAGGTCAGCATCGCGTCGCAGGCTTCGACAAGGTGGCGGATGGCCACCACGGGGTCCTTGCTCTCGGCACATGAGGTGCCTTCGCGGGCCAGCCACAGCACGATTTTGTCGCAGCCCAGTTCGCGAGCGATGTCGATCGACTTCTTGGAGCGTTCGATGGCGTACCGCCGGTCCTCGGCACTGTTCGAGGTGTACGCGCCGTCGATGCAATGGGGGTCCATCCAAAGCCTGGGCGCCACAAATTCGGCCGCCATGCCCGTGTTGTGGAGCAGCTTGCGGACTTCTTTGGCCTTGGCCAACATCTGAGCCGGGGTCTTGTCATTCAGATCGGGAACCGCATCGTCATCGTGAAACTGCACGGCGTCGAAACCGAGCTTCTTGAAGGCCGCGACCTTCTGTTCGAAGGAAATCGTGCTCCGGACGGGAGGACCGTAAACGTCCGCGCCTTCGGCAACGTTCCACGGGCCGACAGAATACTTGAACATCGACATACGAAACTCCTTGTTAGGTCAAATCTCTCAGATTGAGTGGATTCTTGCCCTCGGACAGGCGGACCACCGTGCTCAGGACTCGCTCGAAATCCGGCGATTGGGGGGTCAAACCGCAGTGTTCCGCCAGAAGACTCTTGGCCTCGCCGCCGGACTCCTTCACGTGGAAAACTATGGCCGCCGCCGCTCCCGCCGCTATCGCCGTAGAAGGCAGGCGATGGCGCCGGCAGAGGGTCAGCGCCCCGATCAACCTGTCGTTCGGTGCCAGTTTGCGCAGGGGGTCCTTGCAGACACGCTCCAGCGTGTCGCCGAGACCGCGGTTGGCAAACCGGCGCAACAGATCGAGGGCATGGTCTTGCAGCTCGTGAACGGGGACACCGTGCTCGGCTGCCAAGGCGGCGGCCGCCTGGAACATGGCGGTCCGGGTGACCCCCAGCACCCAGGGGTCGGCGGTGGCCTCCCAAACGAAGGTGTAACCCAAGAGGGTGCCCAGGTACGAAGCCACCGCGTGCCCCAGGTTGTGAACAAACAGCTTGCGTTCGACGTAGTAGTGAAACGGCGAGTACGCCACGAGTCCGGGCAGTGCGGGAAGGGGCGCGCGAAACGCGGCGGCATCGACGGGCAGCTCGGCGTAGGGTTCGGCGCAGACCCGAAGCGGGTCACCGCGCTGAGAGTCGGCGGACGGAACGGGGACCATGCGTCCGATCGAGGTTTCGACAAGGCCCACGGTTTGCCCAAGCCGCGCTCGTTCTTCGGCGGTGGTCATTTCGGCCTTCAGCAGCTCTCTGACAACCGCGTCGACGTGTATGAGGTTTTCGCAAAGCAAAACATCGATGGCCCCGTCGTTGCTGGCCCAGCGCCGCCGCAGACCCGCGGCCAACGTGGGGACCACGAACCTCAGCGCATGGGCCCCCACGGCGGTGCCCAGCAGGTCTGCCCCGGCAATTTCGTCAGCCACAAGCTCACGCTCCTGGGCGTGAACCGCGCGCACGGGGGCAACGGTGAGTTCGGTCTCTTGTTCGTCTGAAAGGAGCAAAAGGGGATAGGACCGAGCCGCATTCAGACGGTCGACGAGAATCTTGTCGACGTCAACAAAGACGATCTCGTACCCCCCTTGGGTCAAAAGTTGGCCCAAGAATCCCCTTCCGATGCTGCCGGCCCCGAAGAATACGGCTTTCTTTCGACTCATGTTGCCCTTCCGATGCCTCTACGGTAAGGCCGATAGACAAAGGCGGCATGGTCCCAGTTGCGCAGAAGATACGACAAGTTTGTGGTATCTTCGCGGCAAAGGGGGTTCCTATGGTCCGCCGCTCTTGGATTTCCTTTCTCTTGGCCTGTGTTCTTACCGCGCCAGGGAACCCGCAGGCCCTCCCCTTCCCTCTCTCGGTTCCCCAGGGATACCGAATCGACCTCGTCTCGAACCAAGTTCGCGGAGCGCGGTTCATCGCCTCGGCTCCTAACGGCGATGTGGTCGTCGCCCTGCTTTCCCAAGGCGCGGTGGTGGCCCTGTCCCCAGGGGCGCCCGTGAACACTCCCCCGCGGATCGTCGTGAGCGGGCTGTACGGCCCAAACGCCGTGGTGTTTCGAGGCGCCGATCTCTACATCGCTTCGGTCGGCACCGTGGTCCGCCTAAAAGACTATCCCAACGGCCGCCTCGAGAACCTGGTCAGCGACCTTCCGGCGGGTTCGGGGCACCTGAACCGTGCGCTCGCTCTCGATCCCCAAGGCCGGATCTTCGTCTCGTCGGGTTCTTCGTGCAACGTTTGCCAGGAACAAGACGCCAGAAAGGCCACAATTTTGAGGTATGAGGCCGACGGCTCAAGAGGAGCAATCTTCGCCTCGGGTCTGCGCAACGCCAGCGGTCTGACCTTCGACGACCGCGGCCGGCTGTGGGCCGTAGTGAACCAGCGTGACGACCTTGTGCCCGACCATACGGACCTCCCTCCTGAGGAGCTTGACCAGATTCAGGAGCACGGGAACTACGGCTGGCCCTACGCCTACCCCATCGGCGACAAACGGCTGCCCAACCCCGAATTCCCCAACGCTTCGGTGGCCGGTTTCTTGCCGACAACGTTGAACCTTCAGGCTCATTCAGCCCCGCTGCAAATCGCGTTCGACACGGACAAACAGAGTTTCTTCGTGGCCTACCACGGCTCATGGAACCGTTCACCGCCCACAGGGTACAAGGTCGTTTCGATCAAACTGGTGGAAGGGAAGGCCCAGCCGCCTCAGGACTTCGTGACCGGATGGCTGACGGCTCAGGGGCGGGTCCTTGGAAGACCGGTGGGCGTGGCGATCACGGCAGCCGGTGACCTGCTGATCAGCGACGACACAGGGTATGTGTTCCGGGTCACCAAAACCAAAATCTAGCCCGATCTACTCACCAACAAGATTTTCAATTTGGCAAAATCGACGCAGTTGCCGAGGGACGAGGTTTAGAGGAGATTACTTTCCATGACGAGAACCGCAACACGCAAGCCGCTGATCGTCCTGATTCTTGGTTTGCTGATGACCATCACACCCTTTGCCGTCGACATGTATCTCACCTCCTTTTTGCAGATCGCGAAAGATCTGGGAACAACGCC
>CAYYUZ010000208.1:0-3569 GCA_964475005.1 uncultured Spirochaetales bacterium
CGAATCCCAAGTCTCATTGCGAAGGACTTGTCTCTGAAGAACGGCTCTTCGGTGGAAATTCTTGAAGAAGACAATAGAATCATCATTCAAGCCTCGAAGAAGAAAACCCTGAAAGAAATTCTTGAATTGGTCACTGAGGAGAATATCCACACCGAGCAATTCAGCATTTCGGCTGGGAAAGAACTTCTGTGACACCATACTATCCAGATCGCGGCGACGTCGTTTGGCTGGACTTTGATCCACAGTTGGGACACGAACAGGCGGGAAAGAGACCCGCGATTGTTCTTTCACCAATTGAATATAACCGCAAAGTCGGACTTGCACTCATTTTCCCAATTACCTCTCAGATCAAGGGATATCCTTTTGAAGTGAGAATCAAACTTGAAAAGACTGATGGAGTTGTTCTATCTGATCAGATCAAGAATCTAGATTGGAAGGCAAGGAAGATCAAATATATCGAGAAAGCACCGGAAGAGATTCTTGAGGAAGTAAGAGGAAAGCTCGACTGGATATTGGAAAAGTAGAAGAAAGCTAACATCAAGATCGACACCGACTGCTCCCTTTGTCATGAGTTTTGCCTCGTTGTGGCAAAACTCACGCCATTCGCTTCGCGAACGGGCTTGCGGGTCATCCCAGCATTGAGCCGATTCTTCCGCCCCACTCAAAGGAGCCCCAATGAAAACAACCAAAGGCACCGAAACCGACCGAAAGTTCGTCGAAGGCTTCCTCAAAAAATACACCTCCTTGGGTTTCGGCAACCTCCCCAAGAAAGAAATCGACATCCTGGTTTTCGGTCTGATTTCGCGACTGGGCTATCTGGAAGGCAAGGACTACTACGAGATTGCCAAAGAACTCAAGATCGAAGAGAAACGCGTCAAACGCCTCGTCATCGAGGACTCCCTGCGGAACGACACCGAAGCCACGCTTCTGCCCTCGCTAACGGCCATCAAGGAACGGGTGTTCACCACCAAGAAGACACCCCTGGAGTTCGCCAACGAAAAAGTCTCGCTCTTGATCGAAGACCCTGTCGAACGACGAGACTTCATCTATGCGATCAGGAGCGTCGGCTATTCCTTTGACGAGAACCTGAACCCCGACAGAATCTCGCTGCCGATCTATGTGTTTATGACGGTGTTCTGCAGGCACTTTGATGATCTGTACTTGAAGATGAAAACCACAACCGCCGAGAAGCTCAAGTCCGACGAGGAATATTCGAAGGCCTTCAACGATGGAAAGCCGCTTCTGGAAAGGGTCAATGGCGCGCTCAAGCAGATTGCCGAGCCGATCGACAGTCTTGGCAAGATTGCGTCGCTGTTTGGCATCAAAGCGGGCTGAGGCATCAGATGAGTACCGGGGGACTTGTGAATCGCATCCGGAAAGTGGAAACCGCCGACGATGTGGAGAGTCTGGTGAGCGTCGTGAATCAGGCCTTCCTCACCGTGGCCGACGAATTTGGTTTTTCCGCGTCGAACGCTCCTACCTTTCCGGCCTTTATCGAAAAGAGCGTGATCGAAAAGCAAAGGGAAAGAGGGCTGAAGCTCTACGGCTACTGGGCCGACGGAGTTCTGATTGGCTGTATTGGAACACGCGACACGGGGGAGGGCGTTTTCCTGATCGAGCGGCTGGCAGTTCTGCCCGAGTATCGTCATCGCAACATTGGTTCGCGGCTGATGGAGTTTGCCCTCGACAAGATCGCCCAAGAGCACGGAAAGACCGCCGTCGTCGAAATCGTCGACAGCAATGAGCAATTGAAGAGTTGGTATCAAAAGCAAGGGTTTGTGGAAAGGCGCATCGATCATTACGCGCATTTGCCCTTTGAAGTTTCCGTTCTTGATATGACTCTTGAGTGAAGAGTTATGGAGAGGAGTCGATCCTCTCTATTTTTCTGGAGTCTGTCTTACAATTTTCACTGAGAACCATTTGTCTAGGTCGGAGACGTAGTAGACATAGGTGTTTTCCGATTTCGGGCGACCTCCATTTTGCGGTCCATAAATAAAGAAATCCTTTCGGAGATTGACTACCCCTGGCATGACATCAAATTGACTAACGGAAGCGCCAAGGTCATGCCGACTCACGAACCTCGGATTGGCGATTCGCCAGTTGCTATCACTCTTGGATATCCAGACTCCTTCGGATGACTTCCCTTCAATAAAGCGGATAGGACTGCTGGTCAGGTTCGTAAACTCTACTTCCCAAAAACCTACTACACGTCCGTTCATAAGAACATTGCTTGGGAACTTGAACGTCTCTGAGGAAGGATGGGTGCCGGTGTATCTCCAGCCAATATCGAGCATGGGGATGCCCTCCACCTCAATATGAATAGTCTTCTGCTCGGTCGGGTTTCCATCAACAATGAACTCTGGCATGGCGGACGGGCGCTTCAAGTTGTCGAGTCGCTCGGGTTCGGCACCGACTGTCTGTAACGACAAGAAGATCAAAATCGTCAAGAAAGATGAAACTTCTCTCATCAGGCTTCCCCTTTTCGGTGCGCGGTTTTTTGTCCCATTCAGAGAATGAATAGTATCAAACGCTGTTTCGTCCTTCAACATCCAGACTAACCGATAGCGTGTGCGGAGCCCATAGCGTCCGTCTATCCCCTCCATAGAAAACAAGTGTTGTACTCCCGCGCCGACTTTGAGCAAGTTTGTCGTGGAGGGACCAGTGAACGCGCAAAAATTCGGTGAAGACCGAGCGGCCGAATATGTGGAACAAAGCAAGATTGCCCTGGCGGGGTACGAAGCCTGCCACGAGCTGACGGCCTGTCTGCTCTCGGCGGTGGTGGGTGAAGGCACCACGGCAAGAATTCTGGTGGTGGGAGCCGGAGGACCAGGGCTCGAAGTCATCTTGACGGCAAAGCTTGAGAGCCTCTGGAGTTTTGTGGCGGTGGAGCCGTCGGAGCCCATGCTCGAACTCGCCCGAAGCGCTATTGGCAAGGCCGGCTATGCGGATCGGACGCAGTTTCACCACGGCTACGTGAACGACCTGCCGCCCGACGAGCGTTTCGATGCCGCGGTCATGTTCGGGGTCTTTCATCATCTTGAGGGCGACACCGGTAAGCGCGAGCTGCTGGCCCCGATCGCGCGCCGCCTGAAACCTAAGGCTCCCTTGTTCCTTTCCGGAAACCGCTACCGCTACGCCGACAAGCCTGTCTTGCTGCGGGCGTGGGGGAACCGTTGGCGCCTCCATGGATTACCTAACGAGATTGTCGCTTCCAAACTGGCCACCATTCTGAAGGGCGCCGACCCTCCGAGTTCCGACGAAGAAGTGGAGAGGTTTCTGGACGAGGCCGGTTTCGCACGGCACACCAAGTACTTCTCAAGTTTGTTTTGGAGCTCCTGGATGACCTTCCTTAGGCAGGATTGACAACGGCTAACTTTCGCCCCAGACTGCGGCCAGTTCAGTAAAGCCACGGCCGAAAACTGGGCCTGTGGCTTGGGGGGTCCTATGAGAAAATTGGTGACGGATCATCTTCTCTCCCTTGACGGATACTGCGGCGGCCCGAACGGCGAGATCAATTGGTTCACCTTCGACGAGGAATCGCAGGAATGGTCCCGCAACCTTCTGCGCGC
>CAYYUZ010000209.1:0-3545 GCA_964475005.1 uncultured Spirochaetales bacterium
TTCGCGAAACTTCGGATTCGATGGGGGAGTTGAAGGCATGCCAAGAAGGTAGTTCTGAAAATAAAAGGCCGTCCCGCCGGATAGAACCGGCACGTGCTCGCGGGCACTCACGCCTTCGACGGCCAACGCGGCTTCGGTGACAAAATCGCCCACGTCAAAGCCTTGATCGGGGTTGCGGATGTCGATCAGATGGTGGGGGACCTGCGCGCGTTCTTGGGCACTGGGCTTGGCGGAGCCGATATCCAGGCCCCGGTAAACCTGGATGGAGTCGACGGAAATGACTTCAAACCCCGGGGGGAACGTCTCGGTCAGAAGGCGGGTCTTGCCGACGCCCGTAGGACCGAATAGACAGACAGAAGGTCTATTCTTCGAGCTGGTACTCAATTTTCCCAGAAAAAATCTGATGGAGCGAGGTCGAAACGACCTTGCCGCCATGAAGCGCCAAATCATCGTCACCGATTTCGGTGATCTGCTTGGATCGGCGGATGACCGCGTTCGTCACTTCATAAATGTTGCCTTCGAAATTGACGATCTTGTCGAGGTTGATGGCCATGTTGCCTCCGGAGGGTAAGGTGTACCGCAAATTCATTTGTTTTTCAAGTCAGGGAGAGACAGGATTCGGAACAATCGAAAGCCCTCGGCTTTGTCGTTGTCCTGTCGATCCTCCTCAATCCTGCCATCCTGTCACATTTCCTTTGCTCGGCAACGGCGGAGACTCAACCCTCAAAAAAGCCAGCGCCGCTTCGACCCGGGCTCGGACTTCGGAAGGCCCCAGCACTCTCATGGTGCCGAACATCGGTGGGCTCACCCGGCTGCCCGTGACCGCCACGCGCAGAGGCTGCATAAAGTCACCGAGTTTGAACCCGAGTTCCTCGCCACGAGTTCTGAAACGGGCCTCGTTGTCTTCGTCAGTCCGAGACGCCAATTTGTCGTCGACCAGAGCCGAAACGGCCTCGAGAATTTTCACGGCGGCGGCTTCGTCCTGTTTCTTGGGAATGAAGTCCTCGCGAACCCAGGTCGTCGGGCGGTGCCAGACAAACCTAAGCGCGTCGGGAGCCTCCTTGAGGAATTTGAGTCGTTCGCGGATCAAGGGGAGGAACCCTTCCAGAAGGGCCTCTTGATCGGCGGTCGGAGGATCGGCGACAAGGCCGTCGGCGATCAAGGACGGCACAATAGCCGCCCGCAGTTGTGGCAAGGTCAATTCACGGATGGCGTGTCCGTTGAAGTGTTCAAGCTTCTTGTAGTCGAAGACCGCCGGGCTCTTGCTGAGCCGGTCAAGGCTGAAGACCCCTTCTAACTCCTTCAGCGTGAAAAATTCCCGGCTGTCGTCGTAACTCCAGCCCAAAAGAGCCAGATAGTTGACAAGACCCTCGGGTGTGTAGCCGTCGGCGCGGAACTGCTTGACGCTTGTCGCGCCGTGGCGTTTGGAGAGTTTCTGACCGTCCTGCCCGAGGATCAGTGGCAAGTGCACGTAGCGCGGCACCGAAAATCCCGAGGCCTGGAACATCAAGACGTGCAAGAAAACGCTGGGCAGCCACTCCTGCGCCCGAAGCACGTGGCTGGTTTCCATGGCGTGATCGTCGACCACGTGGGCCAAATGGTAGGTCGGGTAGCCGTCGCTCTTGAGGATGACCGGATCCACGGGCAAGTCTGAGTTGGCCTTCTCAATGGTTCCCAAAATTTCATCTTCGACGCGGGTCACTCCGTCGGTGGGCATGGAGAAGCGGACCACGGGGCGCCGGTCGTCGTATTCCGCTCGGGAACGCTCGACGTTGCGTTCACTCTCGCTTAGGTGACGGCAGCGACGGTCGTAACCCAGGGGTTGTTTTGCCTTTTCCTGTTCCTGACGGAGGCCGTCAAGACGTGCCTGGGTGCAGTAGCATTCATAGGCGGAACCGCTGGCGATCAAAGCCTTGGCATGCGCCGTATAGAGTTCCAAGCGCTGCGACTGAACATAGGGGGCAAAGGGGCCGCCTTTGTCGGGACCTTCGTCCCAGTCGAGACCGGCCCAGCGCAGGCTTTCATAGAGGTCGGCTTCGGCCTCCGGGTTGTACCGGCCTTGATCGGTGTCTTCGATGCGGAGGTAGAACTTTCCCCCCCGAGCTTTCGCAAACAGGTAGTTGAACAAAGCGGTTCGAAGACCGCCAATATGCTGTAGACCAGTAGGAGAAGGAGCGTAGCGGACACGTACATTCATAGGAGTGGATTATAGCTGTGGGAGGGAGGGGAAGTCTCCCCCCATCAGAGCCACTAACGCCGTCCAAAGTTTGTCCCCATCGGGTGGGTCGGCTTCCAGGCGGACCGGCTCATGAGTGAACGGGTGAGTGAAGCTGAGACTCCTCGCGAGCAGAGAGATCCCACCGCCGGGGTTTGAACGCGCAAAGCCGTACTTCAAATCGCCTTTCACTGGTGCGCCAGCGGCAGCCAGTTGGGCCCGGATCTGATGGGTGCGGCCGGTTCCAAGGATCACTTCGTAGAGCAGATAGCGGTCACCGGTGGCCAGGCGGCGATACTTCAACCAGGCCTCCTGGCGGCCGGAACTGGGTTCTCGAAAGACTCGAGACTTGTTGCCCTTTTGCGCGTGTTCCAACCAATGCCGCAGTTCTCCGGTTTCAAAGGGGAGAGCCTGGGCGGTCACGACCCAGTAGACTTTTTCTACCTCGCGGCCGCTGAACAAAACTCGGCCCGCCTCGGCGCCCCTCGCGGTCTTGGCCAGGAGCAAAACGCCGCTGACGGGGGTGTCGAGCCGATGGATCAATGCCCCTGAGCCGCCATACTCCTTTTCGACGTCGACGCCGATGGGCTTGACCACGGCACGAAAATCCGGGTCGGACCACAGCTCAACCACGGTTCTTCTCCCTTGCCACGAAAAAGGCTAGCGCCGCCGCGCCGATAAGGAGCAGAGTCATTCCCAGCTCGGCCCAAGGAAGAGCTTCGATGCCCTGCGCGTCGGCCCACGCTCCTACGGCTGGCGGCCAGACAAAGGTCCCTAGGCTCGCAAAAATCGATAAGAAGCTCGTCACCTGGCCCGAGGATTCCGGAAACCTGTGGCTGATGAACGCGACAAAGGTCGGATACTGGCCGGCAATCACAAACCCGAAGACAAGAACCAGCGCCAAAGAAACCAAGGGCTGGGGGAAAATCAGCCATAAAACAACGACAAGGAGGGTGGACCCAAGACTCCGTGTCAAAAACTTCTGGAAGCCCCAAGCGTCGGCCCAGCTCCCGACGACAAAGCGTCCCGCCGAAAACGTCAGCCAGAAGAGGCTTGTGGCCCAGGCCGGGTCCAGGGACCGCGCCCCGGGAATCGCCTTCCAATACGACGGAAACCATGCCCCAACGCCCCATTCGACGCCGCAATAGATGAGAAGGGCCACGGCACCCAGCCACAGAAACGGCTGTTTGTAGACGGCAAACTTCCGAGCCGCCGTGAACTCGGGTGAGGCCGGAACTTTGAGAAAAGGAACCAAAACAGCAATCGCCAGCGGGCCCAAGGTTGTCAGACCGAAGGCCCAACGCCACCCGTTCTCCCAATGCCCCAGCGC
>CAYYUZ010000210.1:0-3517 GCA_964475005.1 uncultured Spirochaetales bacterium
TTCGTCTGCAAGTATCCGGCCGGGTTGGAGTTTGTCGGGCTCGGCCTCTGGTGGTTTTTCCTTTCGATCCGCCGCCGGCTTACTGTGAACCGTCTCGTGGCGGGTGCGTTTTGCGCCATGGCAGGAGCGCTGAGCGTGGTCTTTGCCGTCGTTCTCTGGTTTGTGCTGAACGGCAATTTCGTCCATCTTTGGCAAGACAATATTTTATTTGATTTGTTCCACTATGCAGGGAAGAACACCCTGGCGGGAGTGCTTCAAACCCTATTGTTCTTTGTCAGGACGTATTTCGTGTTCGTCGTTTTGGCCGCAATCGGGTTTGCCGTCATCTTGCGAAATCGAAAGACTTCCGACCTGGGTTTGCTTTTGGCCTTTTGGACCCCCGTGAGCGTCATGGCAATCCTGATGCCCGCTCAGGGAGAGGTTCAGTACTGGTTCCAGCTTTGGGGCGTCCTGGCGCTTTCTGTTCCCTTTGGTCTTGAGTGGCTCAACCGAAAGTCCCTTCCCCGCGGTTTGCTGCTGCCGGCCGCGCTGATGATTCTCTTTCTCACGGCGTCGGCAAGAATCGAATACGACAAACCCGATTTGGCGAACGAAGTATCAACCTTTCTCCGGCCGATGCTGACCCCCGCGGACAAGATTTTCGTGTTGTCGGGCAATGCGCAGGCCGCCTATTTTCTCTTGGACCGGGCGCCTCCGACAAAGTATGTCCACGGATACGCTCGACCGGAAGCCGAAATGGAACGTATCTTTAGCCTTAGTCCCCGATTCCTCGTCCTCGGCGGCGACTATGCCTTCAAAGCTCGATGGCGAATCGAGCTGAAATCCTATCACCTTGCCAGACGAATCAGTTATGTAGAGATCTACGAAAGGAACTCGCCTTCTTGAAATCCAACGTACTTATAACAGGCGGCGCCGGCTTTGTCGGTGTCAACCTTATTCGGGCTCTTCTCAACGAAGGGGCGAAGGTTCACGTTTTTGACAACTTTTGCCGGGGCTCTCAAAAGAACCTCGAGGAGTTCCAGGCGAATCCTCAGTTCTACTACCGCGACCTTGAACTTTCGGATCAGCCCAGGGTCGCCGAGGCGCTGGCGAGCATTCAAACCCATCACCCGATCAACGAGGTTTGGCACCTGGCCGCCAACTCCGACATTCAGGCCGGAATCACCAACCCCGACGTCGACCTCAAAGACACCTTTCTGACGACGTATGCCTTAGTGAACTCCATGCGGACCGCAGGAATCAAGCGCCTTTTTTTTGCCTCCACTTCGGCCATTTACGGCGACCTTGGAACCACAGTCTTGACGGAAGAGGTCGGCCCCCTTTTTCCCATCAGCAACTACGGCGCCATGAAGTTGGCCAGCGAGGCCTTTATCTCGGCGGCCGTCGAGAGCCACCTCGAACAGGCCCTTCTGTTTCGGTTTCCCAACGTGATTGGGGTTCCGGCGACCCACGGTGTCTTGCTGGACTTTGCGCGGAAGCTGAAGAAAGACCCGAGCCGGCTGGAGGTCCTTGGAAATGGAACTCAGCAGAAGGGGTACCTTCACGTCACCGACCTTATAGGCGCCATGCTCCACCTGCGCGACACCGTGACCGACAAACTTAGTGTGCACAACATTGGAGCCGTCGATCAGGGCGTATCGGTCAGGCAAATCGCCGAGGAAATGGTCGCCCTGGTGGCGCCGAAGGCCAAGCTCGAATTCGGTACTTCAAACAAGGGTTGGGTCGGCGATGTGCCCAAGTTTCAATATTCGGTGAACAAGATTCTTGGCACGGGGTGGCGGCCGACCATGGATTCTCTGGCTGCCATGAAACGGGCCATGCGTGAAGTGGCTGCTCAAGAGGGTCTGCTTTGAGGCAGGCCGTCATCCTCGCCGGCGGCAAGGGGACGCGGCTCAAAGAGCGTTTGGGTGATCTGCCCAAACCCCTTGTCGATGTTGGAGGAGTTCCCCTCCTGCTGCGCCAGTTGCGCAAGCTTGAAGAGTACGAGTTCGACGAAGCGGTTATCCTTGTCAACCACAAGGCCGAGGCCATTGAGCAGTTTTTGGGCAAGACTAACCTGAAGATCCGTTGCCGCATCGTCAACGACGGCGATCCGAGGGGAACCGCGGGCGCCGTTCTGGCCCTCGTCGACGAACTCGCGGAATCCTTCCTCGTTGTCTACGGCGACACGCTCTTTGATATCGATCTTGACAGGTTTCTGAATTTCCACAGGCGCGGCCCCCGACCCGGGGCTTCGCTTTTTTTGCATCCCAACGACCACCCGGAAGATTCCGACTTGGTCGAGGTCGATGAGGCACAGCAGATTGTTGCTTTTCACCCTTATCCTCATCCGAAGGAAAGCTGGTACCCCAATCTGGTCAATGCGGCGCTCTACTTCGTCGAGAAGTCAAGCCTGGCACCCTACCGGGCTCTAACTCCTCCTTTGGATTTTGCAAAGGACCTTTTTCCACGGATGATTCGTGACGGGCACCGATTGTCTGGATACGTCTCGTCGGAGTACATCAAGGACCTGGGAACGCCGTCGCGCCTAGACAAGGCCGTTGCCGCCCTGTCTCGGGGAGTGGTGGAACGGGCCAGCTACCGCCACCGCCAGAGAGCCGTTTTCATCGACCGCGACGGAACCGTCAATCGAGAAAAGGGCCACATCGCCCGGCCAGAGGATCTTGAGGTGTACCCCTTCGTCGGTGAGGCTCTGAAACGACTCAACGACCACGAATACCGTGCGGTCCTTGTCACCAACCAGCCCGTTGTCGCGCGGGGCGAAACCACCCTGGAGCAACTGAGAACCATTCACGGGCGGCTCGACAGCGAAGTGGCCCGCAGCAAGGCGTTCTTCGACGCCAAGTACGTTTGCCCCCACCATCCTGACTCGGGTTTTGAGGGCGAGGTGAAGGGTTTGAAGATCAAGTGCGATTGCCGCAAACCGCTGCCGGGCCTCGTCCTGCGAGCCATCCACGATATGAACATCGACCCAGGCAAGAGTTGGTTCGTGGGCGACACGACCGCCGACTTCGGGGCCGCCGCGCAGGCGGGCGTTCGCTCGATAGGCGTCCGAACCGGCGAGGGCAGCCGCGACGGCCGGCACCCATATCAGCCCAGCGTGGTCGTTGACGATTTTGCCGCGGCGGTGCAATACATTCTGGAGGCCTCGCATGATCATTAGTCGGACCCCACTCCGCATGAGCTTTGTCGGCGGCGGCAGCGACATGGTCGACTACTACCGCGACCGCCCCGGGGTGGTCGTCAGCACCGCGATCAACAAGTACATCTACGTGACGGTGAACAAAAAGTTCGACAACGGAATTCGAGTCGCGTACTCAAAAACCGAAGAAGTCGAGTCGGTTGGTCAGCTGGACCACAAGCTGGTCAGGGCGGCGCTCAACTACTTGAAGATTGGCGGCGGTGTCGAAATCACCACCGTTGCCGACATTCCTTCACGGGGAACCGGTCTTGGTTCTTCGAGCACGTTCACCGTGGCTCTCCTTCACGCGCTGCGGGCCTTTCAAGGAAGGAACTC
>CAYYUZ010000211.1:0-3453 GCA_964475005.1 uncultured Spirochaetales bacterium
TGTCGAGCGGACAAAGAAGTCATTGCGGCCGCCGCGGCGCTCCGAGGACTCTTGGAAATCACCCGAAACCTGAAAGTCGTCGAAAGATCGCCGGTGGAGCGAAAACGCGTCCGCAGGCAGTCCGACTGTCCAGGCCGCCGTCGCCCTCAAAGCTTCTCTTGGTTCGGCCTTGTCGGTCAGAAGCGACCCCAATCCAAACAGGCCGAGGCCGATCGAGGTCTCGAGGGTGTTCTGTTTGTAGGCGTCGGTTAGGCAAGAAAAAAGAGACTGCAACTGCCTCGTTATTCCCGAAGACATCAGGTTGGAGAACCCGTACACCGTCTTCAGAGTGCGAGTGGCCCGACCTTGGTTTTTCAGGGAGAGTTTCGCCACGAAGCCGCTCTGACGGCTGAACGACCAGGACAAACGGAACCGCAGGCCCAGATCAAGATTCTCCTCCTCGAAAACCAACCGGGTCGACCATCGGTCCTTGTAAAGCGACCGTGTGACTTTCCAGTGAAGCAGAGTGTGGTCAGCCAGGGGTTCCCACGCGGCAACTGCGGAATCGTCAAGGCGAAAGGAGATTTTCGGCCCGCTCGCACCCCTCTGATCGAAGACCTTGTCGACGGTGTCGTACGGAAATAGGGCCGAATCAGGATTTCGCCGCCCGGCCGTCAGCGCACCCCGGCTTGAAACAAACATCCAATGGTCATCGCTGGAAGCCAGTGAGACCAGAAACTCGTCAAGGTTTTCGACCTTGTGAATGGAGTAGTGCGGGACACCGTTGATAAGCGTCGCGGGGTCGTGAGTGGTCATCGTCAGCTCCCTATGTTTGCGGCAACATGGTGAAAGATCCCTGATTGTAGGGTTGAATCCGTCGCTAGGCAAGGTCCGCCGAAGCGGCTACCGACGCTCCTTGAGAATGACAGTTATGCCGGGCTCGGCCAGCGATTTGAACCTGTCGAAGTCGGCCTGGGTGCCTTCGTAGAGTCCCCAGTGGATGGGTACGGCGACACGGGCGCCGACGTCTTGGGCTGCCGCAACGGCGTCTTCCACCGACGGCATGGTGTAGGTCTGCCCCAAAGGGAGGAAGATGATGTCGGCGTGGATCGATTTCATTTCGGGGATGCGCTGCGTGTCGCCGGTCACGTAGACCGACATGCCGTCTCCTTCGAGCACGTAGCCAACCCAACCGTAGTCTTTACTGTGGGGCCGGGTAACTCCCTTGTCATCTTTAAAGTTGTAGGCGGGAACCGGGGTGATCTTGAGGTCCCCCAGCACAAAAGTCTCACCGGGAATGGCCACCTTGAGGTTCTCGTGGTGGGCCGTCTCAAACGTCGCCGTTACCGACTTGGGGCCTAGAAGCCAGGTTTCCTCTTGGTAGATTCGGCGAATGACGGCTCCGCTAAAGTGGTCACTGTGATTGTGGGTGACCAGCACCACATCGGTTGGTCCTTTGAACTTACTCCCGACGGGGTCGATGGTGACCGATTTGCCGGCCAAGACAAAGCTGAGACCGGCGTTGCCCGAATACAAAACAGAGTCGACAAACGCCTTGAGTTTGTCGGCGCTCACCTCGGCACTGAGTGAGAACGCTGCGGCCAGAGTGAACAACAGAAGGAACGGAATGCGAGTTTTCATGAAGCCTCCGAGAATACCATAGACCCTGTACTGAACTCCCCACAAGTTGACGTCGATTGCAAAACCACGGCTCGTGAACGAAAATAAAGGGATCACACCGCTGGAGGTGAAGCCGTGTACAAGAACATTCTGATTCCGATCGACGGTTCTGAGAATTCGCGCTACGCCTTGGCTCAGGCCGTGATACTGGGTAATGAAGGCGGCCCCGAAGTCCGCGCGACGGTCTTTCATGTCAATCACGCGACGCCCATCAACGAGTATTCGGTTCAGATGGGACCTGATGTTTTGGGGCAGGAGGAAGGCGAGGCCATCCTGAAAGACGCCGACACCGTGCTGGCCCAAGCGCGCTTTCCCTACGAGAAGCAGGCCATTTTTGGCGATCCCGCCCGTGAAATTTGCGATAAGGCCAGGGCCGGGCACCATGATCTGATCGTTATGGGAAACCGCGGGAGGTCGCTAGTCGCTGAACTCCTGCTGGGGAGTGTTTCGCACAAGGTTCTGCAGAACGCCCACTGCGCCGTGCTCATTGTTCGCCGCTAGCGCGGTGGTATCCACTTAAATGGGGCTTGGATCTCGCCAATTGGGCTTCGCCTCGGTCGCGTGCGGTGCTCGGCGTACTTTCCAGTACACCTGTGCACAATCGAATCGACCGTCGCCAGCCCCAACCCGCAGACGAGCGAAGCGAAGTCCACGGCAGACTAGACGCAGAAGATCGTCGTTTTGGCGAAGTCGAAAGGAGGCGACACCCACAGGCGTACTTCCGGACCATGCGTCCGGCGTGTACGCCGAGGACTGGAGCTTCCTTGAGACGAAGCCAAAACGACGAGATTCAAGTCTACTCTGGCGCTGGAACAAAGGTGGTTTCATACTAGAGGCATGGCAATCCTCTTACCGTTCGCCAGCGGAAAGGGCGGCGTCGGAAAAACCGTTCTGGCCGCCAACGTCGCCTACGCACTGGCCCGACGCGGAAAAACCGTGGTGCTCGTCGATCTTGATTGGGGAGGATCGAACGCCCACACCGTCCTCGGGGTCCTCAATTCCCACCTTGGCCTGGGGGACTACCTCCTCGACCCCGAGAAGCGACTTCAGGATCTTGTGCTTCCCCTTGATGTGCCTGGCCTTTCGCTGATTCCAGGCGATGGTCTGGTGGCCGGGGCCGCCAACCTCCCCTTTGTCCGCAAGCGTCGGCTGTTGCGGGAGCTTCCCGAGCTCGACGCCGACTACGTGCTCCTCGACCTTGGAGCGGGGAGCCACGGCCAGACCGTGGACTTCTTTTTAGCTTCGGCGCTGGGTTTTGTCGTCACTGTGGCCGAACCGACGGCCATCTTGAACGCCTTTAGTTTCCTGAAAACGGCGCTCTTCCGCGCGATGTACCAGGTAACCCCGGCTCGGAGCCCGGCGCGCGGTGCCCTGAAGGAGTTCTTCACCTCCCACCAAACCTCGCGTGCCGACCTCGACGAAACCATCGAATGGATCCGGCAGGAGGAACCTAAAGTGGCCGACAAACTTGTCCTGACCCGCAGCCGGCTCCGGCCCCTGGTGATTTTGAACATGGGACGAGAAACTGCCGATTTGACGCAGGGCGCCCACCTCCGCCGCCTTTGCGAGCGGCAACTGGGCGTGGGCATCGAATACGTCGCACTCACCCCCTGGGACCCCGCGGTTCACAAGTCGGTAGTCGATCGCCGCCTCCTGGCCCGCGAGGCACCAAAGAGTCCTCTCTCTTTGGCCGTGGACGTCTTGGCCCGCCGGATTGTCGAGCGGGGTTTCCCCGGTGAGGCGCCGCTGGGAACTTTTGACGACCTGGAAGATCTCGCCGACGAGTTTCCGCTC
>CAYYUZ010000212.1:0-3444 GCA_964475005.1 uncultured Spirochaetales bacterium
TAAAGAACTGCAAAATGATCGACCCTACTGAAAGCAGGTTGAATTTTAGAAACCGCCCAACTAGGCGGCCCAGGTCGGTCGAACGGTGGTGGCGAAAGGTCCAGATGTTGTTCCACACGAAATTGTTGACGATGCTGCATTCTACCGCCAGTCCAGCAGCCCACCCGGCGGGTTTGGCCAGAAAGCCCCAAAACGGGTCCGTTGTCTGCGAGGAAAACCAGGCGGCCAAGGTTGAGCCAACAGGAGTTCGAACGAAGACTTCCAACATCACTGAGTTGACCAAAACTCCCGAGAAACCGACGCTTGCAAACTTGAGAAAACGACGTGTCGGTTTGTCTCTCCACCGCAACAGAAAAACAGTATGGAAAACTTCCCACGGGGTCTGTCCTGTCATCTTCGATTCGCCAGCACCCCGAGTCTGAAATTTCAGCGGAATCTCACGGATCACCGCGTTCGCTTTGGCCAGTCTGAAAAGCATTTCAATCTTGTAGCCAAAGTCCTTGCTCATGAAGGTCTCAAAGTGGAGTCTTCGGTAGGGTCCATCGACTCGGGTTGCCTTGAGGCCGGTGGTCGGGTCAGTGACCTGGAAAAGGGCCTTCGATGGAAAGAACAGCAAAATTCGCGTGACAAGCCCGCCGACCACACTGAAGAGCAGCCGAGAAAGTTCCCAATTCTTGGGATACCCGCCGTTCTTTTTCCAGCGAGACCCCAGAACCAGATCGGCTCCTGAGTCAATCTGGTCCAACATGAGCGGAATCGATTCTGGAGGATGCTGAAAATCTCCGTCGAATTCTATCAAGACATCGGCACTCAGCGTCTTTTCGGCATAGGCAAAGCCCTTGAAGTAGGCAGCGCCCAAGCCCTCTTTCTTTTCTTCGACAAGAAGATGCAGATTGGGGCGGCCGGTTTGCGCGCTTCGGACTACCTCGGCAGTACCATCGGGAGAGGCTCCATCGACGACAAGAACATGACAGTCCCAACCCGTTTCTGGAAAAGTGACATCGACGAGATGCCTAACGAGATTTCCAATGGTAGAGGCCTCATTGTAGGTCGGAATCACGACGACAGCTCGCTTCATAAAGCTCAACCTCTTTGGGTTCGAAACATGAGTTTGGTCAACCTATAGACCGCCCGGAGTGCTGCCAAGACCCGCCCGCAGATCACGATAAGGGGATGGAAGCCTCGGCGCGGGTTTGGTGGGGGAGTTTCCAGATAGAACCTCAGCGCAGCAAGGCTTTCCAACCATTCGCGCCTGCCCTTTTCGGCGGCGAAACGGGCGGCACGACCCAATTCTTCCGCCCGAGAAAAATCCAGCGGCTGGGCATTCTCAGGGTCAAACAGGATACCGTTGACACCGTTGTCAATGTACTCGTTGGCCGTGGGAAGGTCGGGTGCGACAACGCATTGGCCCAGAGCCAAGGCTTCAAGGAACGCCATACCGATTCCTTCGTAGCGCCGTGGAGCAAAGAAAACGTTTGCCGATGCCAGGGCGTTGGCGTAGCCTTCGGGCCGATCAAACCACTCGGTCCGGCACCAAGATCGGGTTCGGACTTGTTGGGCTTCGGGCAGGACGGCTTCTGCAGGTGTCTGGGCGGCGTGGAGGTGGAAGGATTCCCACTCGGTGTTGGTGACCAAAGGGCCTATTTGGCGCCAATCGAGCGCCGCGGTTCTTGGCCAGAAGAAGCCTCGAAGACCACCGTCGAACGAGGCTCGAGTTTCCGGGACCGGGGGTCTGTGGTTCAAAAGGTGGCAGTCCAGGCCCCAGGATTGAAGCGACTTTGCCAGGTTCCGCGAAAAACACAAAACCTTGAATCCGCGGTAGCGGACCCAGTAATCCTCATCGTTGGGACAGTCGTCGTACATTGGGGCCAGGACCACGCTCTTGGCCCCGAAGGCTTCCAGCTCCTCGGGCCGGAACTGATGCTGCCAGACAACAATCAGGTCCCAGCGCGTACCTGGCAAGCGGGCCCAGACGTCCTGGTGAGGGACCACAGCGACTTCTCCAAACCATTCCCGAAGCAGATCGATGAAAAACTGCGACGAGCGAGTCTTGGTCAAATGGTAGGTATTGGCCAGGAAGGCGACGTTCATCGGATGGCAGCCTCGTACACGGACAAGGTGCGTTCGACGGCGGTTTCCCAGGAGTATTGACGTTCGCGGGCGTACCCCGAGTCAATCAGGCGCTGTCGCTCGGTGTTGCCGTCCAACTGTTCGAGAACCTTTGTCAAATCGTCTGCCTCGCCCGGAGAAAAATACAGGGCCGCCTCACCGCCGACCTCGGGCAGGCAGCTCGACCGGCTGGCTATGACAGGGCACCCCCACGCCATGGCCTCAAGAAGCGGCATTCCAAAACCCTCATAACGGCTCGTGTAGACCAAGGCCATGGCACCAGCGTACCAACCCGCCAGCTCCGATTCCGAGCAATCGGTCTGAGTCCAACGACCGGCCAGACCTGAAATTCTCAGAAGCGCCGCTTCTCCTTGTGTCACGGCGCCGCCACCCACCATGACAAGAGTCTCGCCCCGTTGTCCCGCACCGCGCAGAGCCAAAGCCTTTACAAGCACCGAGAAGTCTTTGTACTGCTTACGTGCGCCGACATAGAGCCAATAGGGCTCCTTGTTGCCGGGAGCTTTTGGCTGCACAAATCCGGGGTGCAGACTGTTGCCGTGAGGAACGACGACGACCTTCGAGGAATCGAGGCCAAGCAGTCGAACCGCGTCTGCCTTTGTATTTTCCGAGACGGCGATGACCCGCGAGGCCAGGGTCGCCAGCAGCTTCTTCCGAACGGTCACCGTGCGAGCGTCGGCAAGGTCTGCGGGAAACAGTTCATGGGTCATGTCATGAATCGTCAGAACGAACGGGCGCCCTTGAAGGCGGGAGAGAAAATAGGGGTCGTAGTAGGTCGGGTGAAAAAGGTCGAAAGGACGGCGCAGACCCGAAAGGGAAACCTGCAGGTTCGCGGCGGATCGGAGCAGGGCCTTTCCTTTGAACCGCAACGAACCAAACAAGTCCGGACCGGGGAGGTAGCGGTTTGGCGTCCACAGCCAGCCCCTCACGGCCTGATGGCCTCGGGACTCCAAGCCTTGAATCAGTTCAGAGAAATATCGAGACACTCCACCATGCGCCTGGTAAGAAAAGACCTGGTGGTCGTAGAGGACCCTCAAAGACAGGTTCCGTTCATTCGGAAGAGCTTCCGGACCCGGCTCACCAGCCGAGCCCACGGGGTCCCCCAATACATGGCGTTAAAATTGGCCTGATCTGCCCGTCGATGACGCAACACAAAAGGGGGATGAATCAACGGGCCGAGAGCATCCCACGGACGCTGGCCTTTTTCCTTGTCTGACTGTGTGGTGTTGGTGGCCCCTTCTCCAAAGCCGAGGTTGGTCACTAGGTTGGCCTCCGGATAGACGGCCAGTCCGCCCTCCTTCCATAGGGAGTATTTCC
>CAYYUZ010000213.1:0-3433 GCA_964475005.1 uncultured Spirochaetales bacterium
CACCTGACCCGCTGCCGCCCTTTGGAAGCGGTTTTTCACGCCATGCCGTGTTCCCATCAAAGTCTATTTGCACGGCGGGAACTCCTTTTGCAGTTTCCCTTTGACTTGCGGTGGCCCGTCGCCGCAGACCATCATTTCCTGGCTCGCTGTTTCGTCTCGGGAGAGAAAGCAACCCTCTGGGATGCGCCTGTGGCTCGTGTGACCCTGGATCGCTACACGTGGAAACAACTATCGTCAGGCACGAGCGAGAAATGCAGGGCCATGCTCGATGCCGGAGCCCCCAGTGTCATTCGAGGGGCGTACTTTCGCCAGAAGGCAGGACTTTTGGCCAAGTATGTTCTTAAGAAAGTGGCCTCTGCGTCGTGGTGGAGAAGAACATGGCGGCGCTGACGGTTTTTACAACCACCTACAACCGTGCCCACACCCTCCACAGGGTGTACGACAGTCTCTGCCTTCAGGCTGGGGCCGATTTTGAATGGCTTGTCATCGATGCCGAGTCGCGAGACGGAACCCGAGCCTTGGTCGAGCGATGGGCCTCCGAGGCCTCCTTTCCGATAAGGTTCGTTTCGATGCCCAATCGCGGCAAACACGGGGCCATCAACCTGGCCGCCACCCTCACCCAAGCGCCGTACCTGATCATTCTCGACAGTGACGATTCTTGTGTTCCAGGCGCGCTCAACGTGGTTCTCGACGCCTGGAGGCATTTACCTTCCGCGCGGGAAGCCGAGTTCGGAGTCATCACTTTCTTGTGCCAAACAGAGGATGGTAAGCTCGTTGGAACCCGCTTTCCGAGAGATCGCTTCGAGTCGACCTATCACGAGGCGGTGATCACCCATCGGATGCGCGGCGACAAATGGGAGTGCTACCGAACTTCGGTTCTGAGGGAGTTTCCTTTTCCCGAGGTTCTTGGCGAGGCGGGGCTTCCCGAAAACATCTTGCTTGGCCGTATTGGCACGCGCTACAAGACGCTGTTCCTCAATCAGGCCTTGCGTATTTACCACAACGACGGACCCGACAGTTCCGTGGTTCGAACCGTCAACCCAAGGCGCAATTCGTTTGGCCGCGTTCTTGCCCAACGCGACAACCTGACGGTACCAAGGTTTCTTTTTTGGTCACGGCCGCAAGCCTTCTTCGTCTTCGGAGTCAAGCACGCCAGAATGTGTTCCTTGGCTCGGGTGAACTTGGGGGATGCGCTTGACGCCCTGCCGTGGAGGCTGAGCCGACTGGTTGCCTTGCTCACCTGGCCGTTTGGTCGTTTGGTGGCCGCCGTCGAATTGACCCGAAACGTCAACGCTTCCGGAGCCGCGAAGCTGTTTCATAAATGAAAGGATAGACATGAAAAAACGTATTTTGGTCACCGGGGGAGCCGGATTTCTTGGGTCACACCTCTGCGAAAGGCTTCTCAAAGAGGGCCACGAAGTGCTCTGCCTCGACAATTTCTTCACGGGTCAGAAGCAGAACCTCGTCCCTTTGCTGGGGAACCCCTATTTCGAGGTGATTCGTCACGATGTTTCGGACCCCTACTTCACCGAGGTCGATGAGATCTACAACCTGGCGTGCCCGGCGAGTCCTGTCCACTATCAGTTCGACCCCGTGCAGACCACGCGAACCAGCGTTCTGGGCGCCCTCAACATGCTCGAACTTGCCAAACGAACAAAAGCTCGCGTCTTTCAGGCTTCGACAAGCGAAGTTTACGGAGACCCCGATGTTCACCCGCAGCCCGAGTCCTACTGGGGGAAAGTGAATCCCATTGGAATCCGCAGCTGCTACGACGAAGGCAAACGCTGCGCGGAGACCCTTTTTTTTGACTATCACCGCCAACACGGTGTCGACATCAAAGTGGTCAGGATCTTCAACACCTACGGTCCTCGAATGCACCCCAAGGACGGACGCGTGGTCAGCAATTTTGTGGTTCAGGCTCTGCGGGGCGAGAATCTCACGATCTTCGGTGAAGGCCAGCAAACCCGCTCGTTTTGTTACGTCGACGACCTCATCGAGGGTTTCGTGCGGTTGATGGCAACACCGGCAGGAACAACGGGTCCTGTGAACATTGGAAACCCCGGTGAATTCACCATGCTTGAATTGGCAGAAAAAGTGATCAGGCTGACCGGATCAACGTCGAAACTTACCTTTCAGCCGCTACCTTCGGACGACCCCAAACAACGCAAACCCGACATCAGCTTGGCTCAAGAGACGCTTGGCTGGAATCCGACGGTCGATCTTGAAGAAGGCCTCAAACGAACCATTGCCTTCTTTCGAAAGGCGCTCGCGGATTGATTCTTCCGTCTGAAACCGTGACGAGGACGATGCCGTTTCTTCATCACCCCGAAGACTCGCGGCTGTTTCAAGCCGAAACCCAAAAAACCTTTCTCCCTGTCGAAACCTGCCTCGTTGCCGGCGACTTCCTTCCGTCCGGTTGGTATCGTGACAACGTCGGCTGGAAGGGTCTTCTCAAGAGTTTTCTCGTGATTTCAAGGACGCGGCGCGAGAGCTTCCTTCCGCAGGCGGGGCGACAGCCTTTGATCGCCACCGACAGGTTTTCCAACGGCTATTTCCACTGGGTTACAGAGACCCTCCCGCGGCTGTGGTGGTTGAAGGACCAGCTCATTCATTTCGAACTTCTGCTTCCGGCCTTTGCCCAACGTTTTTCCTACATGGAGGAGAGCCTCGCGCTCTTCCCCGATCTAGCCGTCAGGACTATCGATTCAAGAACGCGTTGGCGCCTCGAAGAGGCGCTGCTGGTTCCGGCTGTGGCCCCCGGGGGGAACTACCGTCCGCTCCTGGTGAAGGAATTGGGAGACGCGTGGCGGCGCAAGGTGCCTGCGAAAGCGCCCTTCCGAAAACTCTACATCAGCCGTTCGCGGGCGGCGCGCCGGCGCATCACCAAGGAGGCCGAAGTCATCAAGGTTCTTGAGGCTCGCGGCTTCGAAACCGTTCATCTCGAAGGGAGAACGTTTTCGGATCAAGTACAGCTTCTTGCGGAAACGAGTCATTTGCTTTCGAACCATGGGGCTGGCCTAACCAACATGCTCTTCATGCTGCCCGGTACCAAAGTCACAGAAATCCGCCTTAGGGGGGACTGCCACAACAACTGCTACTTCAGCCTAGCGCGCGCGCTTGACCTCGACTACGACTACAGGTTGGGTGATCCCGCCGATTCGCGCGGAGCGCATCGTGGGGACCTTCTCGTCGATGCGGAAGGACTGTTGTGAGCCGAATCCTTTTCGTCACCAACAGTTTCGAAAACGGAGCCATTCCAAACATCCTCCTCGATCTCGCGCCCCTGTGGCGTAACCGGGGGTTCGACTGCGTGTTCCTGGCTTTGGAACCCTTGCCCGAGAACCAGGCTTCGGTGCTTCGCTGCCGCGAGCTGAATTTCCCGTTGTATTCTCTCAACGTTGGACCTCGGTCGGTCTTCCTGGCTCTGGCACGC
>CAYYUZ010000214.1:0-3341 GCA_964475005.1 uncultured Spirochaetales bacterium
ATCTGAAGCCGGATCTCAGCCATGGACAACCTCGCGGGCCTCACAAAAACGGGCGAGTTCCGGCCGGCAGCTTCCGCAGCCCCCTCCGGCGCCGGTGGCCTCCATGAGCGCGTCCACGGTGTCGGCGCCTTCGCGTATGGCTTCGAAGAGAACCGACTCGCGCACGGTCAGGCAGCTGCACACAAGCTTTCCGGTTCCTTCCTTGGGGAGGCTCCCCGACCTCAGTAGAGTCTTGCGGGTTTCGCCAAGTTCCAGTCCGGACTCAATCCAGGTCTTCAGGGCTGCGAATTCGGCTTTCTCGCCGAGTAGGAGCGCACCAACCACCCTGTCGTCCTCCAAAAGAACTTTCTTGTACGTCCGCTGGGCTTCGTCAAGAAACACAATGGTCTCGGCCCGCGGGTGGTCGGAGGCCAGGCGCCCGACCGAAGCCAGACTGAGTCCGCCCACTTTGAGGACGTTCAAGGCCACCGAACCCTTGTAGCGGGCAAAAGGATCACCGGCCAGGGCGTGTGCGGCCACCTGGGCCTGCTGTTCGGCGGCCAGTGTGATTCCCCAGCGCTGTCCCTCCCACTCGGCCATCTCCCCCAACGCCAAAATCGAGGCGACGCTTGTAGTCATCGTCTCGTCGACGATGACGCCGCTGCCCACTTTCAGGCCGGCCGCGCGGGCCAGCTCCACGTTGGGCACCGTTCCCGTGGCAAACACCACCGCCCCGGCCTCGAGGTGCCGTCCCGAAGCTAGCTGTACGCCGCTCACTTTGCCGACGCCCTCCAGGCGTCGAATTTCGTCGTGAAAGATCATGGGGAGGCCGAGGTCGGAGAGGCTCTCGGCCAGAAGCCGCGACGCGGTCTCGTCGAGCTGGCGTTCCATGAGCCTCGAAGAGCGGTGGATGAGGGTGACCGGCACGCCCTTGTGATGAAACGCCCCGGCGACTTCGAGCGCCAGCACTCCGCCGCCGACTACGACAAGCGGGGAGCCCGGACCCAATGAGTCCAAAAGCGCATCGGCGTCGGCCTTGGTCCGAAGGCCATAAACCCCCTCAAGCGAGCCCCCGGCCACCACGGGAATCTGGGCGCGGCTCCCCATCGCCAAAACCAGCACATTGTAGGGGTAAGTGGCACCGTTCTGGTCGGTCACAACGTGGGCGTCCCTGTCGATTTTGACGGCTTCCACTCCTTCTTCGACAGTGACTCTCAGGTTTCTCTGGTTTTCTTCGTTGAGTGTCCGAAGGCTGTCCCAGGAAAGGGTACCTTCCAGGTAGTGGGGCAACTGGATGCGGTTGTAGTAAGCCCGAGGCTCGTTGCACAAGACCCGGATCTCGTCCGATACCGAGTCCTGGCGCAGGGTGCGGACAAACTCGGCCGACGAGGCGCCCGCGCCGACCACGAGCACGAGCCGCGGCCCTGGCCGATGCGGACGAACCTCAACGGCCTGGTACTTGAGCTCGGGTTGTTTCGACCGGGGGTCGACCCTGGCCTCGGTCAGGTTGTTTGTCCTGGCGCCCGTGTTCGAACCCAGGCGTCCCCAATGCATAGGAAGAAAAACCACTCCTTGACGAATTTCGGAGGTGATCCGAACCCTGACGACTACTTTTCCTTGTGGGCTTTCCACCTCGGCAAGGACGCCCTCGGTCAGGCCCCGGATCTCGGCGTCGTGGGGATGCACCTCAAGAAAGGCTTCGGGTTCGTGCTGGCGGAGTTTGGCCACCTTGCCGGTGCGGGTCATCGTGTGCCACTGGTCGCGCAGGCGTCCTGTGGTGAGAATCAAGGGAAAGCCCTCTACCGGTTCGGGTCTGAGTAGCACGCCGCCTGTGTGGAGTTTAGCGCGGCCCCCCGGCCTGGAAAACCGATGGTCGGTGAAGAGCCGGGGAGTCCCTTTCGAGGTCGGGGTCGGCACCGGCCACTGGAGCGTTCCGGCTTCACGGAGCCTGTGGTACGAAAGCCCCGAGATGTCGAGCGAGGTCCCCTTGGTCAGGCGGGCGTGTTCATCGAAGACGTCGCTCACGCTTGGGTAGTCAAAACAGGAACCCCAGCCCATTTTGTGGGCAAAGCGGCGGATAATTTCGACGTCAGCCAGGGCCTGTCCGGGGGGCGCGACCACGGCGTCGAGGCGGCTGATGCGGCGCTCGGAGTTGGTCATGGTCCCTTCTTTTTCGGCCCAGGTGGCGGCCGGAAGGATCACGTCGGCGAATTTCAACGTGTCGGCCGAAGCCGAGATCTCCTGAACCACGATGAAAGGAGCCTTCGCAAGCGCCGCCTCCACCTTATGAAGATCGGGGAGGCTGACGGCCGGGTTGGTGCACACAATCCAAAGTGCCTTCAAGCGCCCGTCGGCCAGGGCGTCGATCATCTCGGTGGCCGTGAGCCCTGGTTTCGGGTTGAGGGAGGGCACTCCCCAAAACGCGGCGACCTGGGCCCGGTGGGCAGGGTTTGCCAGGTCCCGATGGGCGGGCAAGAGGTTCGACAGTCCGCCCACTTCGCGCCCGCCCATGGCGTTGGGCTGACCCGTCAGAGAAAAAGGCCCGCTGCCGGGTTTGCCGATATGGCCGGTGAGCAGGTGCAGGTTGAGGAGCGCCAGGTTCTTGTCGACTCCCTGGGTGCTCTGGTTCAGCCCCATGGCCCATAGACTCATAAACCCCCGGGATTCCCCGATCCAGCGGGCCGCCAGGGCCACATCGGCCGCCGCAACCCCGCACAGGGCCGCGTACTGGTCCACACTCAGCGAAAAAACCTCGGACCGGAAGGTCTCGTAGCCTTCGGTGTGGGAACTCACAAAAGCCTTGTCCTCGAAGCCGTTTTCGATCAGCAGTCGGGCCAGCGCCCGAAAGAGCGCCACATCGGTTCCCGGCCACACGGCGAGGTGAAGATCGGCATCGGCGGCAGTTTGCGTCTTGCGCGGGTCGACGACAATCAGCCGTCCCCTGTCGGGCTGCGCCCGTCGGGCTTCCAGGCGCCTGTAAAGGATGGGGTGGCACCACGCCGGATTGGCGCCGGCCACCAGCCAGCAGTCGGCAAGTTCGATGTCCTCGTAGCTCCCCGGAACGCTGTCCTCCCCCAGGGCCAGCTTGTAGCCGACCACCGCCGAACTCATGCAAAGGCGGCTGTTGGTGTCGATGTTGTTGGCGCCGATAAAACCTTTCATCACCTTGTTGAGGATGTAGTACTCCTCGGTCAAGCACTGGCCCGAGACATAGAAGGCCACCGATTCCGGGCCAAACCTGTCGATGAGCGAGCGAAACACGGCCGCCGTCCGGCCCAGAGCCTCGTCCCAGGTCACGTCGCGAAGCGGATGCGCCCGGCTGTCGCGCATCTGGGGCACCGTCAGACGGTCGCGCTGGTCCA
>CAYYUZ010000215.1:0-2059 GCA_964475005.1 uncultured Spirochaetales bacterium
TTCTTTTCCTTGGTGACGTTGATATCGAGGTCGAGCTCCCGGTTGTGTTCTCCGACGATCATGCCTTCGTAAACTTTGTCGCCGGGGACCACGAAGATGCGCCCACGAGGCTCCAGGTGGAAGATTCCGTAGGCCACGGCATCGCCTTGCCTGTCGCCGACAAGAGAGCCGTTGGACCGGCTGGGGATCTCTCCGCGGTAGGGTTCGTATCCGGCCAAGTAGCTGTTCATGAGGCCGGTACCCTTGGTGTCGGTGAGGAACTCGTCGCGGTAGCCGATCAGCGAACGGCTCGGAGCCGAGAACTCAAGCCTTACGCGGCCGGAACCGTGATTGACCATGTTGGTCATACGGCATTTTCGCTGGCTGAGTTTTTCCGTCACGATACCGGTGTAGGTGTCCTCACAGTCGATAAACAGGTGTTCGATGGGTTCGTGTTTTTTCCCGTCGATGGTCTTCATGATGACCCGCGGACGTCCGACACAGAACTCGTAGCCCTCGCGGCGCATGGTTTCGATGATGATCGCCATCTGGAACTCGCCGCGGCCCTTGACGGTGTAGCTTTCTTTGTCGGGGCTCTGTTCGACACGAATCGACACATTTCGAAGGCTTTCTCTGACAAGCCGTTCGTGGATTTTCGCGGGCTGAACGTATTTTCCTTCAAGACCTGCCAGCGGACCGTTGTTGCGGTAGAAGTTCATCGCCACGGTGGGTTCATCGACCGTCAGCCGGGGAAGCGCCACGGGGTTGTCTCTATTGCAGATCGTGTCGCCGATCTTCACGTTCTCGATGCCCGACAGAATACAGATGTCACCAGGTTTGATTTCGGGGACTTCGGCGAAGCCGATGCCCGAATAGGTTTGAAGTTTGGTGACCTTGAGGTTCTGGGGCTTTCCGTCCTCGCCCAACAGAACTAGCGGATCGCCCGTTTTGGCACTGCCGTGGACCACCCGGCCGACACAGAGGCGGCCTAGGTAGTCGCTGTAGTCAAGGTCGCTGACCATCATTTGGAACGGGGCCTCAGGGTCGTAGGTGGGGGCGGGCAGGTGGTCGACAATGGCGTCGAACAGCGGGTGCAGGTTGGTTCCTTTTTCTTCGAGAGTCCTCTGCGCAATCCCCTGACGTCCAATCGCGTAGTACACGGGGAAATCGAGCTGGTCCTCGTGGGCGTCAAGATCGATGAACAGATCGTAGACCTCGTTGAGAACAGCCTGGGGCCTGGCGTCCTGCCTGTCGATCTTGTTGATTACGACGATCACATGAAGTCCCTTTTCTAGCGCTTTCTTGAGAACAAACCGAGTCTGGGGGAGGGGGCCTTCGCTGGCGTCGACCAACAGAATCACGCCGTTGACCATCGAAAGCGCCCGTTCAACCTCACCGCCGAAGTCGGCGTGGCCTGGGGTGTCGATGATGTTGATTTTCGTCCCTTTCCAGGTGATCGAGCAGTTCTTCGCGCTGATGGTGATGCCCCTCTCCTTTTCAAGATCGCCGCGGTCCATGACCCGCTCGGCCACGTCTTGGTTCTCGCGGAAGGTACCGCTCTGTTTGAACAGGGCATCGACGAGAGTGGTCTTGCCATGGTCGACGTGGGCAATGATGGCGATGTTTCGCAGTTCGGGATTGGGGACGAGGGTCTTCATAGGGCGCCACCTTACACCCTAAGGCGAGGCCGTGTCTGCCCCAGGGCACGTCGTGGCCGCGCCCGGCCACCGATGTCCAGTTGTTTTCCCAAGGAGCCTGTCGGACTTAGGGGCAGAATTTTGGCCGCTGGAGCTGGGCTACGGACTGACCGAAGAAGGCCTTTGGGCGCCCAGGGCCACGGTCAAAATCCTGCGTCCGAAGGACTTTCGGCCCATTCGGGCGTCTTTCGGCCCGATTTCGGCTCGTCGGTCGCCTCGAATCTCGATTCGAAGCTCCTTCCTCACCGAAATCGTTCTCGAAATCCACTCCGAATGGATCCGAAACCCTAAGTTCGACAGGCTCCTAGTTAAGTCTGCCTTAGTTTGGGGTGGCCAAATCTTTAACTTAGATTTAAACTGCCCGAGCAGGTCACACGGTTTGG
>CAYYUZ010000215.1:2159-3297 GCA_964475005.1 uncultured Spirochaetales bacterium
TTTCATCAAGCCATCGATCCCCAGGTGAGTTTGGAACGACCAACGCTCCTCTTTCCTTTGCCGCCCGAGGGTATCTCTCGACGGGTCTTTGTGATTCACTACCGGGTTCGAGAGGTCTTGGAGGTCATCACACCCGCCTTGTATCAAAAGGCCTTTGCCCAAGGAAACGGAAAACACGCCTACGCGGTTTCTGTGGTGAGGCAGGACACTCCCGTGACGTTCCCGGTGCCTCCGACGGCCGACTGGCTGGTCCCGCTTGTACCGGAAATGCCGTTTTCGGAATGGCTGCGCACCTACTTAGAGCGCCAAGCGGACTACTTTCCCGGTCCGGAACCGGAGCGGCGCTACATTCAGAACCTGACCAAGGTTCATCCGAATCAAGCGGAATGGGCGTTGCAGGTGACCCTCCTTCCGGCCGGTCTGGCGACGTACTCGGAACAGGTTCACGGCCGCAACCGCACCTTGGCGCTAGCTTTGTTTGCCTCTTTGTGGATCGTTTTCGGGGTCTTTCTGTTTTCGATAGCGAGGGTTCTTCGAGCTGGCAACCGGGAACGAGCCTTTGTCACGCTGGTGTCGCACGAGCTGAAAACACCCTTGGCCGCCTTACGGTCGCTTTCCGAGAATCTTTCGGGAGGTTACGTCAGCGGTCCCGACAGAGTTAAGGACTATGGGTCGCAGATTTTGGAACAGGCCGGACACCTTGAGGGAATGGTGGGCAACATCTTGGCTTTGGCCGACCTTAGAAACCCGAAGACCACCATGGAACTACAGGTTGTTGACCTTGGCGAGCTGGCCAGACGGGCCGCGGCTCAGACGGACTGGCACGTGACCGGCCCGATCGAGGAACGCTGGATGGTGTTGGGCAACCTCGCCGCACTGGAAGCGGCGGTCGGCAACCTGGTTTCCAACGCCGCCAAGTACGGAACCGCGAGCGACGGTCCTCCCCCGGAAGTCAATCTCGCCGTGAGGAGGGCCAGAGGCGGAGGTCGGTGGATCGGGCTTTCCGTCATCGATCACGGACCGGGTCTTTCCCGTTCCGAAAGACGAAAGTGCGTTTCGTCATTCACCAAGGGCCTCAAGGCGTCCGATGCCCAAATTCCAGGAAGCGGTCTCGGTCTTAGCCTGATTCGCATCACGA
>CAYYUZ010000216.1:0-3249 GCA_964475005.1 uncultured Spirochaetales bacterium
CTCCCACTCGTAGCCGAAGAGCGTCTGAAAATAGCCGTTGTCCCACTTGGTCGGGTTGGGTTTCCAGGCGCCTTCGATGCCGCTTGAGGTGGTGTGCACCCCTTTGCCGCTTCCGAACTTGTTGTTCCAGCCAAGGCCTTGTTCCTCGATCGGAGCGCCTTCGGGCTCGCGTCCTACCAGTGCGGGGTCACCGGCGCCGTGGGCCTTACCGAAGGTGTGTCCGCCAGCGACGAGGGCCACGGTTTCTTCATCGTTCATCGCCATCCTGGCGAAGGTTTCGCGCACATCGCGGCCCGAGCCGACAGGATCCGGTTTGCCGTTGGGGCCTTCGGGGTTCACGTAGATTAGTCCCATCTGCACGGCGGCGAGGGGGTTTTCGAGGTCCCTTTCGCCGGTGTAGCGCTTGTCGCCAAGCCAGGTGTCTTCCGATCCCCAGTAGATATCTTCTTCGGGTTCCCAGACGTCCACCCGGCCGCCGCCGAATCCGAAGGTTTTGAAGCCCATCGATTCGAGAGCGACGTTGCCGGCCAGGATCATCAGGTCGGCCCACGAGAGCTTGCGGCCGTACTTTTGCTTTACGGGCCAAAGCAAGCGCCGGGCCTTGTCGAGGCTGACGTTGTCGGGCCAGCTGTTGAGCGGAGCGAACCGCTGGTTGCCGGTACCGGCGCCTCCGCGTCCGTCGAGGGTTCGGTAGGTTCCCGCAGAATGCCAGGCCATGCGGATCATGAGACCGCCGTAGTGGCCCCAGTCGGCGGGCCACCATGCCTGGGAATCGGTCATCAACGCCTTCAGGTCGCCCACGACGGCGTCAAGGTCGAGCGTTTTGAACTCTTTGGCGTAGTCAAATTCCCTCTCCATCGGATTGGACTTCGGGGAATGCTGGTGCAGAATACTCAGTTTCAGTTGCTGGGGCCACCAGGCGGCGTTGCCGGGTGCCGCGGCGACGGCGTTCTTGGGCGTGCTGTGGGGAAAGGGACACTTGTCTGGTTCCATGACGTTCTCCTCGATTAACTGTTGTTCACCTACGGCACAATGTATGGCCTCAACAGCCAACGATCAACTATTCCCTGTTGATGGCATTCAACGAAAGCCGTTCGGCGTAGCGGGTCAGTCTCACCAGGGCGCTTTCGGGGTCCTGGAACCGATGCTGTTCGCCTGATTCGCTGGGGACAACAGCCGTTTTTGGCGACGAACGCTGCCGGTATTGGCCGGGACTGCAACCGAACTCCGAGAAGAAGTGCCGGTAGAGGTAGCGGTAGTCTGAGAAGCCACATTCCATGCACACATCGATCAAGCGCTTGGGTGTGTGTCCAATAAGAAAGGCTGCCTTTTCGAGCCGGAGGCGTCCCACATACCTCTGGAACGAGATGCCCAGTTGCTCTTTCACGAAATGCGAGAGATACGACATATCGAGCCCCTCGGCTTGGGCGATTTCACTCAGGGTGATCTTGTTGGCGAAGTTCGCTTGAATATGCGACAAGATCCGTTTCAGCCTGCCCGTGGTCGCCGAGTCGGTGCTGCCGGCGCTTTCGGCCCGGTCCTCCCACGAAACATGCGCCAACAGCTGATAGGCAATTTCATGCAGGATTCCTGTTGTTCTCATGCGGTAGCCTTCGTCCTTTTGAAAGTAGGCCATGGCCAGCGAAAGGAAGGCCGCGTGCAGATCTTCGCTTCGGGTTTTCCCGTCGGCACCTTGCGGAAAGCGTTCAAGAAAATGGACCCTCTGCAACCGCGGCTCGTAGGCCTGACAAAAAGCCGGGTCAAACTGCAGGGCCAGAAGCAGGTTGCTTTGGCCGACGCCGCTCAGTCCGTGAATCTCGTTGCGGTTGATAAGGAACAGGTCGCCTTTGACAAGGACGTGGCGTTGGCCGCCGACATCGATGGCCACCGAACCTTCAATAACCAAAAGGAGCTCGAGATCGGCGTGCCAGTGAAAGAGCCTTCGCTCGATGCTGACCAGAAAGACTTTAAAGGCCAGACCAGGGTCGTGTTGAATCAGCTCGTATTGGTGGGCCATGCCTCAGAGTAGTCGCAGGTCGGCCTCCAGACAAGCCAAAACCCGGCCGCGTTTTTCCCCTGCAAAGGCTTCGGACCAGACGCCGCCCAGGTGGTAGCAGGCCAGACCTCCGCAAGCGGCCCCCCACTCCACAGCTTCGCGAAGATCAATAGGAGTTTTTCCCGCCTCGCACTGCTCGGCCACCGAAGCGATCACGCCACCAGCGAAGTTGTCGCCGCAACCCGTGGTGTCGCCGCGGCGCTCGGGGTGCTCCTCAAGATCACGGACCACCGAGCGGGAAACAGGAAACTGGGAACTCTCCGGCGCCGCGAACAGCGGGGAACACACACCGACCTCGATGTCGCGCACCCCGTCGGTGACCAGCACCGCACCGGTGCCCTGGGCCAAAAACCAATCTATGGCGTCGCGGACGTTTTCCTTTCCTGACAGGCGCAACGCCTCCTCTTGATCGGCCAAAAGAAGGTCAACCGCCGCGTAGGTCTTGTCGCTTTGCCCTAGGGGCCAGCGGCCAACCGGGTCCCGGCGCTGGTTGCGAAAATCGTAGACGGTGTTCACGATGGTGAACGCTCCTGTAGCTTTTGCGCGCGGCAGAAGCGTATCGAGAGCGTCGTGCAGCATCGGGACCAGGCCGGTTCCTCCGAAAACGACGAGGTCGGCGCGGAAGAACTCGGGCGCGAGGTCGTCGGGTCCCAGGCGCCACGAGGAACCGATGTTGTTGACGAACGTCCGTTCCCCTCGGCCGTCGGCGTAGGTGGGATCAGACAAGACGTAGGTAAATGGAGTCCCACCGGTTTTTTCGACGAGACGCACGTTCAGTGGCGTTTGGCTCAGGCGCCCGCGAAGCTCCTTTCCCCAGTCGTCGTCTCCCACCGACCCGATGAATTGGACCGAGAACCGCCCCGGATCGAGAAGCTGGGCCGCACCGATGAGCGCCACGACGGCCGGGCCGCCGATATTGCCGTGAGGCAAAATTCCGTCGGTCACAACACTGAGAACCTTGCGCCAGTCGGCTCCCGAGAACCGTTCAAAGTCGTCGGTGAAGACGAGTTTTCCGGGTTCGAGCCCTCCGTCGCCGGCAGCGCGGGAGCGGTACTCGGCAAAGGCGCCACGGGAGAAATCTACCCCTGCATAGATGAGGTCGAGGAGACCGCACCCCGCGCCCGCAATCCGGAACACGGTCAACTCCCCAACAGGAGTTTGACAACGTACATTTCGAGCGCCTCGTAGTTGCG
>CAYYUZ010000217.1:0-3152 GCA_964475005.1 uncultured Spirochaetales bacterium
GCCACAACGGAACTTCTTTCTGACATACAAACCAAGCCCTCGGTAATGTGGCTTCAGACCCTCGTCGACAACTCAGGCCAGGTGGTCTTTGGTCTTGTCAATTCCAGCTTGCCCCACTTGGACTTCACCCTAGCCTTTAGCCGAACCTATGGAGCCCCGAACAGCCGCTATGTCTTGAATAATCCCGATGTTGCCGGGCGGGTCTGGTCCCTCACCTTTAGAGCTTCGTTTAATTTCAGCCTCAACAACTGAGAAGGGGAACCGATGGACAGATTCTTCTGGCGCCGAGGATCGGTCCTTCCCCTGTTTCTCCTGATTGCCGGGATCACCTTCGCAGAACCGACGGTCCGTGATGTGAAAGTCTCGACCCAGACCCGCGACGGCAAGGTCTGGACCAACCTTTCCGGAGTGGTTGAGGTTTGGACACCACTTCCGGTCGATCGCATCTTTGCCGTGATCACGGATTGGCCTTCGTACCCACGCATCTTTTCCACGATTGAGAAGACTGAGCCCCTGGGAACCGGGACGACCTATCTTCTTGACGAGGTCGTCAAGGTGTCGGTGCTCGGAATTCCCATCGTCAACCGCTTTACCCTGAGAGTCGAGGTTGGCTCGGGAGAACTGCCGGGCTCCGTCTTTCTGCGCTGGACCCAAGACCACACAGATGGTACCATCGATCGTCTGGTGGGCGGCTGGGAACTGGAGCCGATGACTTCCAAAGGCAAAGCAGGGACTCTTGTTCGGTACCGGAACGCTTCGTCTGTGGTTCAGAGCCTTCCCGGCCAGGAACTCGTTGTCAGGTTATTTTTTCCTGGCGAATTGAGGAACGTGGTGTCTTCGGCCCTGGCCGAGGCTCAGCGTAGAAAGGAGAAACCATGAAGTTGGCCATGGTGGGAACAGGCTACGTGGGCTTGGTAACGGGAACTTGTTTCGCCCAAATGGGAAATACGGTCACTTGCGTGGACATCGACAAGGCCAAGGTGACAAGTTTGAAAAAAGGGGTCATCCCCATCTACGAACCAGGACTCGCGGAAATGGTCGCCGACAACGTGAAGAACGGGAGCCTTTTCTTCACCGACAGCCTTCAGGAGGCTTTGCAAACGGCTCAGCTGGTCTTTATTGCGGTCGGCACGCCCATGGGCGAGGATGGAAGCGCCGACTTGAGACACGTTCTGAAAGTGGCTCGAGACATCGGCCAGTTCATGACTCATCCGCTCGTCGTCATCGACAAGAGCACCGTGCCCGTAGGGACGGCCGACCGCGTCAAGGCCGAGATTCAAGAAGCGCTGAGCGTCCGAGGAAGCTCCCTGACGTTTTCCGTGGTGAGCAACCCTGAGTTCCTCAAGGAAGGGGCCGCCATCGATGACTTCATGAAACCCGACCGGGTGGTCATCGGCGCCGATGACGCGAACGCCCTTGAGACGATGCGTGACCTCTACCGGCCGTTTATCGTCATCAACGACAGATTCCTGGCGATGGACATTCGAAGCGCCGAAATGACCAAGTACGCGGCCAACGCGATGCTGGCCACCAAGATCAGTTTTATGAATGAAGTCGCCAACATCTGCGAAAGGGTGGGGGCCGACGTCAACAAGGTTCGGGTGGGCATCGGCAGCGACAGCCGCATTGGCTATAGCTTCATCTATCCCGGTTGCGGCTACGGTGGTAGTTGTTTTCCCAAGGATGTTCAGGCCCTTGGCAAAACGGCTCTCGACCACGGGTACGTTCCTCGAATCCTTCAGGCCGTTGAAGCGGTCAACCAGGACCAAAAGAAGGTTCTCGGGCAAAAGGTTGTCAAGCGTTTTGGGCCAGACCTGAAAGGACACACATTTGCGATTTGGGGGCTGGCCTTTAAGCCCGAAACCGACGACATGCGAGAAGCCGCGTCTCTGACGCTGATCGAAGACCTCACCCAGCGTGGGGCAACGGTGGCTGTCTACGACCCCAAAGCCATGGAAGAGGCCAGGCGGCACTACCTGAAAGCCAACTCTTCGGTGCACTACTGCGAAAGTAAGTACGATGCTCTCAAGGGAGCCTCGGCCCTCGTTCTGGTCACCGAGTGGAAGGAATTCCGGAGTCCAGACTTTGAAGAGATTGCGGCGCGTTTGAAGACACCAGTGGTCTTCGACGGACGCAACCAGTACTCGATCGAGAGAATGGCGCAGCTTGGTTTCGAGTACCATCCGATCGGGTTGCGCATGGAAAACGGAGCCTGAAGATGGAATCGGACATTCCTTTCCTTCTGACCGTCGAATTTGATGGTGGACCAGAATTGAAACGGACTGCGGCCCGCCTCCAGATCACGGCGCGGAAATACGGCTTTAAGCCTGTGTGGCTTGTAGGCGTCAACGCTCTGGCCCACGCGGCCGACCTGGAACCCATGGCGAGGTGGCAAGCCGAAGGCGAAGCGGAGATCGGCGCGTGGTTGCTGGCCTCCGACGTTCCCCCTCTTGTGGAACTGGGACCCTCCGAAGGGTTGCGCCCCGCGTTGACTGACTTTCCAGAAAGTGTGATCGAAGAGAAGCTTGTTGGGTTTACGGACACCTTGGAGCGGGCCACTGGTCGCCGCCCTGTAACGATTCGGACCTCACGGCCTTCGGTCGACGACCGCTACTACGCGCTTCTGGCAAAACACGGCTACAAGATCGATCTCACTGTCGTTCCCCACGCCAAGTTTGGTACCACCGACTTTACGGGTTACTCCGAAAAGGCCTATCTGACGCCTCAAGGCATTCTTGAAATTCCCCGCACGGTTCGCCGTCGTCGCTACGGCCCGTTTGTTGAAGACCTTCTGGTTCTACCTGGCTGGCCAGGCATGGCGGCGCGCCATTTCTTTCCGACGCTGCGTTGCTTTCGATTGCGCCGGGGAAACCGGCCTGTGCTTCGCTCGTTGATTCGTGAAGCGGTGAAGACGCCGCCCGAATACTTCGATCTCAGAATCGCCGCCCGGGATTGGAAACAAGGAGACGCCTTGGTCCGGGACCTTCAGCACGTCTTGACGGCAGTTCAGACCAGCGTTGTTGGAATGACGGCGGAGGAATTTCTTCAACGCTTCAAGAACCAGCAATTGCGCAAGGGGTTGCTTTGAAGTAGAACTAGTGGATGAGCAGTCGGCGCACACTTTTCACTTCGGAATCCGTTTCAGAGGGTCA
>CAYYUZ010000218.1:0-3126 GCA_964475005.1 uncultured Spirochaetales bacterium
GATGCCCAAGCTCGTCGAGCTTTCCGCGGAGCAGGGCTTCCTTCATCAGAACAGCTTGTTCTTTCAACTGGTGCATGGCTTCGATCGAGGCTGTGTCGTTGGAAGCCACATTGCGAGTCTGGGCCGAAATGATTTGGGCGCTCAGGCGGCTGGTTCCGGTGTAGTACAGGACAAGGGTCCGTTCAAGCTCGCGGATAAGGTCGGGCTTGATCCGCAGGGGGTTCACGATGACCTTGTGGTCGGCGTAGAACTCCATGAAGTTGAAGCCCCCGAAGGTCGCCGCGTACTGGTCCTGCTTTCCCCCGGCCCAAGCCAATTCTTCTCTTTCGATCAAGTAGGCGCGGTGGGCCAACCCGTACTCACCGAGGGCCAAACCCAGCCATTCATCAAAGGCCGCCAAAATCGCCACGGCCAGCGTCGACGAGGTACCCAACCCTGAGCCAGCCGGCGCATCGACGTACGTGGTCAGCGTAAACGAGAGAGGCTTCTTCGTAAAATTTTTGACGACGTGGTTGTAGATGCCCTTGGCCAGGTCGAGAACGCCGTCGATGGGCAGCTGAAACTCCGAAGCGGTTCTGACCTCTTCGTTCCTGTCCTCACTGCGGATCACAATGGTGTTGTCGTCCGTGGGTTCGAGAACGGCGTGGGCGTAGAGCGAGATCGTCGCGTTGAGTATGCTCCCGCCGTAGAGCCGCGTATAGGGTTCCACATCGGTACCGCCGCCGGCGAACCCCAAGCGGAGCGGGGCTCGTGAAGAAATAACTTTATTCATCTGGTGACCCGCTCAGTCCATTCAGGGTTTTTCAGGTACCAGTCGACGGTCTTTCGCAAGCCGTCTTCAAACGAGGTTTTTGGCCGCCAGCCAAGTTCGTTCTTGATCTTGGAACAGTCGATCGCGTAGCGGCGGTCGTGACCCGGCCGGTCTTTCACAAAAGTGATCAGCTCCTTCACTCGATTCGGGTCTTCGCCTGTGGCTTCGGCCATGGTGTCACACAAGGCATTGACCAATTTCAGGTTTTCCCATTCGTTCTCGCCGCCCACGTTGTAGGTTTCGCCCAACCTTCCTTGGGTGACGACGGTCCAGATCGCCTCGGCGTGGTCGACCACGTAGAGCCAATCGCGGACATTCTTTCCGTCACCATAAACAGGAAGGGGCTCACCGTTCTGAATTTTGCGAATCATCAAAGGGATGAGTTTTTCAGGAAAGTGATACGGGCCGTAGTTGTTGGAGCAATTCGATTTGGTGACGGGCAAGTGGTAAGTGTGGTAGTAGGCGCTCACCAGGTGATCAGAAGCGGCCTTGCTGGCACTGTAGGGGCTGCGGGGATCGTACGGCGTTTTTTCGGTGAAATACCCCTCGGCGCCCAGGGACCCGTAGACCTCGTCGGTGCTCACATGGTGGAACAGAACATCCGTTCGGTCCTTCCAAAAGGACCGAACGGATTCCAGCAAGCTGAAGGTTCCGTTGATATTAGTTCTGATGAATTCAGCCGGGCCTAGAATCGAACGGTCGACGTGGCTCTCGGCGGCAAAATGGACAACCGTGTCGATGTCATGCCGGGACAGGACTTCTTGCACTCGCTCCTGGTCGCAGATGTCGCCCTGCTCGAAGACGTACTGTGATTTGAACTCGCGGCTAATGTCCTCAAGACTCTCCGGGTTGCCGGCGTAGGTCAGTTTGTCGTAGTTGACCACCGTGCCTGCAAAACCGGCTTCCTTCAAAAGGTAGCGGATGAAATTGGAGCCGATAAACCCCGCCCCGCCCGTGACAAGGATGCTCTGAAGACTTCTCATTCTTTTCCGTTCCTTAGTTTCTTGAGTTCCGAAAGGTGAGCCTTCAAGCTTTCACGCCACGGGGGAAAAACCCATCCCCGCTCTAACCTTAGTTTTTCTTTGTTGAGACCCGAACGCGGCGGGCGTGGCGCCACTGCTGGGTATTCCTTCGAAGACAACGGCGTTAGGGTCAGCGGTTTCTCAGGATCAATCAACCCGAGCTTACAACCTTCCTCGGCAATCGCCGATGCGAAATCAAACCAGCTCGTTTCTCCTTCGCCGCTGGCATGGTAGAGCCCGCCGGTTTCGGAGTCCTCGAGAATAGTCAGCACCAGCCTCACAAGATCATTTGTCCAGGTGGGGTTTCCCCATTGGTCGGCAACAACGCCAACAGAATCTTGCGCCCCGAAAAGCCTCAGCATGGTCGAGACAAAATCGGGCCCGTTTGATCCATAGAGCCACGAGGTGCGGAGGATGACCGCCTGCGGATGCGCCTCTCTCAACAGCGCCTCGCCTTCCGCCTTGGTTCGTCCGTACACCGAAAGAGGGCTCACTTCGTCTTCTTCGCTGTAGGGCCGACCGGGCCTCCCGTCAAACACATAGTCGGTCGAGAAGTGGAGAACTCTTGCCCCCCCCTGCCGGGCTAACCGCCCTAGGTTTTGAGGACCGAGGGCGTTGACCTCGCGGCAGGTTTTTTGATCGGTTTCGGCGCGGTCAACGGCCGTATACGCGGCGCAGTTGACCATCCAGCGGACCGGTTTCTCACCGAAAAACGCCTTCAGTGCGCCTGGCGATGTAACATCGACTTCTCGTCCGGTAGCCACAAACGACGACCCGGTTTGAGAAAGAGCCCTCACCAGTTCTTTACCGAGAAGGCCTTCTTTTCCCAGAATCCAAATCACCAAGAAACCTCGGATAGCCGGGGCAGCGAAGTATCTTTGAGACTGATGCTGAAATCCAGCTTGGGCCAGTCAATGGCGAGGTCGGGATCGTTCCACACAACGCCCCCCTCAGATTCTGAACGGTATTCCGCGGTGCATTTGTAGTGGATCAATGTCCCTTCGGCTAGGGAAACAAACCCGTGGGCAAAGCCCTGAGGAAGGTAGAGCTGAAGCCGGTTTTCAGAATTGAGCTCGACGCTGAACCAGCGGCCAAAGGTCGGCGATTCCCGACGAAGGTCTACCCCCACATCCCAGCACGAACCGGAAAGAACCCTGATCAGCTTGGCCTGAGCGTGTTGCCCTTTTTGAAAATGCAGGCCGCGAAGAACTCCCTTTGCGGAAAGGGAAACGTTGTCTTGAACAAACTCGGTCGGCAAGCCCGCCTCGTCAAACTCGGAGGCCTTGAAGGACT
>CAYYUZ010000219.1:0-2935 GCA_964475005.1 uncultured Spirochaetales bacterium
CCTCACAACGTCGGTGACGCCGGCGGCCAGGACTCCCAACACAAAGGTGGCAAAGAACCCCACGGGGTTGTAGGCTGGCCACCAGTACTTGGCCCCGCCAGACATTCCAAATTGCCAGCCCTTGTGCTCGGTGTCGGTCTGACCGAAGGCCAGAAACAAGAGGTGTCCGACCACGGTGAGCGCGAACACTCCCACCCAGAACCTCAAGCCCCGGACTACGGTTCGTTTTCCCGGGAGGAGAAACCAAAGGAAGAGGAACAACGCCAGCAGGGCGTAGCTGAACACCTCGTAGCCGATGGACCACAGAGGTCCGTTGATTTCGACGGGAAACATCGTCTGCCAGGTGAGGCTCGAGGTGAACGTGAACCCCGAGACAAAGCGCCAAACAAGGTTTGGTGCGTCAGGAACAAAGGTCAGCGACAAGACGAAGGTGAGCGTCAGGTTGATCCAGAAGGACGGCGCGATCCGGGCCCAGCGCCTGAGGGCGAAAGTGGGCAGGGAGGGGCGATCCCGCCCATCTCCCCAGGCCTTCCAAAAAGGAGTGGACAGCAGATACCCCGAGAGGACAAAGAACACTCCCACCCCGGCGGCCCCGGTGAGGAGGAAGAGCTGCCCTTCCTGCACCCAAGGGACCTGGGCGGGAAGGTTGAGGCGTTGGCAGGCGTGGTGGGCCATAACCATAAGGCAGGCCAGAGCGCGGACGCCGTCGGCGCCCCCGAGACGATGTTTGACAGGCATGGGTCCCATTGAACCATGGGATCGCCGATCCGACCAGCCCCAAGAACTGCGACGGTGCTACTCGGTAAAAGCCTCTTCGAAGAACGGCATGAAATGGGCAGGAATGGAATCGGCCGGCAGGGTGTGACCGTAGGCGCCGCTGACCAGAGTGTGGGGGATGTTCTGGGCCGTCAAAAGCTCAGAAAACGCCTTACAGCCTTCGGGAATCCACGCATAGCCGTCCTGGGTTCCGTAGCGGATTCCGATCGCCTTGAGCGTCGTCCCCCTGTTCTTGTAGGCATCGATCTTTTGCTGCAGGTCGCCGAAGCCGCTTTCCCAGTTCTTGATCACGGCTTGGTCCTTCTCGCTTCCATCAAAATGGGGAACCTGGGCGTAGGGCGCGGGAAGGCTCAGATCGGGCGAAAACGCCGCGCCGTACGCGTTCAGGAAGGCCCGATCCCACGTGGGCATGGCTTTGACGAGCGACCCCTCTTTCAAGAGTCCCGGGCTGAGGGCCAGCACACACGAAAAGACCTCGGGATGTTTGAGCGCCAGATTGAGGCAGCCGAAGCCGCCCATCGAGAATCCTGCCAAGCCGCGGAACCTCGCCTGGGCCAGTGTCCGATAGTGGGCGTCGATGTAGGCCACAAGATCTTTGACGATGTAGTCCTCCCAATTCCCTGTGGCGGGGGAGTTCACGTAGAAGCTTCCCATCAGAGAGTTCGTCCCTTCGGGTTCCACGACGATGAACTCGGTCTTGGCCTGCGCCATGGCCTTGTCGAGCCGGCCCCCGTGCCGGTAGGGCTGGTAAAGGGCCCCCGGGCCCTCACTGTACCCATGGAGAAAATAGACCACGGGGTAGCGTTTCGTGGGGTTGGCATAGTACGAAGGCGGCAGAGTGACGAGAAGAAGCTTGCTTGGGATTTCCTGAATTTTTCCCGAGGCCACCGAAGGAAAGTCGGCAAACTCGGTGATGCGGCGCTTGGTCTCGGCCTGGGCCAAGCTGGCTCCCGCGAGAAAGACAAGGACAACGGCCAGAGCGAAACGGACAAGGAACTTCATAGGGTTCTCCTTTACCTGAATTATCTTAACCCCAATGAGAGCTGCAGGCCAAGGAAACACAAGGGACTCTTTTCACGTGCCTCCCATCCAAGAAGATTTCGCACGAAGGTAGGAAGGACGCAAAGGAAGGACGAGGACTGAAGACTGGGCAAGAACACTTCTCAAGTTCGAAATTGACCCAGCCCCGAAGTCACCTAGCCGCGTTGCCTCCGTGTCTTCTGTGGTCCACCCTCCCTTCCGATCCGGTCAATCAGGCCCTTCGGGTTATCCGGTCTCTCTTCTCCCGTAATCCCGTTCATCCTGAAGATCCTGCTATCCTGTCACACTCTCTCTTCGGGACAAATCGAGGACAAACCCGGTACCACCAACCCTTCCTAGATGTCCTCCTTGGGAGCATCCTGGCATATCTCTTAGAAAAAGGAGTCTTCATGCGAATCACACGGTTCTTCTCCCGGACCCTGATGGGCCTCGGTCTGCTTCTGCTCGCTGGCGCGGTCTTCGGCCAGAACTTGACCCTCGGTTCCTGGCGCACCGACGATGTGGCCAAGGTCGCCAACATCATCGCCGCCTTCAACAAGGCCTATCCCAATATCAAGGTGAAGTTCGACCCCACCAATCCCCCCGACTACAACGCCACCCTGCGGCTTCAACTCGAGAACGGCAACGGTCCCGACTTGTTCTATGCCCGCTCGTACGCCACCGGTGCCGAACTTTACAAGGCAGGCTTCGAACTTGACTTGACGGGTCTGCCGGCCATCAAGGCGAACTTTACGCCTTCGGCCGCTTCGGCCTGGACCACCCCCGACGGCAAGGTGTTCGCCATGCCCCTGGGCGCCGTGAGCCACGGCATCTACTACAACAAGGACATCTTCGCCAAGGCCGGCATCGCCGTTCCCAAAACCTGGGAAGCGCTCATCGCCGCCGCCGACAAGCTGAAGAAAGCTGGAATCACGCCCTTCGCCAACGGCGTGGCCGATCAGTGGGACATCAACGAAGTCGTCATGATGAACATTCTTCCTTCGGCCGTTGGTGGAGCCGAGGGACGGCTGGCCTACGAAAACGGCAAGCGTCCCTTCAACGACGCCGCCATCGTGGGTGCCTTCCAGCAGATCAAGGACCTGGCCCCCTACCTCCCCAAGGGCTTTGAAGCCCTGAC
>CAYYUZ010000220.1:0-2879 GCA_964475005.1 uncultured Spirochaetales bacterium
TCCAGCAGATCAAGGACCTGGCCCCCTACCTCCCCAAGGGCTTTGAAGCCCTGACTTACAACGACGCCCAAGCCCTCTTCGCCCTGGGCAAGGCCGCGATGTACTTCGACGGAAGCTGGACCGTTCCCCAGTTCATGGACCAAATCAAGGGAATCAACTGGTCGATCTTCTCGACGCCGCCGGCCAAGGGCAAGAAGCCTTTCGTCGAGTTCCACCCGGACTCGGCCATCGCCATCAACCCCGCCAGCAAGAACATTGAGGCCGCCAAGACCTTCCTGACCTGGCTTTCCGGACCCGACGGTGCCAAGGCCATCGGCGACAATCTGATCGGCGTGTTCCCCATGAGCAAGAACGCCGTCAAGCTTGAAAACGCCTACGCTAACACCTTCCTTTCGTTCAATGTAGGTTCGGGCCAGGACGCGCGGTTTGTGTGGGCCAAGCTGATGGTCGGCAAGCCTTCCGGCTACGATCTTCTGCAGAACAACACCATCGCTGTGCTCAAGGGCGAGGAGACTCCCAAAGCCGCGGCTGACGCTTTTGCAGCGGGGCTTGCTCAGTGGTACAAACCCGGAATGTAATTTCCCTTTGAAAGGTTCCAGCAGGGAACTTCCACTCTGCTGGACGGCTTTCATGAGGAATCAAGAAATGTGACAGGATGTCGTGATTTCCAGGATGGACAGGATTATGAATTCCTATCCTGTTAATCCTGCCCATCCTGTAATCCTGTCACATTCTTCTTCTGGTCTTTGACCCCATCCCCCTCCGAAAAAGGACCCGCCCATGGCTTCTATGCGCAAATCCCTAGAAACCGACCGCAACCTGTTCTGGCTTTGGTGGATCGTGCCGGCGCTGGCCGTCTACCTGGTCTTCATGGCGTGGCCGCTGTTCAATTCGCTCAGGCTGAGCTTCTACACGGGGGCGGGGTTCAAACTCGACAACTTTATCGGGTTCGACAATTACACGCGACTCTTTGGGGGAGGCGAGGAGTCTACGCGGTTTCTTGGCGCCTTCAAGAATACTTTTGTCTTCTTTTTCATCCACATGCTGGTTCAAAACAGTCTTGGTCTCGCGTTTGCCTTGCTCCTGGCCCGAAAGACCATCCGCGGCAAACCCCTGTTTCGGACGGTCATCTTTATTCCTGCCACCCTGGCCATCGTGGTGACCGGGTTTCTGTGGAAGCTCATTCTCAACCCGCAATGGGGTCCGCTCAACCTGCTTCTCGGTAAGGTCGGTCTGGGAGACTTGGCGCTTCCCTGGTTGGGCGACAACCACTTGGCGCTCATCGTCGTCAGCTTGGTATCGAGCTGGCAGTGGGTGGGAATCCCAACGATGATTTTTCTGGCCGCGATTCAGGGGATCAGCGACGACTACTTCGAGGCCGCCGAAATCGACGGCGCCAGCCCCACTCAGGTGCTGTGGCGAATCAAGCTCCCCTTGCTGCGGCCCATCATCGGTGTGATTGCCGTGCTGACCTTCACGGGCAACTTCAACGCCTTCGACGTGGTCTTTGCCATGGCCGGTCCCAACGGACCGCCAGCCTATGCCACAGACATCTTGGGCACGTACTTCTACCGCACAGGAATCGCCGGGCAGCACCCGGTAGGCATTCCCGACATGGGCCTGGGAGCCGCCGTCAGCACGGTGACCTTCGTGGTTTTGCTCGCCGGGGTCCTTGTGATGCAAACGCTGAGCCGAGACCCGGTGGGAGACCGCAAATGACTCGTGCCCTTCGTCCCCGTTTCAAGATCGCCGACTTGCCCGGCTACCTCCTGTTGGGTTTTTGGAGCCTTTTGGTTCTCATTCCGCTGTGGGTGATGGTGGTCAACTCCTTCAAGGTGTCCCTCGACATCTTCCGCGACCCCTTTGGTCTGCCGCCCACGGTGAGCGTTGAGGGCTACCAAGCCCTGGCCGCGGGAGGAACGTTTTTCACCTACTTTCTCAACAGCCTTGAGATCACCACTGTGTCGATTCTAGGCGTGTTGATCCTGGCCTCGACGGCCGCCTACGGGCTGGCGAACTGGACCAACCGGGCCAGCCGCTACCTCCTGCTTGTCTTCTTGGCGGGGCTGATGATTCCCATCCGCATCGCCAGCATCAACTTGTTGGGTCTTGTGAAGGACCTAGGATTGATGGATTCGTTGTGGGGCCTGTTTCCGATCTACGCGGCGATGGGGCTCCCCATGGGCGTGTTCGTTCTCACCGAGTTCATCCGCACGGTTCCCAAGGAGATCCTCAACGCGGCTCGCATCGACGGGGCGGGAAGCGTACGCATCTTCGTCCAGATCATCGTTCCCCTGATCCGTCCGGCCTTGGCCACGGTGGCCATCTTCAACCTGGTCAACCTTTGGAACGACCTCTGGTTCCCGCTCATCATCATCCGCAGCGACGACCAGCGCACGCTCATGCTTGGCGTCACCCGCCTGTTTGGCCAATATCAGACCGACTGGAACAAGGTTTTGGCCGTGCTGACAACGGCCTCGGTGCCTATTATCTTGCTATACTTGCTTCTGTCGAAACAGTTTATCAAGGGACTAACGGCAGGCGCCGTGAAGGAGTAGGGGCGCCTCAGGCTTCAGGCGGAAAGGTCACTCCCGCATCGGGGTCGGGAGGATCGCTCTTGGAGCGCGCCTGACGCACCGAAAGCGCGATGGCGACGCCCGTTGCCCCCAGCACCAAGCCCGTTCCCAGAAACACCGAGCCAAATCCCAAGGCAGCCGCCAAGGTGGCCCCAACGACAGGGCCGAGAGCGGTCGAGGTCGACGCGACCGAACTGGTCAGGCCGTACACGCTACCCTGTTTGCCCGGCTGAACCTGCTGAGCAATGAGCGCGTTGACCGACGGCATGTTCCCCCCGATGAAGAAACAGCTCACCAAACGCA
>CAYYUZ010000221.1:0-2724 GCA_964475005.1 uncultured Spirochaetales bacterium
TGGCCACTGAATGATGAAGGAGGATTCTGATGATGGAATACACGGATGATTCGGCTCTCCCGCCCATTTCCGAGGAGGCCTTTCTCGAACTGCTCACCAAATCTCGCCCGTTCACACTCGTGATTCTGAAGAAAGGCCCGGCGTTGATGTCCCCCGAGACCGCGAATGACCCCGAGGTCAGGGCAACGATCATGCGCCACGGAAAGCGGAACATGCAGCTCAAAGACGCGGGCTTGATGCCCATCATCTGCCCAGTTCGAGACGATAGCGACGTGGCCGGCATAGGCGTTTTTGATGCGGAACCCGCCGTGGTCGAACGCATCTACGCGGCCGATCCGGCGGTCAAAGCGGGACTTTTGCTTTTTGAGGTTCACGCGAGCCGAAGTTTTCCAGGGAGCAGACTTCCTTAACTGAGTGCTCCGCCGAGCCCGGGCAAAAACTTGGCCACGAGGTCGCGTCGGCTCCGTACACCCGTTTTTTCGAAGATGCTTTTGAAAAAGTCCTGAACTGTGTAGGGGCTGATGTTCAGGCCTGCGGCGATGTCGCGCGTGTCTTCGCCGCGAAGCGCACACCGGAACACCTCCTGTTCGCGGTCGGTCAGGCCGTAGGCCTCCCACAAGAGGGTTTGAAGATGGCTGGGTCCGGCACCCTCGATGATGAGCGCGATCTTCTCTTGTCCGCCAGGGCCGTTGAGAAGAGAACCATGAACGGTCACCCATCGCCCCTCGCGGGTGGTCATCCGCACCCGTGGCGAGAACGGTCCCATCGGCCCTTCAGGGTCAGGCCCCCGCATTCGCACAAGGCTGGCAATGCTGAGGACAAGGGGCTCCCAATCGCTGCCCAGCTCGGCCCGCCACCTTTCTCCGGCCAAGTTGGCCGCTTCGATTCTCAGTCCGTGATCGAGAAAAATCTGCCCCACCGACGTCGGCGATTGGGGGCCGGAAAGGGACTGTAGCCAGGCGCGGCGGAGCGCGGGTTCCAGCCCCCCCAAGAACTTCGACAAGAAGCTGGCCTCGTCGGAATCGAAGTCCTTTCTTCCCGGGGCTCGAAGGAGAGAAACGATCCCTGAAAGTTTTTTGCCGAGCCGGATCGCGCCGCGCATTTCATACTCGGTGTCCAGGTGTTTTCGGTAGAGTTCGCGGTAGCGGACGCTCCGTTCGCTTTGGAGACCCGCGGCCTCGCTCAGGATACCGACGCCTGTCGGACTTCTTACAAGGGTCGCGAATTTGTTGAAGTCGTCTTCCAGATACTCGTTGACGTAGATGCGGCCCGTGAACGGCGGAACAGCCTGGCTTCCGTGGAAACGCCGTAGCGCGTTGGTGTCGGGATCGAGGCTGGCGCAGATGAGCAGGTCGCCGGGAAACGCCTTGACCAACAAACCGGCGGCCCCGGCCATCAGGCTGTCGCCATCGAGATCCTGGCGGACCAGACGATCGAGACGACCGAGAATCTCGCGGTGCCGGGCCAAGGTTTCCATGAAAAGCTCCTCTCCCCCCAGATTTCTGGGATGGATGGAATTCCTGACGCCTCGTAGATTCCCATACAAGGCGGGCGCGATCAAGTCCTGCCAAGGAGAAACACGATGAGTCCTTTGTCCGTTTTGATTGTCGGGGCTGGCCCTGCCGGCCTTATGGCGGCGTGCGAACTGGCTCGCCGAGGCCTTTCTTTCCGTGTGGTCGACAAAAAAGCCGGCCCCACCGACCTCACCAACGCCGCCGCGGTCCACGCGCGAACCCTTGAAATCTTCGCCCACGTCGGCATTGCCGAAAGGCTGGTGGCCGCCGGTCAGAAATGGACGGCGATGACGGTCCGCAGCGGACGGAAAGCCGCGGTTCACCTTCCCCTCGACCGGATCGACTCCTCGTTTGGAGGTTCTCTTCTGGTCCCTCAAAGTGTGACTGAGCGGCTTCTTGAAACGAGGCTGACCGAGCTGGGAGGCCGGGTGGAGTGGCTCTCCGAAGTGTTGACTGTCGAACAGGATGCCAAAGGAGTCAGGGTGTCGCTAACGACCCCGAGCGGCGTTGAAGTTGTCGAGAGCGCCTGGCTGATCGCCTGCGACGGCCTTCACAGCTTGGTCCGAAGCCAGGTCGGAATCGAAGTCGAGGGGGAAGACATCGAGTCGCGCTACCTCGTTTGCGACGTGGCGCTGAGTTCGACCCGGAGTCCGCGAGAAGTCGTCGCCTACGCCGGCGACGGGAGCATTCTTGGGCTGTTCCCGTTGGGAGACCACCTTTACCGCGCCATTGGCAACCTGACCGACCCTGATGCGACCAAGGCCGTTGTCGAAACCGAAATCCGGTCGCTCATCGAGGCGCGGTCTTTCGGGGAATTTAAGGTCGATGAGGTCAGGTGGTCTTCGCCGTTTTGGATTCACAGTAAGATGGCCAAACACCTGCGCAGTGGCCGGATCTTTCTGGCCGGCGACGCCGCCCACGTGCATTCGCCGGCCGGCGGCCAAGGCATGAATACAGGCATTCAAGATGTGTATAACCTGTCCTGGAAGCTGGCGTTGGTCACGGCCGGTCACGCCCCGGAGAGTCTTTTGGAAAGTTACGAGGCTGAACGCCGCCCGGTGATCCGTTCCATCGTCCATGGCACCGAGGCACTCACCAAAATGGCGCTTTCAAAAAGCCGTCTACGCCGGTGGCTGCGGGTGGCGGTGATGGGCTGGTTGAACTCCCAGCCGCGAATTCTTGGCAAAATCGCCGCTCGCTTGACCCAGCT
>CAYYUZ010000222.1:0-2707 GCA_964475005.1 uncultured Spirochaetales bacterium
GGAATGAGCCTCTACTACCCCGGCCTCAACGCCCAAGTGGAACCCAAGATCCGCAAACTGGCCAGAAAATCCTTTCTGCTGTTTATGGCCAATCCAGGGACTTCCCTAATGATGGTGTTGGTCGTGGTGGTGTGTCTGGTTCTGTCGCTCTTCACCCTTGGTTTTTTCCCCGGCATCTTGGGTATTTCAGTCTGGCTCCAGGTGTGCTTCAAGTTCCTCTTGGCCAAGTACGACTGGATGGAAGCCAACCCCGAAGCGAATCACAAGAAGGTTCCGTGGGCGGTGTTGCTGGCTGAGGACATGGAGAGGGTTGGTCCGCGCTCCCTCAAGGGCATGATCTTCCCCTGGAAGGACTAGCCCACCTTTCTTCCCTATGCTGAAAATTCAAGTTCCATCGCGTCGACATCTTCGTTTTGGCGTCGTCTCCCCCTCGTTTCGGTACTCACGTACTTGCTGTACGCTCCGTGCCTCACCTCGGGCTCTCCTTAGCCAAAACGAAGATCTCGCCGTAAGAAAGGTGGGCCAATGCTTGGCTTCCTGAAGACCGTCCCCGATTCCCGGGTTCGCCGTACTCTGGCCATCGGGGTGCTTGACGGTGTCACTTGGGCGCTCATGTTCGGTCTGGCAGAAAACTTCATCGTTCCGTTTGCCCTGTTGTTTGGGGCCACCGTCTTTGAGGTCAGCCTCCTTCAAGGCGGGGCCCAGCTGGCCACGGGCCTGGGGCAATTGGCCGGTGGTCCTCTCATTCAGCGCGGAGGTTCCCGGCGCCGCAATTCCATGCTTGTAGTCGCCTACTTTGCGTTCAGCTGGCTGCTCACGTTTTGGGGAACCGTCCTCACAGGAAGCGCCTGGGTGGCCATCCTCCTGTACTGCGGTTCGCTGTTCGTCGCCAACTTGGCCAGCCCCGGTTGGTTGAGCTGGATGAACGACTTGGTGCCAACCAACCTTCGCGGCCGCTACTGGTCGGCGCGAAACTCGATCGCGGGTCTTGTGCAGTTTCTGGCCATCGCCACGGCCGGCATCGTCCTCTTCGAATCCAAACGACTGAATTGGGAGGTCCCAGCCTACGGCGTTCTCTTCACGCTCGCTTTCGTGTTGCGCATGGGAGGAGCCTTCTGCATTCGGGCCCAACACGAGCCGCCGATGAAGCGAACCGAGGAAGGCCGCCAGATGACCTTCCTCAAGTTCCTCGCGGAATTGAGGTCCTCGAATTTTGGACGCTTTGTCCTGTTCAGCGTCTTTCTCAACTTCACAGTTGTGATGATCTATCCCATCATCCAGGTGTACCTGCTGAAAGAACTTAAGTTCGACTACCTCCAATACTCCGCCGTGATGATGACCTTCACTATCGCGAGCTTCGTTTTTATGACCTATTGGGGTCCGCTGAGCGACCGTTTCGGCAACCGCCGTATCCTGTTGGTCTCGGCGACCCTGTTGCCGTTTGCCGCGTTGGCCTGGGTCTTCCTCACCGATTGGCGCCTACTGATTTTGTTGCAACTGGTGAGCGGCTTCTTGGTCAGCGGCATCAACCTAACGACGACGAACTTCATTTTCGATTCCGAGAAACCAGAACGGATCGCCAAATCGATGGCGTACTTCACTGCTCTGAACACGGGGTTCGCCTTTTTGGGCTCGATTGTGGGAGGAACCCTGGCCGACCTGCTCCAGACGAACCACTGGCGGTGGGGCCTTCTGGGTCCGTTGACAACGGTGTTCTTGGTGACGGCCTTGTTGCGGACTCTGGTTATTGGCGCTTTCGCTCGAGGCTTTCGCGAGGTCCGCGACACAGAGCCTTCGCCAGGTCTGAGGTACTTCTTCATCTTCAAACCCTATCAAGACGCCGCCGGGTGGCTGACCGCCGTGCCGAAAACCCTCGTGAAGACCGTAAGGAAAATTCGGAGGAAGAAGTAGCTGCGAAGCGCTACTCGGCGGTGACAAGCACGGGGGCCACGGTTTCGTGAACCACGGTCCGGGCACCGCCGACAAGTGTCGACAGAACTTCGAGGGCCCGGGTATAGACCAGGGGGAGACGGGCTTCCACCGTCGGCAAACCGGGGCCTAGCAGACCCGTGAGGACAAGGTTGTCGTAGCCAACAACCGCGACATCGCGGGGAACTTCGAGCCCTTCTTCCGAAAGACCCTGAATAACGCCAAGCGCGGTGAGGTCGTTCACGCAGGCGACAGCTGTCAACACCTTTTTTCGGATCTGAGGTGCCACGAGCCTCGCCGCTTTCTTCCCATCCGCGTAGCCTAGAAAACCATCGACAAGCGTCGGCGAAGGAAAGGTGTCCTGAAAACCCTCCCACCGCAGTCGGTGTGAGCGGACTTCCTCCTTCATGCCGGTCACGTAGGCCACTCCCGCGTGCCCTTGTCCCAAAAGAAATTGTGCCTGAAGCGCTCCCCCGGCACGATTGTCGGTGGTAACGGTGCTGACCCCGAACAGATGCTCGCCGTGGTGGGAGCAGACCACGGGTCGGCCCAGGTTGGCAAGGGCCGAAGCTACGGCTTGGTCGGTAACGTCGAAGCCGAGAATTCCGGCGAAGTCCCCGTAGCGTTCCAGGGTGGGAATATCGCGCGCGGACTTCAAACCAACAAGCTGAAGGTTGAGCGAGGTTTCCTGAACCGTGTGCAAGACACCGCGAACGATTTCACCATAGAGGCTCTGATAGGCTTTCTGGCTTGGCCAACGGTAGCTCTGGCCTTCCTC
>CAYYUZ010000223.1:0-2705 GCA_964475005.1 uncultured Spirochaetales bacterium
CGAAAAGCGAAAGGCCGAGAATTCAGCCGCGTATTCCCGTGAATGGAGGACCCACCACTCGCTCAGATCAAAGGCCGGGTCTCGGCCAAAGGGCGTGGTCTTCCGGGCGCTGACAAATCGCGATACGCGGTAGGTTCGCCATTCGCCGTCACGTCGGCCGACAAAGTACCAGAGGCCGGCCTTGGCGGCTAGGCCGTAAGCCTCAAGGCACACCGGTTTGCGGCTTCCGTCCCAGCCTTCGTACTCCCCTTCTACAAGACGATCCTCCCACACGGCGGCCTGAAGGGCCTCGAGGTGAGGGTCACCGGGCTCGTGCCACCACCAACGCGAATCTATGACCAACCGCCTTCGGACAAAATCGACGCCGGGTTCGAAGCGGCGGGGCAGATTGGCCCGAAGTTTGCGCTGAGTATCACGAAAGGCGTTCCCCCAGCCCAAGTCGTCGAGAAGCCGCCCGTCACCCGAAACCAGCAGAGTACGCAATTCGGCCTCGTTCATGCCCGTCAGCGTGGTTCGATAGGCAGGATCGAGCCAAACGCCGCCGCCGGGCCCTCCTTCGGCAAGGACGGGTACTCCTGAAAACGACAAAGCCTCCAGATCACGAAGAATCGTTCTTCGGCTAACCTGAAGCTCGTCGGCCAGGGCGGAAGCTGTGGTCTTCCCGTTCTCCTGCAAGAACAACAGCATCGAAATCAGACGGTCGGCGCGCATTTTTTCCTTTTGAGTGACAAAAGGTGTCACCCACCCCAGGTCACTATGCCATCAAGGAGAACCTATGATCCATTCCATCACATTGCCCGGCGGTGCCCGGGTTCATTCCGAACTCGAGGGAACAGGAGAACCCGTGGTCTTTGTCCACGCCGATTTCGTCGACGGGCGCATGTGGCACGGCGTTCGCGACGTGCTTGTTCCACGCTTCCAAGTTGTCGTGTTTGACAAACTCGGCTTTGGCCGCTCCGATCCGGCTACGGGTCCTCAGTGCCGCCGGCGTGAACTCGCCGAGGTTCTCGAGGCCTTGTCGCTGGGGTCTGTGCACCTGGTTGGCTGTTCCAATGGGGGCCTTCAGGCCCTCGACTTCACCCTCGAACATCCCAGACGAGTGAAGTCGCTGACCCTGATCAACGCCTCGCCGTCGGGGTGGGAACCTCAGGGAGAACCTCCCGCCCCGGTTCTGGCCATGATCGCGGCCTTCCAACGCGGCGACATCGCGGCCGCTTCGGAGCTTCAACTTCAAATATGGTTCGACGGTCCGACGCGCTCGGCTTCGGCTCTGTCCCCAGACTTGAAGGAACACCGGAAACTCGCCGGTGTAATGAATCGCATCGCGGTGGAACGCCGCACCTTCTTTGTGGCCGACGCAAACCCCGAGAATCCCTTGTCACCACCAGCCCTGGGTCGCCTTGGCGAAGTCGCCGTTCCCACTCTCGTGATCGACGGCAAGGGTGACTGGCCCGAGAACCGCCGGGCCAGCCGGTATCTTGCCGGCATTCCCGGGGCACGACCGGTCGAGGTGGAGGGAGCCCACGTACCTCCGATGGAAGATCCCAAGGGGGTTGCAACGCTTTGGGAGGACTTCGTGTCTTCGATCGGTTAGTCCAAGGAATCTTTCGAATTGTGTGGTAATGCTGTCTGAAAGGCGCTGTCCCGAACGTCAATAAGCCGGGGGAATCATGGAAAGAGCAGAGGGGAAATGGTATCGGATTCTCAGAGCGCCGTGGGGAATGGTCCTGGGTTTTTGCATCTTCTGGATGGGTCTCCAGGCTTCGTCTCTGGGACCTCTTACACCGATTCTGATCACCCAGCTTGGAGGCCTAGACAAGGCCCAGGTCGTTCTGTTCTTTGTCGTTAACATTCTGACTGGCATCGTTGTGAATCTGACAGCGGGCTACCTCTCCGACGGGAAGGTTCCCCGGCCTCTGTTGATCCTGGTGGCCGGCTTGGTCAGCACCGCTGGCAACGCAGGACTGGCCGCCGGAGGCCCTGCCGAAATGCTCTATGTCTATGGGGCGCTGACTTCGACGGGGCTTGTGCTCTTTTCGCAGTTTTTTGCCTTGGGCCAGGCCGAGGTGATGAAGCATTGGTCAAAGCAAGACAAAGTTCTGGGAACAACTGTGCTCAGAACTGCATTTTCTTTGGGCTTCATCATCGGCACGGGCTTGGCGGCCATCCTGTTGCTCTGGATCGATCTGCGGTCTCTGTTCTGGTTCCTCGCGGCGTCAGGGGCGCTCTTCGCAGTGTTTTCCGCAGCCGTTACGGCATGGGTGGAAGCCTCGGGGCGGGCAATTGGTTCTCAGCCCAGCGAAGCTGAGCATCACGCCTCTCGGCAATCACAGCTCGCAGTCATCCCTTGGGGTGCCTTGATTGTTCCCATCGCGGCTTTGGCCCTCATGCAAGGCGCCGACCGCGCCCGGATGATCTACATGCCGCTGGTCGTTGTGCAGTCTTTTCACGACGCCCGATGGGCGCCGCTGCTGTTCGGAATCACGGCCGCCATGGAACTGGGGACCATGGTCTTGGTCGGGTCGCTGGCGGTGCGCTTCGGTGAGAAGCGCACCATCGTTGCCGGAGCTTTTCTCGGCTCGGCGTGCTTTGCCGCGATGGCGGTTTTTCCAACGCTGGCTGTGCTGTTCCTGGCCAACGTGGCCTACTCCTTCTTCATCGCCATGCTGATGGGGGTGGCCATGGCGTTCGTTCAAGGCTTGCTG
>CAYYUZ010000224.1:0-2691 GCA_964475005.1 uncultured Spirochaetales bacterium
GTCAGTACCCCTTTTTTGATGAAAGGTTCAACGCCGACGGCTCGCAGAAGGACCACCCCTTCAATCGCCCCGAATACCAGGGGGCTGCCATCCTACTCGGGAACGTCAACTTCGGGTGCGGTTCGAGCCGCGAGCATGCCCCGCAGAGCCTAGTCCGCTGGGGAATTCGCGCCGTCGTTGCAGAGAGCTTTGCCGAAATTTTTGCGGGAAACTGCGTGATGTTGGGCACCCCAGCTCTTGTCGCTGGCAAGGAAGATGTGGCCAAACTCCAGAAGCTGGCGGCTGAAAAACCGGGTACTGTCTTCACGGTCGATCTCCAGACCATGGAAATCAAGGCCGACAGCCTGACGGTCAAGGTGACTATGCCCCCTTCGAGGCGAAATGCGCTGGTCCAAGGAACCTGGGACAGCACGGCCCTTTTGCTGGCGAACGCGGCGGCTGTGAAGGAGAAGGCTGCGGTTCTTCCCCATCCTTCAGGAAGGTTGTAATTTGACATAGGGAGTGAACATCTGCTATGTTCGCTTCCAGCTTCCTTTTTCGGACGAATAGCTCAGTCGGTTAGAGCGGCTGCTTTACACGCAGCGGGTCGGGGGTTCGAATCCCTCTTCGTTCAAGACCTTTCGAGAACAGCCTTGCGGCTGAGACTGATTCGCTTCTTGGCTGGGTCGACAGCTAGAACCATAACTTTGATGGTCTGTCCCGGACTCACAATGTCGAGGGGATTCTTGACGAAGGTCGTTGCCAGTTGGCTGACATGAACCAGCCCATCTTGATGAACGCCAATATCGACGAAGGCCCCGAAGTCGGTCACGTTCGTGATAATTCCGTTCAGTACCAAACCTTCTTTGAGGTCTTCCAGGGACCTGATGTCGTCGTTGAAGCTCGTGACTTCAAAGGCCGGCCGTGGGTCTCTGCCTGGCTTTTCCAGCTCGAGAACGATATCGTGAAGTGTCGCGTCACCAACCCCCAAATCCTGGGCTTTCCCGTCGGCAAGGCTTTCTAGATCCTTGCGCCCCATCAACTCAGCCACAGTACACTGGGCTCTAGCTGCCAACCGTTCAACCACGTGGTAGCTTTCCGGATGGACAGCAGAGGAATCGAGAGGGTTATCCCCGTCGTTGATTCTCAAAAAACCCGCAGACTGTTCAAACGCCTTAGGGCCAAAGCCCTTAACGGCGAGGAGTTCCTTCCTGGTGCGAAAGCGTCCGTGTTTCGACCGGTACTCAAGAATTGACGCCGCCAAACGCGAATTCAAACCTGCGACGTAGGTCAAAATGGGCTTGGTCGCTGTATTCAAGTCGACGCCCACCCGGTTGACGCAACTGACGACCACGTCGTCAAGGCTCTGTTTCAACAGTTTTTGATCAACGTCGTGCTGGTATTGCCCTACCCCTATCGCCTTGGGATCGATCTTGACCAATTCCGCCAAGGGGTCCATAAGGCGGCGGCCGATCGAAACAGCTCCTCGGACGGTCAGGTCGTACTCGGGAAACTCCTCCCGGGCCGCTTCGCTGGCGCTGTAGACCGAGGCTCCGCTCTCGTTCACGGAGATCACAGGAATCCCAAGATTGAGCGACCTCAGCCATGATTCAGTGTCTCGGCCGCCCGTGCCGTTCCCGACGGCAACCGCACTGAGGTGGTAGCGTTCCACGGCCTTTCGGACAAGGCGCTCGGCTTCTTCGGTCTTCCGATGCGGCTCGAGGGGGTAAATGACCCCATGGTCACTGAGGTCACCCTGTTCAGAAAGCACAACAATCTTGCAGCCTGTCCTCAGCCCTGGATCGACCGCCAAAAGCGCCTTCTGTCCAAGAGGGGCCGCGAGGAGGAGCTGCCTCAGGTTTTCGGAGAACACCCGAATCGCGCCAATTTCCGCTCGGCTGCGGGCTTCTTTCAGAGTTTCGTTCTCAAGGCTGGGCCCCAGAAGGCGTTTCACGCTGTCCTGCAACGCCGCCTCCAACGATGGCACACCGTGGGCGTTGCGGAGAAGAAGAGACTTGACGGCAGCTTCCTCGACGCCAGGCCGGATTTCGACGCCGACGGAAAGGCACTTCTCGTCTTCTCCCCGAAGAATGGCCAGCAGGCGATGCCCGGGAATCGTCGCAAGCAACTCCGATTTCCCAACGTGGTCAGAAAACGGATTTCCCTCCGCGGCGCCTCGCGCCCGTGCGACAACGATACGCCCCTCGGTTCTGTAGACCTCGCGAAGCCGGCTTCGCACTTGAGGAGTTTCGCTGATGCGTTCGGCGACAATGTCTCTGGCTCCCTCCAGAGCCTCACTGGCGGTCAGAGACCCGGGGGCTTGACTGCAAAACCCCTTCAGTTGCTCGACGGAAGGCTCCTGATTATTCCAAATCATCTCCGCAAAGGGTTGCAAACCTTTCTCAGCGGCCACAGATCCGCGCGTTTTTCTTTTGGGTCTGAACGGAAGAAAAAAGTCCTCAAGCGCGGTCAGCGTCCCTATTTCAAGCACACTCTTCTCTCTATCAGGAGTCAAGTGCCCACGCTCTCTGAGGCTTTCGAGAATGGCTGCCCTGCGCTTCTCAAGACTTTCCAGACGTTCGCGTTCATCCCGTATGGAAAAGAGCGCAACTTCATCGAGCTGACCTGTGGCTTCTTTCCTATATCTGGCGATGAAAGGCACTGTATGGTCCTGGTCCAGGAGTTCCAGAACGGCTCGGACCGATGATTCTC
>CAYYUZ010000225.1:0-2687 GCA_964475005.1 uncultured Spirochaetales bacterium
AGATTTGTCACTTCCGCTTCTTTTCGCTAGACTGCGCTGATGTCACTCCTGTTCCTCTACGATGCCCTGGCGGCGGCGGCCGACTGGAGCTTTGCCCGTTCCTCGGGTCCCGGCGGGCAAAACGTCAACAAGGTCAACTCCAAAGCGCTCCTCAGGGTTCCTGTGGCGGCCCTCGCTCTTCTCTCGGACCAACAACGCGTTCTGGTCTCGGAAAAGCTGGCCTCTCGGATCTTCGAGGGGGAGTTGACCATCCACGTTCAAGATACCCGAAGTCAGTTGGAGAACCGCGAATTGGCGCTGCGCCGTCTTGAATTGTTGATTCGTCAGGCCCTCGTTCCCTCCAAGACCCGTAGGGCAACTAGACCCACCCGAGCCAGTCAGGAACGGAGGCTCACCGCCAAGAAGGCCGTCAGCCGCAACAAGCAGGGCCGCGGCCGGCTGTTCGACGACTGAAACTCCGGCTGGCACAAAGGCCGATGTCTCCTATAATAGTCTTGTGAGCAAGGACAAAGCGAACGCTCTGGAACGACGCGCCTGGATTCTGGTCGTGCTCTTGACCGCTGCCAGCCTAGGAATCATCTGGACCGTCTTCGTCACCTCGACGGTGGGCGAAAGGGCCAGAACCCAGGCCCGTGAGACCGACAGCCTGGAGCGGGAATCTCGTATCTTCTCCTCGGGACTTGGTCAAATTCTCAAGGACAGTCGGCTGTCTTTGGAAGTGCTCGCCAACCACGTGGAGAACCATCCCGAACTCAATCCGGTCACAGACGACGCCCTTTTGTCGCTGATCCAAGTGTTTCAAACGCGGGGACAGGACATGACCGAACTTCGGGCTGCGGATCGGCGCGGCAACCTCTACTTTTTTGACGGGACAGGACGAAAGACGGGCATTTCGGTTTCCGACCGTGACTATTTCCGCCGTCAAGTTCCCTACCCGGGGCTGGGTTTCTACATCGACCGTCCGTTCGTCAGCCGAGTCAGCGGTTCTTGGGCCCTGGGACTTTCGCTGGCGCTTCCGCCCAACTCGGGCTCCTTGTGTGTGATTTTTGAGTCGCTTGCCTTTTCGCACCTCGACAAGCTAATCGACACGCTTTCGGAAAGCCCTGGCGAGATCATCACCGTGTTTCGAAGCGATGGAGCTTGCCTCTACCAGTCTCCGCTACCAAACGAGTTTCCCGGGAAAGCCGAACCCAACCCTCTTCCGGCCATTGAGGCGACACCGAACACGTTCGGCCTGCTAGTCGGTCCAAAGTTGAGGGCCTATCAGAGAATTGAAGAACTGCCGCTCTGGGTGGTCGTTTCGCGCCCGCAGTCGGCGATCACAGGCGATTGGGAGGGCATTGTTCTACGGCAGATGCTTTGGGTCAGCCTACTAACCGTGATGATCTTGGCCTCGGCCATCGGTTTGCTGGTGTCACTGCGCCGTCTCAAGTCGATTCGGGAGGCACAGGCTGAGCTAGCCCGGACCGACGCGCTGACGGGTTTGGTCAACCGCCGGGCCTTTCTGGAACGCTGCGCCTTCGAACAGCTGAGGGTCGAACGGCAGCCCGCTCCGTTGAGTCTGGCCCTGCTCGACGTTGACCACTTCAAACAGGTTAACGACAGGTTCGGCCATCAAGCCGGCGACAAGGCGCTGAAGGATTTCGCCAGGGCCGTGCTGAGGACCACGAGAGTCACCGACGCTGTTGCCAGGACCGGCGGCGAGGAATTCGCCGTGCTGATGCCTGGGACCGACGGAAAGGCCGCGCTCGACATTGCCGAACGGGTGCGAAACGAAGTCTCCACGATCGCGCTTCCCGAAGGGCGGCTGACGACAAGCATTGGGGTCGCACTTTGGGACGGAAAGGAGTCTTTCGAGGCCTGGTACCGCCGGGCCGACCAAGCCCTCTACCGGGCCAAAAACTCGGGTCGAAACCGCGTAGAGGCCGCTCAGCCTTCTCTTCTGGAACCTAGCTGAAAAGCGGTTCCAGAAACGAAAGCCGTTTCGCCACAGGGTCGGTCAGCACTTCGATCCCCAAGGGCACAACCCACCGGGGATCTGTATGCCCGAAATCGAGGTCCAGAACAATCGGTAGGCCAGAAGCACCCCACTCCTGGGCCACCACACCCTTCACCACGCGTCGCAGTTCGGTGTTGTCGGAAGCCGAATAGTCTTTGGGTCGACCGATCCACAACGCGGAAAGTTTGCTGAACACGCCCTGCGCCCCGTAGTTTCGCAGCCAATACATCACCTGTTTCGGCAACGGTTTCTCTTCGGAGGTTTCCAAAAAGAGAACCTTGCCTTTCCAAAACTCCGGCGTCGGCCAGAAACGGGTACCCTTCAGCATTTCCAGGACCTCGAAACAACCGCCCCAGAGGCGGCCTCGCGTGGGTTTGACTCCCTGAAGCCACGTGAACCCGCTGTTGGGAAACGACTCCTGGATCTCGTTGGGCTGCTTGGCCCAGTCCCTGTAGCCGTGGGTCCAACGCGGAAACGGCTCAAGCAAGGGAGTTTGACCCAAAAAAACCTCGCGGTGCCACTTCTCGGCCTCGGGAAACGAATCCAGCTGGGCAAAACCCGACATCACCGAGTTGGCGTAGTAAGTGACGATGCCGTTGAGGTTGAGCCAGGTCAGGTAGGCTGTGGCGTCGGAATACCCAAGCACGGCTTTCGGGTGGGCTTTGATCAGGTCGAGGTCGAGAAAAGG
>CAYYUZ010000226.1:0-2614 GCA_964475005.1 uncultured Spirochaetales bacterium
GGTCTTTGATGAGCGCTTCGGGATTCACCTTGAGGCCCACACGCTTGAGCATCTCAGTGGCTTTCTTCACCGTCTCATTCCAATCGACGGTGACCCCAAGACCATGGGTGATTTCTTGTCCCATAAGGATGTTTTCGTAGACGGACAGCTCGGGAAACAGGGCGAGTTCCTGATAGATGATGGCGATGCCCGCGTGTTCGCTGTCAGAAATTCCGCGGAAGGATTGAACCTCTCCACGAAAAAGGATGTCGCCCGTGTAGGTGCCATGCGAGTGGACGCCGCTGAGAACCTTCATGAGGGTCGACTTTCCCGCGCCGTTTTCACCGACGAGACAGTGAATCTCGCCTTCGGCGACCTGGAAGCTGACGTTATCGAGGGCTTTCACCCCGGGGAAGGTTTTGGAAATCGAACGCATTTCAAGGATGTGAGGACTCATGGGCTGGGGCTCTCCTGGGAAATCCGGACCGAAAAAGGGGGGAAGCGGCGGCTTTCACCATCGCTTCCCCTATATCATAGCACGACTAGATCAAGATCTTACTTAAGACCGGTGAAAGCGCTGGCAGGGTAGTAACCGCTGTCAACGATGGCGGCCTTGACGTTAGCCTGGGTCACGCTGGTGACGTCGGAAGGCTTGGCGGGAACTTCGATCACGCCGTTGTTGTAGGTCTTGGTCTGGGCGGGAACTTCACCCTTCGAGAAAGTGATGGCGGTCTTGATGGCGTCGGCAACCAGGACACGGGTGTCCTTGAGGACGGTCATCGACTGCTTGCCATCAATGATGTACTGGATCGAAGCCTTGTCGGCGTCTTGACCAGTGGTGTAGGCGTGCTTGATGTCCTTGTCCTTGGCGAACACGTCGGCAATGGCCCGAGCGGTTTGGTCGTTGGGAGACAAGACAAACGCGATTCCCTTCTGAGCCTTGGTGGCCTTGGTCAGGTGCGACTCGGCCTTGCTCTTGGCATCGTTGGGGTTCCAGTTGGTGGTGACCTGACCGATGATAGCGGCTTCTTCGTCGCGGGTCAGCTCAGCTTTCTTCTCGAGTTTGACGGCGGCATCGCTGTTCACGATCTTGAAAGTTCCGTCGGCAATCTTGGGCTGGAGAATGCTCCAGGCACCGGCGAAGAAGATGAACGCGTTGTTGTCGCTGGCGGCGCCGGCGTACAGGTAGAGGTTGTTGCCCTTGGTCTTGGGCTTGACCTGGCTGACGAGGTAGGTACCCCAGGCAGCACCAACGCTGAAGCTGTCAAACGTCACGTAGAAGTCGACGTTCTTGGTTCCGGTGATCAGGCGGTCGTAAGCAACAACCTTAACACCAGCTTTCTTGGCGGCGTCGGCCGAAGCGGCGGCGGCGGCGCTGTCAACGGGGCAAAGAACCAAAACCTTGATGCCCTTGGTGATCAGGGTCTCAACGTTGGCCTTTTCCTTGGCGGGGTCTTTCTCGCTGAACAAGACTTCGGAACTGATGCCGGCGGTCTTGAGGGCGTCCTGGAACCGGGTCTGGTCCTGGATCCAGCGCTCTTCGTCTTTGGTGGGGAGAACAATACCGACCTGAGTCTGAGCGAACGCGCCAGTGGCGAGCACGAGCAGAGTGGAGAAGAGAATGAAAACCTTCTTCATGAAATACCTCCAGAGATACTTTTCCTGGCCACAGGGCCAAGGGGGACCTAGCGATCCTTCAAAGATTGTCCCCTGGGTTTTTCGTCCTGTCATCAGGAGCCTTGGTCGAAGGTTCTGCACTTTGTGCCTAGAAGCGGGAAAGAAAACGTCTGACTAGCACCCTGGCCGAGCCCGCGGAAGGAAAGTCCAGACGACCGCGGGTCGCAAAAGAATGGGGAAGCCACGGTCAAAGCCGCAACTTCCCCCTCGGAAAATCGAGAAACCGATTACTTCAGGTTGGTGAAGTCGGACGCGGGATAGTATCCGCTGTCGACAATCGCAGCCTTGACGTTGTCTTGGGTCACACTGGTCACATCGGAGGGCTTGGCAGGCACGTCGATCACACCATTGTTGTAGGTCTTGGTCTGCTCGGGAACGCCGCCCTTAGCAAAGGTGATCGCCGTCTTGATGGCGTCGGCCACGAGGACGCGAGTGTCCTTGAGGACAGTCATCGACTGCTTGCCATCAATGATGTACTGAATCGAAGCCTTGTCGGCGTCCTGACCGGTGGTGTAAGCCTTGGTAATATCCTTGTCCTTGGCGAACACGTCGGCAATGGCGCGGGCGGTCTGGTCGTTGGGCGACAAGACGAAGGCGACACCCTTCTGCTTCTTGGTCGCCTTGGTCAGGTGGGATTCAGCCTTGCTCTTGGCATCGTTGGGGTTCCAGTTGGTGGTCACCTGTCCGATGATCGAAGCCTCTTCGTCGCGGCTCAGCTCGGCCTTCTTCTCGAGGGCGACAGCGGCGTCGCTATTGACGATGACAAAAGTACCGTCGGCGATCTTGGGCTGGAGAATGCTCCAGGCACCCGCAAAGAAAATGAAAGCGTTGTTGTCGCTGGCGGCGCCGGCGTACAGGTAAAGGTTGTTCCCTTTGCCCTTGGCCTGGCTGACAAGGTAGTTGCCCCAGGCAGCACCAACGCTGAAGCTGTCAAACGTCACGTAGAAGTCGACGTTCT
>CAYYUZ010000227.1:0-2585 GCA_964475005.1 uncultured Spirochaetales bacterium
TGTACAAGAGCAAGGCCGACGCCCGTATTCGCGACCAGGAACGGTGGCTGGCGGCGATCCTTAACAGCGTGAGCGACGCGTTGGTGGCTCTGACGCCAGACTTGAAGGTCCACTACGCCAACCCGGCCGCCGCCGCCTTGCTCGATATTCCCCCCTCCGAGCTGGTTGGCGAACCTTTGAAATCCCTGTTCACGCTGCTCGACGAAGACACCCTGATCCCGCTCCCCCTCTTCGACACCGAAGACAGCCGCGAGGCCACAGCGTATTTCCGCCAAACGCTCTTGCAGACCCTCGAGGGCACCATGCACCACGTGGAAGGAAGCCTGAGCCGGGTGAAGTTCGACCGCATGCCGGTAGGCTGGGTTCTCACCCTCCGCGACGTCTCGTCGATGCGCCGCCTGTCGGAACGCCTCGAGTTCCAATCCAAGCACGACGCGCTAACCGGATTGGCCAATCGAAAGGAATTTACGGCGCTGTTGAATGAAGTCTACCTGAAGAAGGTCAAATCCGGCATTCCCTGTTCCATGCTTTACCTGGATTTGGACCAGTTCAAACTGGTCAACGACACGTGCGGCCATCTAGCCGGCGACGAACTGCTGCGGCAAGCGGCCGAACTGCTCAAACAATTGCAGGATCAAAACCTGACGGCGCTGGCGCGGCTGGGCGGCGACGAATTTGGAGTCGTTTTCGAAAACTGTACCGCGGAGCAGGCTATAGAGAAGGCCTGGGTTGTTAAGCACAAGCTCAACAGTCACGAATTTGTCTGGCAAAGCACGTCGTTCAAGGTGAAGGCGAGCATGGGACTTGTCGCTCTGGAGGGTTCCTTCGAAGACGTGAAGAGTGTTCTGGCCGCGGCCGACGACGCGTGTTATCTGGCCAAAGAAGAGGGCGGCAATCAAATCAAATTGTACTCGGGTGAAGAGGATGAGTTCCGCAAGCGCCGCGGCGAGATGACGTGGATAGCTCGGCTGAACAAGGCGCTGGAGAAGGACCGCTTCGTCCTCTACAGCCAAACCATCGAGCCGCTGGATCCTTCGTCGGGGTTGAGACCCAAGATCGAGGTCTTGCTGAGGTTGCTCGACGACGATGGCAACGTGGTGCAGCCTGCCGATTTCATCCCTGCCGCAGAACGCTACAACCTCATGCCCCAGATCGACCGCTGGGTGGTCAAGACGGCCATAGCCCGATACAAGGGATTTGCCGCAAACCACAAGGAACCTCCGGTGATGTGCCTCAACTTGGCGGGTGAGTCAATCGCCGACACCAACCTTGTTTCGTTCATCAAGCACGAGTTCAAGAAGAACGGAGCGGATCCGCGCGACTTCTGCTTCGAGATCACCGAAACCTCGACCATAGCCAACTTAGGACGCGCGGTCACGTTGATCCAAGACCTTAAGGCCGTGGGGTGTTCCTTTGCGCTCGACGATTTTGGCAGCGGTCTTTCCTCCTTTGCCTACCTGAGAAACCTTCCTGTCGACTACCTGAAGATCGACGGTGTCTTCGTGAAGAACATCGACACCGATGCCGTAAACTTTGCCATGGTCGAGGGAATCTTGAAGATCAGCCGTGTCATGGGGCTGAAGACCATAGCAGAATTTGCCTCCACCGAGTCGGTGCTGGCCACGTTGCGCAACATAGGGGTTGACTATGCCCAAGGCTATGCACTCACGAAACCAACTCCTCTCTAGAGAACCCCTGAAGTGGGGAATTTTGGCCACAGGGGCTATCGCGAAGAAATTCGTCTCTGACCTTCACAGTTCCGGGGTGGGAACGGCAGTCGCCTGCGGCAGCCGGACCATTGAAGGCGCTCGGGCATTTGCATCGACCTATGGAATCTCCAAAGCTTACGGGAGCTACGGCGAACTGGCGCGCGACCCCGAAGTAGAGGCCGTCTACGTCGCCACTCCCCATACATTGCATTTTGAGGACACCATGGCGTGCCTGCGCAATCACAAGGCCGTGTTGTGCGAGAAACCCTTGACGGTGAACGCTCGGCAGACAGGACTCCTCTTTGAAGCCGCCGAGGAGCACGGGGTCTTCTTGATGGAGGCGCTGTGGACGGTCTTCCTTCCGGCCGTGGTGCAGGCCCGTCGATGGGCCGCCGAAGGGGCAATCGGGGAACTGCTCCTGGTTCAGGCTGACTTCGGCTTCCGTGCGCCGTTTGATCCCAGAAACCGCTTGTTCGACCCAGCGCTTGCTGGCGGCGCCCTGCTCGATGTCGGCGTGTACGTCTTGGCGTTGGCGCAACTTTTTGCCGGGAACAAGGTCCCTCGCATCAAAGCATCGGCCCGCATGGCCCCCAGCGGTGTCGACGAATCCACCTCGATGCTGATCGACTGGCATTCCGGATCTCGAGCCCACCTCTCGTGCTCGATCGGACTCGACACCCCGCACCAAGCCAAGATCTACGGCAGCGAAGGCACCATCACACTACCCGACTTTTGGATGGCTAGGGCCGCCATTCTGGAGACACCCAAGGGACGAACGGTCTTTGAAGACGCCCGCAAGACCCTGGGGTACGATTACGAAGCCCAGGCCGTGACCGAGGCCGTCCGCTCTGGTGCCAAAGAAGATCCGACGCTGTC
>CAYYUZ010000228.1:0-2577 GCA_964475005.1 uncultured Spirochaetales bacterium
TTTTTTATTCCACAGCCCCATCCAAACCAGGATGGGGCTTTTCTTTGCCACAAGGGGTGTCAGGGACCGGTTACTGGTTCCAGGTCGTCAAAAATCCAAGGCAACAGTTCGGCAACGGTGGGATGGACGAGCACGGTTCTTTGTAAATTTTCTACGCTGAGTCCTGAAGTCAACCACGCCGCGGCCATGTTGATGACTTCGTCGCCTCCCACCCCAAAGATCGTCACACCCAAAAGGCGACGCGTTTGTTGGTCAACCAACACCTTGATCATGCCGTGGGTTTCCCCCTTCTCGCGGGCGCGTCCGATTTGACTCATCTTCCGGGTGGCTCTGAGAACTTTGTGCCCTGACGCTAGAGCCTGGTTCTCGGTCATACCGACCCGGGCCAGCGGAGGATCGAGGAACATTGCGTGAATCGGAACTCGGTCATTGACACTCCAGGGACTGCCTTGCCACCGACTCACGAGGACCTGTCCGTCGTGGACCGAGGTGTGAGTGAACGCTCCCCGCCCGTTGACATCACCCACCGCAAAAACGTGAGGAACGTTGGTCCTCAGAAATTGATCGGTTTGAATAAAGCCTCGAGGATCGACACTGACCCCTGCGTTTTCAAGTCCGAGGCGATCGCTATTGGGCGTCCGTCCGAGTCCGAGAAACAAATGCGAGCCAGTGACCGAAACCCGCTTCTCTTTCTGCTGAAAGGAAACTTCGATGGATGCCCCGCGGGATTCCACTCGCTCGAGCGTGGTGGAGAGATGAACTTCGATGTCTTCGCCGACGAGAAGCGCCAGGACCTCCGCGGAGAAGTCAGGGTCTTCTTGGACGACCAGACGGTCAGAACGCTGAATCAAGGTCACCCGGCTTCCAAACCGACGGAAGAGCTGGGCAAATTCGAGGGCAATGTAGCTGCCGCCAAGGAGAACCAAGTGGGAAGGAAGCGTCTTGAGCGCCAACAGGCCGCGGTTGTCGAGCGCATTGACGGAGTCGAGACCTGGAAGTTCAGGCCGGGCAGCGCGGGTTCCCGTGTGGATGTAGATGGTCTCTCCATGGAGAATTTCGTCGCCGACTCGGATCTCGTGAGGGCTTACAAACTCTGCATGCCCAGGGTAAAAATCTACGAGTGTCTTCAGCCAGGTTTCAAAGCCCGTCGTTTCCTGTTCCCGTAACGCGTTCATTCTGGCCATCACCCTGGGAAAATCGACTTGGAACGAGTCCACTTCGATTCCGAAATCACTGGCTGTTCTGACCATGTGGGCAACTTTGGCCGCGGCGACCAGCGCTTTGGTAGGCGTGCAGCCCCAGTTGACGCAAGTTCCCCCCACCTTGTCGTCTTCGATCACGGCAACAGTCTTCCCAAGGGACCTAAGACGGGGAACAACCGTTCCTGTCGCCTGGCCGGTTCCTATCCAGAGCACATCGTAGCTTTTCATGCGATCTCCTTGAGCGGAGAGAACCTCAGGATGTCGCTGTGTTTGGCTTCCAACCGGCGGGCATAGACCGTCCAGCCTCCTTTGGTCGCTCTCGCCCACGCTTGGCGGATGGCTTTCTCAGCGAGTTCGAACTTTCCTTTTGAAAGAAGATAGACTCCATACTCGTACGTAGCGGGAATGAGCGTGTTGATGTAGTTGGCTTCCCGTGCCGACCGGATCGCGGTTTGGTAGAACCACGAGGCCGAGGCCTTTGGCGCGCCGCTGAGGGCCACGACATCCTGAAGGTCCTTCTCACCTTGGGCCGATAGAGGAATACTGGAAGCCAGCAGTTCAGCCATGGCGAGAAATACCCTTCCTTTTTCGACGTCGTCGCCGATCTTTGCGATCACTTCGAGTTGCCGTCGAACATGGGAGACCACATCGTCTGCTCGGCCAAGTTTCACAAGAACCGACGCGAGGTACGAGAGCGTATAGCCCTTGTAACTCTCAGCGCCCAAGCGTTCGATCATGACATGCGCATCGGTGAGGGCGGTCAGAGCACGGGGGTACTCCCGCTGTTTGTAGGCGCTGGCCCCTAGAGAAAACAAGGCGTAGGCCGTCCCCAGGTCCTCACCAAGTTCTTCCGTGATGTTTCGCGAACGGCGGAAGGCATCCATGGCCGCCTCAAAGTTTCCCCGCTGGTCCTCGATGGCCCCCAGGTTGAGAAGCGCGGCTCCAAGACCGCTCTTGTAACCGATTTGGGTGTAGATCCTGTAGGCCTCGGTCATATAGGTCTTGGCCTGTTCGAGTTCCCCCTCGTGCTGAAACATCAGGCTTAAGTCGTAAAGGGGGTAGGCGATCAAGCGGTCCTTGCCGAGCCCGCGAAAAATCTCCAAGGATTTTTGGTAGGTGGCGATCGCCTCGGCCTTCCGGTTGCGCACCCTATAGACGACCCCTAGGTAGTAAAGCGCCAGACCTTCCTCCTCGGCGAACTTTTGCTCGACAGCCAGATCCTTGGCTTCTAGAAGTCTCCCCAGGGCCTCGCCGTACTGACCGCCCAGTAGATGGACACGGGCTAAATCGATGCGGCTCTGCACGAGTTCCGGCCCGAGGGTTCCCGACCGGGGATCTCGAATGGCTTTTTCAAGGGACGCCCGCGCTCCGGCCG
>CAYYUZ010000229.1:0-2557 GCA_964475005.1 uncultured Spirochaetales bacterium
AAGTGCAGAAAGAGGTGCAACAGGCGACCCAGGCCGTTCAGGCGGCCAACTCGACTACAACAGTTAGCGTGAGCGTTCAGTGAGAATCGCGGCGACCCTCCTTGCAATCGGGGCAGTACTCCTCATCGGCTCCTGCCAGTTTCCTCTATCGACACCCAACAGTGCCACGGCAACCTTGAAGATTCTGAACACGGGAAGTATCTCAGCCTCGGATTCCTCGCGAGCGTTGGTCGCCGAGAACTCCAAAGTTACCGTCTCTGTCACAACAAACGGGCGCATCGATAGTTCTGTTTCCGCCACGGCAGGGTCCGATTCGACGGGGAACTTTTTCGTCGCAAAAATCTTCACCTCGGTAGGATTGCATTCTTTCATTGTCGACACCTTCGATCTTGCCGGGAACCGGCTTACCCACGGTGAAACCTCAGCAACTCTTTCTCCTGGAAACAACGCACTGACGATCAACCTCAATCCGACCCTGTCCTTGACGTTAGGACAGTCACTACTACTACAGCCAGGGCAATTGGCGTACGTTAGTATTTCCGACCCCGTTAGCCGAGGTGTCGTTCTTGGAGGATTCTCGGCTTCACTTTGGGAATGCCTATCCAACGGAAGCTTCGGGGGTGTCGGGACTTCCAATCTGCTGAGTGTTTCGCTGACCGCTGGAGTTTCTAAAATCATGAGGGTCCAGCAGGGCGCCTCTGCCGCAAGGCTGGGTTTGATGAGTCAAAGCTTAATCACGCACTCGGCCGACTGGATTGTGGCTCGTCCCGGTGACCCTAGCGAACAAGACAATCCTAGTTTGGCCCTCGATCCAGCCGGAAACCTCTACCTTTCCTATTCTCAAGACTGGAACATCGGCGAGGTCGTTCAGAAATACGACGGAACTTCGTGGTCGGTCGTTGGAACCGCCTACTTCACAGGTCCCCTGAGCGGGACGGCTTCTTCCGTATCACCGATCGCCGTCGATTCTTCCGGAACTCCTTTCCTGGCCTACAACAGTCCTTCGGGGACCACGGTATCGATGTACGTCGCTCCCAATTGGGTCCCTGTCAGTGGACTCAGCGGCATGACGGGGGGCTACGTTTCTCTTGCGATCGACCCGGTAACGAACCAGCCTGCCGTCCTGTGCGCCCTTCCAAGCGGGAACGCCAGCGTTTTGGAATACAACGGTTCGACATGGGCACCGATCGGAGGGAGTCCCTACAGCGGTACATCGATTTCTAACCCGAAGTTGCTGTTCGCCCCCTCGGGAGTTCCTTTTGTCGCCTACCAGGACAGTTCTGCAGTCATCAGGGTACTTAAGTTTACTGGAACATGGACGGCCGTTGGTCCCTCGATTACCGCAACGGGATCCGCCTACGATATCGCGCTTGATACCTCTGGTGTTCCTTATCTGGTCTATGCCGCGAATGTCGTCAAGTTCAATGGTTCTACCTGGTCGCAAGTTGGTGGTGCCAATTTCACGGGTGTCACTCTCAGTAACCAAGTTCTCACGATCGCGTCTGGTCAGCCTTGTGTCGCCTTCGTTGCCCCGACTGGGCTCACGACGATGCGATTCAACGGTTCTAGTTGGGTGAATGCGGGGACCCCCTACACCAGTGGCGGAATCATCCAAGACAATGCCCTGATTTCGAGTCTCTCAGGGATTCTGTTCAATTCTTTTGGAGATAGCACGTATCAGTATGGTCAGAGGGTCCGGTCATTCTGACAGGCGCCGCCTCGGCAAGCGTCGATGGGCTATCCAGCCTTCCGGTGCGACACTCTTGACCATGAATCAGTCGGGTGTATGCTTCATTCATGGCCGGAACCGAACGCTACATCGCTGTAGGCGACATTCATGGGTGCCCACACCAGCTCGAGGAAATCCTCGAGTTGGGGCTGGCGTTTCCTGACCATCAGTGGGTCTTTTTGGGCGACTATATCGACCGCGGCCCCGATTCGGAAAGCGTTGTTCAGATCCTTCGGCGCTTCCATGGAATCTTCCTGCTAGGCAACCATGAAGACAGGCTGTTTGACCGTCTTCGGTCTGCCTCGCCCATTGAACGTCAGCAATGGCTCGACTTCACGGGACTCTCCGAAACTTCGCTGGGGTGGCTGACCCAAATTCCGGTTCCCTGCTGGGACACGGACTCCTATCTGTTCGTGCACGACGCGGACGACAAGGACCTAACCTCAAAATGGGTTGTTCATGGCCACCATTCGCTTCGCGAACCCCTGATCGTCGGCAACCGAGTCAACATTAACACAAGCTGTGGAGCCGGAGGCCCGCTGACGGCGGTGGTTCTGCCGGAATTTCTGTTCCTGCAGTCTTCGCATTCTCCGCACGACCGGACCGAATCCGCACTCGAGATTGACCTTGCCGCCTTGGTCGACGAAACTCTCGAGGAGTTGGAAGGCGAGGGCTAACCAAAACAACGGGCTCCGTCGCCTCGAGCTGAACCCAACGGCGACGTCGCTTCGCTCGTCGCGCCGGAGGCGGCTCATCTTCTCGTGAATGTTGAAATAGGCCCACTTGGATTTGAACCAAGGACCAAAGGATTATGAGTCCTCTGCTCTA
>CAYYUZ010000230.1:0-2547 GCA_964475005.1 uncultured Spirochaetales bacterium
AGAGCGTCGTTTGCTACCATGCCGAAACCCGTGCAAGACATGTATCGGGAGTGCGCCAAGCGCGGTGACAAGCAAATTTATCAACTCATAGCCCAGTTCAACGCGCTGCACGAAAACTATGACGATATGAATTTCACGGCGCAAACTCTTTCAACCATTACGGCTCGCACGCTCATCGTGCACGGGGACCGCGACAACTTTTTCCCGGTGGAAATTCCCGTTGGCCTTTACCGTTCCATACCCGATGCCGCGCTCTGGATTATTCCTGGTGGCAATCATGTTCCGATTTACGAATCCTCGGTTCCCTTCGTCTCGACCGCCCTTCGATTCCTTGATGGTCCAACGAGCCGATAGAAAGCGCGCTATGCAAAGGATGAGAATGGAAATGAACTCGGCAAGGCAACTGTTACGGGGTATTGCATCAAGTTCGAGACGCAAAAGGCTGTCAATAGCGACGTCCTCAAAACAGCAATCCGCGATGGGATTGAGCAGACACGCCTCTAGAAAGGAGATCACCATAATAGCCAAAAACATCAAACTCCCTTCGTCCGTCCAAGATGGGTACTATCACATCCGCGCCGCCGACGTGACCGAGGCCATCGAGATTGCGAAACAAACCCTTGAATTTCAATACGCCCCGACGGCAAGCACTGAAGTTCGTGAAGTGAAGACCAAAGAAACGGAAACAGGATACATCTATCCGACGCAAGGTTGAATCAGGATCGAACGGGCCCTTCCGCCTGACGGCCCTGGCGCTATTTCTGTCGCTGGTTGGCTGTACCTCGCTGGTGCGACCCCCCGCGCCTCCTCCTGCTGAGCCGATTGGCGAACTTCCTACATCGACGTTGACGGTGCCTGTGAAAGTTCCGTTGGACCGGCTGGCCGCGGTTATCGACTCGCTCCTGTCTTCGCAAAAGAACGGCGTCTTCTTCGTTTCAGGTCAGCCGATTGCCGACGGCGTGACCCTGCAAATGGGCCTTCACCGCAGTGGTCCGACCACGGTGGGTTCGGAGGGTGGAACTCTTGTGCTCTCGGCGCCGCTGACGGTGGACGACGGCCAGGTCGAGGCCGAAAAGCGACTGGGACCGTTGACCGTCCGAGCCCACGCCAGGTTCGCCGCGTCGTTAAGCGTGGCGGTCAGAATCAAGCTTTCGGTTTCGCGGTATTGGAACCTTGTGGCGAACGTGGAACCTTCGTTCTCGTGGATCGAGGACCCGACTGTGCGCGTTTCCCTGCCGGCCCTGGCCGACCTCGAGTTCGGGGTTTCGCCGTTCGTCACGCCGCAGGTGAATCAGAGGCTGGCCGCGCTGGCCGAGCAAGCCAAGACGCTTGTGGCCGCCGTTCCCCTAAGGGCGACGGTGGAAGAGCTTTGGCGGCAAATCCAAGTCCCGGTGAGGCTGCCTGGCGACGAACCGGCCTACCTCGTGTTAGCGCCGACCACCGCTTCGGTATCCGAGTTCCGCGTTGAAGGGGAGAAGCTCGTTGTGCGACCCAGGGTGACGGGCGTGCTCAAGGTTCAGTTGTCCTCCACGCCGCCCACGGCTAGACAGGTTCCTCTTCCTGCCAACGGCGACGCGCCAGGCGACGGCTTTGAGGCAAACGTCGTGGCGTCGGCGAGTTTCGCCGAACTTAGGGTGCTCGCGAACCGAAGGCTGAAAGGTCAGGAATTTGCGCTTGCCGAGGGCGCAAAGGTGAGGCCACGCGTGATCACGTTGAGTTCGGCGGGGTCCAGGCTGGTTCTGGCCATGGACTTCGATGCCGACCTGCCGGGGCTGTTTCGTTCCGCACGAGGCCGTCTCTATGTGTGGGCGTCGCCCGTTTATGACGAGGCGGCCAAACGCCTAGCCTTCACGCATTTGGAATTCGTGGAGACGACGGACAACGCGTTGGTTTCGGTGGCTGACGCGCTGGCTCATCGTTCGTGGCTGAAACAGTTGGAGAAACAACTGACCTTCGACTTGGCGCCGCGTCTCGACCCTCTGGTCCGTGGGCTGACCTCGACGCCGATCCGAACGACCTTGGCGCCTGGAGTCGAATTCGAACTGACCTTCGAGAAGCTTGCAGTCCATGGCCTGACAGTGACGGAGTCCGGCGTGTCGGTGGTCGTCACTGGCGCGGGTCGAGCCGCGGTCACGGTTGATCCCACCAGCTTCTTCGGTGCCCCCTAGTCCCCCCCACTGGAAATCCTGACTAGAAAAGAGATATAAGAAGAGTCGTTCTTCGCCCGCGACGAGGACTAGTGAGGGTCCCTTGCCGTCGAAGCGGGGCCCCGTTTGTGGGTTCGGGATGGTGTATTGCAGGCGGCGGGGGACGGGCCCAAGGAGTAAACGTGGATTTTGACGCGATTGTCATCGGCGGTGGTCACGCCGGCATCGAAGCGGCCCTGGCGCTCAGCCGCATGGATTTCAACACCCTCATGGTCACGCAGAGCCTCGACACCATCGGGCGGATGAGCTGCAACCCTGCCGTCGGAGGCCTGGCCAAGGGCAACATGGTGCGTGAAATCGACGCCTTGGGCGGTGAAATGGGCCGTCTCATCGATGCGAC
>CAYYUZ010000231.1:0-2534 GCA_964475005.1 uncultured Spirochaetales bacterium
CATAGAGGCTCTGATAGGCTTTCTGGCTTGGCCAACGGTAGCTCTGGCCTTCCTCAAGTTCGACAAAAAGAAGGGTACCGCTCGACCGCCGCCTGAGCGCCGCGGCGTTCTTGTCGGGAACGAACCCCAACAGCGCGGCGGAGGCCCGAACCCGTTCGACCGTGGCCCGGTCCACCAGAGCAGGGTTGTTGTAGACGCGGCTCACGGTTGCACCGCTGACCCCGGCCGCGACGGCAACGTCCTGGCGGGTGATCCTCTTTGACATAGGTTCAGGGTAGGTGAACACGTGCCCATCGTCAAGTTGGCAGAACTTCGCGTTCTAGACGATACTTCAGGCTTGACAGTTTCCTTTTCACAGACTAATGTACACGTGTACATACGGAGGAACTTATGAACTGGAACGACGTTCCGCACCGCCGCTTCAATCCCTTGACTGGAGAGACTGTGCTGGTCTCTCCCCATCGGACCAAACGTCCTTGGCAAGGCAAGGTCGAAGCCCTGCCTCCCAACACCATGCCCAAGCATGACCCCACTTGCTACCTTTGTCCGGGAAACACCCGTGCCGGTGGCGAGGTGAATCCAAACTACGCAGACGTTTTCTCGTTCACCAACGACTTTTCGGCGCTTCTTGTCGACGTTCCGACGGGCTCTCGAAACGACGAGGGCTTGCTGGTTGCCGAGGCGGAGTCGGGGCTCTGTCGGGTGCTGTGCTACAGCCCCGAGCACAACTTGACCCTGGCCAGAATGTCGAACCCGGCCTTGACCAAGGTGGTCGACGAGTGGGCCCGGCAGTACAAGGAATTGGGTAGCCGAGACGACATCGGTCACGTTCAGATCTTCGAGAACCGAGGCGAGATCATGGGCTCCTCGATGCCCCATCCCCATGGACAGATTTGGGCCCAGCGCACGGTTCCCGACCTGCCAGCCCGCGAGGGTGAACGCCAGGCGGCGTGGAAAGAGGAGAAGGGGAGTGTCTTGCTGGTCGACTACTTGGCCCTCGAACTGAAGAACCAGGAACGCATCCTCTTTGAGAACGATACCTGGGTGGCCCTGGTTCCCTTCTGGGCCGTTTGGCCTTTCGAGACCATGCTGTTGCCCCGCGAACATCGCCGCGATGTTCTTGAGTTGACCACCCGCGAGAGGGCCGATCTTGGCGACGCTTTGGGTCGAATGACGCGTCGTTACGACAACCTGTTCCAGGTCAGTTTCCCCTACACCATGGGGCTCCATCAACGACCTACCGACGGCGGAGCACACGACGGGTGGCAATTGCACGCCCACTTCCTTCCGCCGTTGCTCCGGTCCGCCACGGTTCGCAAGTTCATGGTGGGCTACGAGATGCTGGCTCAGGCGCAGCGCGATATCACGGCCGAACAGGCCGCCGAAAGGCTTCGCGCCTGCTCCGAGGAGGTTTTGAAATGAACATCGACCGTCTGGCCGCCTTCGAGAGGCTAACCCGCTGGTACGGTGACTCGTTTGCGGGTTCTTCGAGTCCCCGCCGGTTCACCGCTCCTGGCCGCACCGAACTTGGCGGCAACCACACCGACCACAACAATGGCAAAGTCCTAGCCGCAGCGGTTCAGTTGGAGGCCGCCGCCGTGGCCGCGCCTTGTGAAGGGCGTATTGAGGTCCGCTCCGGAGGTTGGGACCAAACCTTCGTTGTGGAACTCGATGATCTGGCAGCGCGGGCCCAGGAGTACGGCAAGACCGAAGCCCTCTTGCGGGGTGTCGCCGCGAACTTTCAGAAGAGAGGCCACCGCTGGGGCGGGTTTCGGGCGTGCGTCGAGTCGAGCGTTCTTCAGGGTTCGGGCTTGAGTTCTTCCGCCGCCTTTGAGGTGCTGACCGGTGTCATCCTGAGCGCCTTCTACAACGACGGTGCCGTCGCTCCCGCCGAAATCGCCATGATCGGCCAAGCCGCCGAAAACGTGCACTTTGGCAAGCCCTGCGGCCTGATGGATCAAATGGCCTCGGCTCTGGGCGGCGTGGTCACCATCGATTTTCATCACCCCGCGGCCCCCGAGGTCCGCAAGCTCGACGTCGACTTTGCCGCCGAAGGGTGGAGTCTTTGCATCGTGAACACCAAGGGGAGTCATGCCGACCTGACGCCCGAATACGCCGCTATCAAGACTGAGATGAACCAGGTTGCCGGTCACTTCGGTCGGACCGTTCTCCGCGATGTGAACGAACGGGCCTTCTACGACGAGCTCCCCTCCTTGGCCAGTCGGTTCAGCCACCGAGCCTTGTTGCGCGCCATCCATTTTTTTGAAGAGAACCACCGGGTTGAGGCCATGGTCGCGGCGCTGGAAGAGGGACGCATCAACACCTACCTCGACCTCGTGAACGCCTCTGGACGATCATCGTTTCAGTTTCTGCAGAACGCCTTTCCCCCTGGCCGTCCTGCCGAACAGCCCATTCCGCTCGCGCTCGCATTGACCGAACGTTTCTTGGGAGGCGAGGGCGCCTGCAGGGTTCACGGCGGGGGCTTTGCCGGTACCATTCAGGCCTACGTTCCCCTCAACCGGCGACGCGAGTAC
>CAYYUZ010000232.1:0-2488 GCA_964475005.1 uncultured Spirochaetales bacterium
CAGACGATGAAAAGCAAGATCCACTACGAAGAGAATTTATTCTTCCTCAACCTTCTGATGAAAGGAATCAAAGAAGGTTTGATGCTCACGATTGACACCGACTATTTCCAGGATAAGATCTTGGCCGACCTTCGCTTTATCGACGCGACTCTCGACCGGATCTATTCAACACTGAAAGAAAATCAGAACCTCATTCATCGCGCCGAGTACCTCTACCAGCTTGTCAAGGCCGAGGGGGCCTTCCTAGAAGTTTTGGGAGACGTCGTGAAAGGCACAGGTGAGATAAGCGACGCCCTGTTGCCCTATCGGGAAGAGTTTGTCCAAAGGACAAGCGGTCATGAGACCAATGTTCTTGAAATTCGCACCCTTCTGCGTATCGTCAGCCAGGAGGAAGAGCGTGAGGATGTCATCACCTCCGAGGAGTTGTCGCTGCTCACTCGCCCCGAGGAGCGTGCTGAGGAAAAGCTTTGATAAGAGCACAGGCCTGCGTTAGCGTCAGGGTTGCCTTGGCCAAAGCCGCAGAGGCCGGGTCGGCGTAGCCCCAGAGCGCCAGATAGCAGCGGCACCAGCGGTCGGAGAAATCCAAATGGTCGATTTGGTCGTCAATCAGCAGAGAGGGCCGTTCGGTGTGCAGGTCTCGAATCATGTCAAGCTTTCGGTTCGTTCCGGTGTAGAGGGTTCTTTCAAGGGGCCACCTCACTCCCTGGTGCGCCAAAATCTCAACGATGAACTCAGCTTTCTTGGTCGATAGAATCCAAACCCAAGGGTTGTTCACCTGTCCCCTCAAGGCTTCGGCAATGCCGGGATACAACGGATTCCACGACAGCCATTGGGGGCGGTGGGACGCCAGCAATGCGTCTCGGACCCTATAGAGGGCGGCTTTCCTGGTTGCCAATGCCTCGGTTCCCGCGGCTTTCAGACTCTCGTCAAACTGTGACTGGCCGTCAGGGATCCGACCCGATGCAGCCCATTCGTGGGCGATCAAATAGTCTTCACCGGAGCGCACAAAGGGACGGCACGCGTCGAACCGCCGCCGGTAGGCAGAATCAAAGGGAGGGTCCGCGGGCGGCTCCGTGAATTCGCCGTCGCGCGAGGCCAGCCAGCTTGAACGATAGCACTCTTCCAGCGAGTCGCAAAGCACACCGTCGAAGTCGAGAAACAGGGCTTGGGCGGAAAAAGGCCGCATTGCGAAAAACCTCGCTTTGTCCTATTCTACTGAAATCTTCCTTCTAGGGTCAAAGGAAAAGGACATTCATGAAAAGCCAGTGGTTCAAGGACATCGACAAGAAATACCGCAAACTCATCCTCGTGGGTGATGTGGGAGGAACCAACACCAACCTTGGCGTAGCGGCCGAAACCAACGGCAAGATCGATCTTCTCTTGGAAGTCGTGTTCGACAGCGCGACAGTTACCAACTTCACTTCTTGTGTCAAGAAAACCATGGAAGTTGCCCGAGAGAAGCACCCGAACGTGGCCTTTGACCTCTGTTGCATTTCAGGAGCGGGTCCGGTCAAGGACAATTTCTGTAAGATGACCAACCAGAGCTGGGTAATCGACGGTAATGAGATACAAGAGACTTTAGGGGTTCCGACCCTCATCATCAACGACTTTTCGGCCATTAGTTTCGGCCTCCCCCTACTCGACGTGAACTCGCCCCAGCAGATCGAGATCTTGCGGCGGCCCGATGGAACGACACCCGAACCCCAAGGAGACCTCAGAGCGGTGGTTGGTGCGGGGACAGGCCTTGGGGTTGGATTTCTTGCCAAAATGGGCGACCGCTGGAGGGCCTTCCCCAGCGAAGGCGGCCACATGGATTTCGCCGATTTCGATGAAGACACCAAAGGCTTCAAGGCCTGGATCATGGAGAGCATTGACCTTGTTCCCGAATATGAAATGGGAATCTCCGGCATGGGAATCAAGAATCTCTTCTATTATTTCCTAGAGAAAGAGATCCTGAAGAAGGATGACCCCGTGGTTCTAGCCATTCTGAAAGAAGCCGACGTCAACAAGCCGGCAGCCATCAGCGCTGCCGCGGCGACCCATGATGGTTGCCACCGGGTTTTTGTTACCTTCGTGAAGATGTACGCCCGTCTGGCGTCCAGTGTCTCAGCGTTTCTTCTGCCGCGAGGCGGGTTTTATTTGGCCGGTGGAATCTCCGGCAAGAATTTGGAGGTCTTTACGACCAACCACCTTTTCGTGAAGACCTTCGAACAGCACTGCAACCCCAATATTCTCAGGGTCCTGCAGGAGATTCCCCTCTACGTCATCAAGGACTACTCGATCAGCCTCTACGGTGCGGCCAATGCTGCTCTCTCCTTGATGGCGTGAAATTATGACGGACGCCGAAGTTCAAAAACGGTTTGCGGAGATCGGGGCCGACTGGTCCTTTTCCAAGGACATCCTCGACCGGCTGAACAATGGAACCCTGACAGTTCCGAAAGTCGAAGTAGCCGGTTTCCCTCCCCTTGACGGGCGTCAAATTCTTGAC
>CAYYUZ010000233.1:0-1164 GCA_964475005.1 uncultured Spirochaetales bacterium
GCTGGTGTCTTTTCTCGAATTCTGGCCAAACACCGCGCTAGATTTTCGAGCTTCGCCTTCACCAAGTCAGGATTCATACAGGTCCGAAGGCCTTTTCCAGCCGGACGTCGATCATTTTCATCAGGCCAGGTTTATCGTCTTCGACGAAGGCCTGAGCCTTTGCAGCATATTTGACCACCAGGTCATGATCCCAAAGAACAACCTTTCCCTCAGTCCAGAGAATCTCCCAAAGAAGGCCTTCAAGCCTTTCAAGATCGATGAGGTCGACCTCTCTTTCCAAGGCGTCGGACAGTGCCCTATGAAGTTGGGAGAGAATGTTCCACTCCAGCGGCCTACCGGCCCCGACGGCTACATCAATGTCGGAATGAGGACCAAGCTGGTTCCTGGCCGCAGACCCATAGACGAGCCCAAGTTTCACTTGTCCTGACTCTTGCAGAACCCGTGACACCTCTTCCAGAACAGCCTCTCGACCCTCGGGTCTCATGTTTCGGCTCCAACTAGAATTCCTATTTCCATATAGTCCAGGATGTTGGGACTCAGAACCGGTTCATTTTCCCCATGAACCACGAACCATCCCTGTTCTGGTGCCTCGGACGCCGAGACTCTGAAAGAAAAGTTGTGTTGCCGGCAAAGGTAGTCCAGAACAAAGTCCACCTCGCTGGAACCAACTAACGCAAGCCCCAGAGCTCCCGACTCCTTTGCGTGCACGACAAGTGCATTCAGCTTCACCCGGCAGTCGGCGACGTTCCGAATTGACCTCTTCAAAAAATGATACGACCTGCGCGACAATTCCTTGACACCCTCGGGAGTCAGTACGTACTGAACCTTCCGGGTGTTCAGTTTTCGCATCAACATCCAGCCCTTGGCAGACAGTTCCTTGAGCAGAAGGTTCGTCATGCCCAAGGACAGACCGATGGCCTCGGCCATGTCACGCTGTCCGGCGTCAGGGTGGGTTTTGAGAACCTCAAGGAGGGAGATTTCCTTTTCGCTGTGTGTCTGGGGCATGAAGCATCCTTCCCGGCTCAGCGGGAATTCAAAAAAAGAACCGGCCCCCGGGCGGCAAACCGCCGCCGAAACAGGCTGGTTCGCTGGGCGCAGGGTGCGCCCTCCGGGTTTCTGTGTTCAATCGTTGAACAGTATACCGTGCCCGCGTCTTTTGTAAAG
>CAYYUZ010000233.1:1264-2479 GCA_964475005.1 uncultured Spirochaetales bacterium
GTGTAGTTGCCACAGACGGAACACCGAACAATGTGGTCCCTGAGCGTGGCGATTTGTCTTCCGAGTTCGGCCAGATAGGCATGATCGGCCTTCAACAGATGAAAGGCCATCCTGACCGCGCTCTTCTTGCCCAGCCCAGGAAGTCGGGATAAGTTGGTAATCAGCGCGTCGAGCGGTCCCACTCTAGACTCCCGGAAACCCGGTGCCCAGCCCCTGGGCCAACGGTCCCAGTTCCTCGCGCATCTTTTCCTTCACCTTCCCCATAGCGTCGTTGGTAGCCATGCGAATCAGGTCGGCCAGCATCGAAACGTCGCGGGGGTCGACGCATTCAGGGGCCAGCTCGACCTTGAGCACCTCCATCTGACCGTTGACTGTCACTTTGACCAAGTCGCCGCCGGCAACCCCCACGGCTGTAAGCAACTTCATCTTCTCTTGAAGGTGCTGCATGGATTCCTGCATTTGTTGGAGGTTCTTCATCATTTCTAGAGGGTTCATGGCACGATCTCCCCTTTAAAGATACTTCTGAACAACTCGGCCGTCTGGTCGAGGGGGTCCACAGTCTGAGCAGATATTGCGACCGCAACAGGTTCAGTTGAGGCGGGTTTGTCTTCATTGGGCTCAGCGAACATGCGGTCAAGCACAGCCAGAATGGGAGAACTCCGCGGAGTTGGCGAAGGTTCAGCCGAGGGCGGATTCAGTTTTTTTTTTCGGTCTCTCCGGAAGCGACAGAGGTCCTCAAGGACTCAATGCGCTGCACAAGCTCCGCCGGGGTGACGTAGTGCTTGAGCGTCGCGAGACGGCTCAGGGTCAGTTCCAGCTCGTAACGTTGGCTAAGCGAATAGCGAATGGTTCGGTAAAGCGCAAGAAGACTCTCGAGCGCCCTTTCGGCCTGAGGAACGCTGACCTGCGTCTTCACGGCCTCGGGAAAACGATCCGGGTGAAATCCTAAAAGAGACTCCCTGTCGATTTTCTGGAGGAAGAACAACAAAGCACGGTAGTAGTCGGCGAGGTCCATAACAAACTGCTCGACCGCCACACCCGACGCCAAGATCGCCTCGGTCGCTTCAAGCGCCTCTTTGGCCCGCCCCAGCGCCAAGGCTTCGCAGATCTGATTCATCTGATCGAGACCCACCAGCCCGAGCTTCTCGCGAATCTTCTCGAGGGTGATGTGCCCGTCGCTGAAGGCCGCGATCTGATCAAACAAAGTGTAGGCGT
>CAYYUZ010000234.1:0-2451 GCA_964475005.1 uncultured Spirochaetales bacterium
ACGTGTACCAGCTGGACGGGGGAATTCTAAAGTATTTCGAAGAGGTGGGAGGGGCCCATTTCAAAGGAGACTGTTTCGTCTTCGACCAACGGACCGCACTCAACCCCGAACTTGAACCCAGCAAATCGGTGTGATGTTAAGCAAGCCGTCGCATCCCCAATCCGTTTCACTCCAAAATTGCTCTTTTCAGAAACTTCATGTGCATTTACAATCCTTAGAATCCTTGTAGGAACGACCTGGAACCCCGTAGGAGTCAAGGAAAACGGGTGAAGGACCCCGTTGTGCAGCCTGCTGATTCTTCCCTACCAGGTTTTCCTCGAGTCCTACGCCCCTCCGTTTGATGGGCCAGAGATTCAAGGAGGCTTTATGGCGAATTTGAAGAACACCTTCGAGGAATTCCTTCAGGAAACGAGGGTTTTGATCGGGAACTCGGTGGCTCTGACCGACATTCGGACGGCGTGGCGGGCTTTGGTTACACACAGGAACGTCTGGCCGAAGGTCAGACGCTGCTGCAGGCGGCGAGGGCTTGAATCTCGCCATTGTGGTGTCGTCTCGGTCGGTTCCGGTGCTCGACGTACTTCCCAGTACGTCTGTGCTCCTCGATCTTCCTCGACTTAACCAGAATGGCGATCTTCTGCGCCCCAAGCGAAAATGGCATCGCTTCGCTCGCCGGTGGGGTGGGCGAGGAAGGCGGTGAAAGTGTAATTGAGGGGCCCCCGGAGACTCATTGGCTACCTCCTAAACTCTTGAAGGTCCGTTGGACTGTCGGGAGAGCAAGAGACCGGGGGCCTCGTTTCCAGTTCCGCAAGATCATTCTGTTCGGCTCCTGGGCACGGGGCACCCAAAGGGCCGACAGCGACATCGACCTGTGCATCTTGCTCGACAGTCCGGTTCGCAAGCTCGACGTGGCCCGGCAGATCCGCCGTTCGCTGGCTCAAGAGATCCAGACTCCCCTTGATCTACTGATTTACGACACCAGAGAGTTTCGCTCCCGGGCCGAGTCGCTCAAGAGCATCGAACGCGAAATCTCGGAACAGGGCGTGGCTCTGCATGGGTGAGGCACTGGAGTTTGAAAACTAGGTGGCCTTTGCCGACAGAGACCTACAAGCCGCCACTCTGCTTGCCACCGCGCCCCGGCCTCTTTTGGAAATTGTCCAAAAAGACCCATGACCTTCGGGAACTGTGCAGGGCCTGCTAGTCGCTGGACCCAGAGTTCGACAAGTTGGTATCGGCCTGCATCGACCTGAGCGACTACGCGGTAGAAAACAGGTATCCGTACCCCTTGGAACTTGTACCCGCGGACGTGGAAAAGGCCTTGCGCGACGCACAGCTGGTCCGCGACTTTGTGTTGGCCAGAATTCAAAAGGCCACGCCTTGAGCGTCGGCCGTTCCAGTCCTGAAATCGAGTCTCAAAATCATCTCCGCGACTACCTAATTCAAAAGCATGGGTATCGTCTGGTGAAAAGGGATGACCTGACACATCCGGAATCCACAATGGACTCTTCGGCGATCAGGGGCTCCTCGAGAGCATTCGACTATACCGGGCCAACCAATGGGGAGTCTATCCCCACTACCATTTTGGGGACCGGAACGAGGAGATTGACTTGGTCCACTTTCTCAACGGTCTGCCCATCGTGACTGCGGAACTCAAGCATGAGGTGGCCCGGCAAACCTACGAAAATACAGTCAATCAGTACGTTCGACGACAGCATCAATATTCTATCTTCGAGCTTCCGTTTCTCTACTGGCCGCCGACACCTTGAAGCTGTCGTGTGAAAAAAGGAAGGCGTTCCATGAGATCTGAATTTACAGCCATCATCGAACCCGCTCCTGAAGGCGGTTTCTGGGCCATATGTCCTGAGATCCCGGGAGCCAGCGGGCGGGGCGAAACGACCGAAGAGGCCAAGTCGAGTCTTCGAGAAGCAATCGAACTGATTTTCGAAGATCGTCGAGAGGATGTGTTTCGCGGACTACCTGCAGACGCTCTCAGGGATTCGGTCGTCGGCGGATGAAAAGACGGGATCTCGAGCGACTCCTTCGGATAACTGGTTGCTATCTCAAAAGAGACGGAAGTTCGCATTCGCTTTGGATAAACCCAAATACCGGGACTACCGAAGCCGTGCCACGGCACGCCGAGATCAAGTAACCCTTGGCTAGAAAAATCCTGCGGAATCTAGGCGCAGAGTAAGACTACTCATTCCCCGTCGTTCAGCCGTTTCGCGTGTTGCTTCCTCGAAGCGATATCGAGGTATTGTTTACGCAGGCGCAAGTTCTTGGGGGTCACTTCAAGCCACTCATCGTCGCGAAGAAAGTTCAGGCTGGCTTCGAGGGTCATGGGTTTTACCGGCGTTAGCAAAATATTGTCGTCCTTGCCGGCAGCACGCATGTTCGAAAGCTTCTTTTCCTTGGTGACGTTGATATCGAGGTCGAGCTCCCGGTTGTGTTCTCCGA
>CAYYUZ010000235.1:0-2390 GCA_964475005.1 uncultured Spirochaetales bacterium
CGCCCGTTTTTGTGAGGCCCGCGAGGTTGTCCATGGCTGAGATCCGGCTTCAGATTCCCGGCGGCTGGATGACCACCCAAGACCTCCGCGACCTGGTCGGTTGGGCCGGGTCGGCCGGGGCAACCTGGTTTCGTGCAGGAGATTTTCAGGACTGGGTGCTGGAGGACCCCCGTAGCACCGTGGGACCTCCCCCTGAACGCTTTGCGCGGCGTCTGCAGGGTTCGCTGCAGAGTTCGGCCTTCGCGCCGGCCTCGGCTTCGACTCCGTGGCTGACCTCCGGTGTTTGGAGAAGTCTTCTGGCCACGCTTCCCGACCCGGGGGACCTCGACGTTCAGCTGCTTCACGACGCGGGGGCTCACCGCTTTCTCCGCTGGGGCCACCTTCGGCTTTCGGCCCTCCGCGCTCCCCACCAGTGGAGTGTCTTGGTCAGGCGTCCGCGTACCGACCGGGTCACCCGTTTGGAGGCTGCCTGCCACACCGGAGAGATTCCCGCACTCGTAGACCGGTTCCGCGACGCCTGGGCCGCCGGCGACGAGCGGGCTTGGGCGGGTGTGCCAGCCAGTGTTTCGGCGTCGCCGCCCCAGGTCCGCAGCGAGGCGCTTGAGACCTTCCATGAGGAAACCTCTTCGTCGTTTTCTTTTGGTTATTGGAAGCCAGACGCCCGCCTGAGCGTCAGCCGGCTGCGCGAACTGGCCTGGCTGGCCTGGGATTCCGGAGCTCCCCGAATCTGGATAACACCCGAAAGGGTGCTCGTCTTTCAAGGCATGGACAGGGCGCACAGGCCGCTTTGGGAACAATGGATGGCCGCCAACCGTTTGATCGGCCACCACAACGAGCTCGATTTGGCGCTCCAGACGGCCGGGTGGGGAGTCCAGGCACGCACGGCGAGGGCCGATGTTCATGAGCACCTCAGCCGCGCCGACCTTATGCCGCCTTCGCGGCGCCTAGTGGTGGCCGACGACGAACTCAACCGCTCCGATGGCGTGTGCGCTCTGGGCACGCCTCTGCTAGTCCGCACCCCGAACTCGTGGCTGTTCCGAAGCGCCGACGGTTCGCGTTCCGGAGAAGGAACCCTGGAGGAGGCCCTGGTGGCCCTGGAGACGCCGGTGCGTGCGGGTGCCGCGGAACCGACCCAAGCGCCCATTTCGCTCGAAGGGAGCGCCCACCAATGCGCCTCATGCCTCACCGTTTACCAGGCGCGCTGGGGAGATCCGGGGGCTGGAGTCGAACCCGACACCGAATTTGAGAACCTGCCGCCCGGCTGGCAGTGCCCGGTTTGCGGCGGACCAAGAGAAGGCTATCTGCCGGTTTACAGGAACTCCCAAAACGGCTGGTCGCGTCCCGAAGACCCCTCCTTGTTGACTTCATCGCTTGACTATATTTTGTGAAATGTTTACAACCTTAGTCATGAAGGTTTCTGAAGCCGTAGTCCCCGACCTCCTGCGCGAGAGCCGTGACCTCGACCTCCCCTCCTTTTTGACTTGGGCCCTTGAGCGGTTCCTTCCGGCTCCCCACGGTCCGACCCTGGCCTTCGCGACGAGCTTGGGGCTCGAGGACCAGCTGCTGCTTTCGCTGCTCGACGGCGCCCTGGCTCGCCACCCGTCACCCGAGTCGCAGATTCTCGCCTTCACCCTTGATACTGGGCGGCTCAATCCTGAAACCTACGACCTGCTTCAGACCAACCGCGCCCGCTTCCGGCTCGGGGTAAAAGCCTACTGGCCCGAAGCCCCCGCTGTCGAAGCGCTGGTCGCCCAAGGCGGCCCCAACCTCTTTTACGAGAGCGTTGAGAACCGCAAGGCCTGCTGTGCGGTAAGGAAAGTCGGCCCGTTGAAACGCGCTCTGGACGGCCGCCAAGCCTGGATCACAGGGCTGAGGCGCGCCCAATCGGTGACCCGCACCACGCTGGAACGCGTGGAGTGGGACGCTGCCCATGGCCTTGTAAAACTCAACCCCCTCCTCGAATGGACACTCGAAGACGTGCAGGCGTCACTGAAAGAGCGTCAGGTCCCCGTCAACGCCTTGCACGCCCAAGGTTACCCAAGCCTAGGCTGCGCCCCCTGCACCCGTGCAGTAAAACCAGGCGAAGACGAGCGGGCCGGCCGCTGGTGGTGGGAAGCCTCCGACAAAAAAGAATGCGGCATCCACCTCAACCCAGACACGCCCGCCCCAAAGAAGACCTTCACGTTCGGAGCGCTGAAATGACCATGCTGCTGAGCGAAGCGAAAGCCACCCCAAACAAAACCTCCGCGTCAGGGAGTCTTGCTAGAATGAACCCGCCGCTGAGCGAAGCGAAAGCCACCCCAAACAAAACCTCCGCGTCAGGGAGTCTTGCTAGAATGAACCCGCCGCTGAGCGAAGCGAAAGCCACCCCAAACAAAACCTCCGCGTCA
>CAYYUZ010000236.1:0-2341 GCA_964475005.1 uncultured Spirochaetales bacterium
CACTTGGCCAGCCCAGAATCAAGCACCTGCTTGAAACTCGATTCCCAATTGGCCGCATTGACTTGGGAGTTGGAGTCCACCGACCCTGCCGTGAGCCCGAGCGCGGCCATAATGATTTGAATACCGGCGTCGGTTCCGGTCTTTACGTCGGTGATCAGCTGATCGACCAGAGGGCCGGCTGTGTCGTCAACCGTCTTCTTCTTCAGCGAGAATTGGTCATAGAGGCGCGTGGCCGAGTATCGGTCCACCTGCTGCTGGTACAGCGTATCGAGTTCTTGTTTGTAGCGGGCGCGGTAGATCGCGCCGACCTGGTTTGCGAGGTCGCCCAAAACGGCCGTGTCTTGCCCTTCTGCCGCCGCGTACAGCTCAGGCAGCGCGGCTTTCACCTTCTGATCCCAAGAAGCCAGTAGGGCATCATGGCTAGTCGAAACCGCGGTCTTCCATCCGGTATCGTTGGCGTCGTCGGGTCCGTCGGCCTTGGTGAAAACGATAGGGTTTCCAGCAGTGTCAAATTGCACCTTTCCTTGAGAATCGGTTTGGTAGAGCCATTGGTGGTCTGCGTGGGTAACCACCTGCCCAAAACTGACAGTGTCGATCGAGCCTACTTGCCGGTAGAACTGATCAACCAGCCACGTCTGCCAGGCTTGGGTCACTAGGTCCGAGAGAAAATTGCTTTCGGTCTGCCGATCCGAAGCCAGGGTTTGGGGATCTTCGTTCCAGGCGGTTGCTCCACGTTCCCACATCGCCTCGGCGGCTTGTAGTCCCCAGTCGGAGGCCGTCTTCCAGTCCTGCTGAGTCGTCGAACCGTTGGCCCTGTCCAGGTACACTTCGAGCACATTTCGGCTTGTTGACTGGGCGTCGGCTTTCGCATCGGCCCAACCTTCTGCTGTGGCAAACACCCCCAGAATTGCGATGGAAAGGCCCCAAGGGAAAAATTTCATGGCTGAACCTCCGGAGGAAAAACGGACAAGGGTCTGAGTGAGCGAGGAAAAAGCCTCAACAAGGCAGGAATGGTGGTCAGAGTGGTCAGGGAGGCCCCGAGCCCCCCCCAAACCACAAGCATCGATAAGGTGGGAAGAAGCCCTCCCCCGCAACTGGCCAAGGCGAGGGGCAAGGCCCCCAGCACGGAGGTCACGGTGGTCATGACAAGAGGAACAAGCCGACGGCGGACAGCCCCGTAGACGAAGGCACCCGGGTGAGCCCGGGCCGAGTCGACGATCAAAATAGCGTTGTTCACAATGGTGCCGCCCAGCAGGACGAGCCCCAACAACACGGGGACGGTAAATCCGCCCCCCAGGGCAGCCCCGAGAACTGGAAAAGCCAAAGCAACTGGAACCATCGCCAGAGTGAGGGGCGGGACACCAAAACATTGAGATCGGGCGGCCAGAAGCAAGGCGATGAGCACGAGACTCAACAGGAGCGCCGCCCCGACCATGGCGAAATGCCCCTCTTGTTCGGCTAAACGAGGATCAATACGAAAGGTGTAGCCGGGAGGCCAGCCGACCGTCTTCAGGGCCCCTTCGAGGGCCGTTGTGATTCTCCGTGCGGAGCCTAGGGAAGTCTGGACGGTCAAATAGACCACTCTCTGACGGTTCTCGTGATAGATCTTTGCGCCGCCGGGCTCCTCAACCAGCTGGGCGAGGTTTGCCACCTTGACCGTTCCGTGAGCCCCGACCATGGGCAGGTTCATCACCGACACACGGTTCAGAGTGCGACCTTGCGCACCCATTATTCTGAGGTCCCTTTCGCGGTCGCCATCGATCCATTTGACGGCTACGGGTCCCCAAAGGTTCCACCGCAAAGCCGAGGCCGCGCCGGCAACCGTGAGTCCTGAGCGCGCTGTCTTGGCGTGATCGAAGCATACCGCCAGTCTGCGTGGCGGGTCTTTGAAGTTGAGGACGACTTGGCCCACTCCCCCAGCTTCCCCGAGTCTCTGGGCCGCCTGTTTGGCCAGGCTTCGCAACCGGTCATTGTCGTCGCCGCTCAGAGTGATTTGCACCGAGGTTGCCCGGTTCCCCGCTCCCTGGGGCAGATAAACAAAGGCTCCTGAAATTCCTTCACCAGCTTGGACCAGTGCCGTCGACAAAGCGGCACGGCTGACCCGGTGCTCGTCCCATCCTACAGTCAGTTCTGCGCTCCCTGGGCGGGCCAGGCTCTGCACGCTGGTCACACCGGGAATCTGGCGGACCCTGCGGACCAACGAAGCGGTTCGCTCATCGACCGACGTCAAAGAGGCCTCGCTTTCAAACTCAACGTGTGCCGTCATCTCGTGTCTTTCTGACGATAAGTCCAGGTCGACGCCGGCCAATACAACAGCGCTGGCAGCACCCAGGGCCAAAAA
>CAYYUZ010000237.1:0-2298 GCA_964475005.1 uncultured Spirochaetales bacterium
GTAGCGGCTCACCTTGTTCCCCAAGCGCTTGTGGAACTGACCAAAGAGGCGTTGGGCGGGCACTTCGAGCGGGCAAGAGAGATTCACTATCAGCTGATGCCGCTGTTCAAGGCTCTGTTCATCGACACCAATCCGATCCCAGTGAAAACCGCCCTTGCCATGCAAGGGCACATGCAGGAGACCTTCCGTTTGCCCATGTGTCCAATGGACGAGCCCAAGCGGAAAGCTCTGCGCGAGACCCTGAAGAGCCTGAAACTCCTCTAGCCGCGCACGACGGCGGCCGATCGCAGGCCTTCGCTACGGAAGAGCATGAGGAGCATGCCCAGCTGCCCCTTGGGCGCCGCGGCCACGACCCTCCAGGGGTTCTTCTGCCCTTCGGCCTTGTAGAGCGCCAGGGGAACGTACGATTTGACGCTGTCGAGGGTGGCCAGAAGTTCGGCCTCGGTGGCCCAGGTCCCCAACTGCACGTAGGGTTTCCCTTTTTCAAGGGAAGCCAAGACCGGTACCTGCCCCAAGACCGGTCCCTGCAACCGCCCGGGAACGGCGACCCACGTGTTGGCAAGAGCCGCCTTCAAGGGAGCGACAGGAACCTGGTCAGGAGCCGCATCGCTGGCCGGCGCGGACTCTGCTGTGGCCGAGCCGGTGTCCTTGACGGCCGGGGCCGCGTCGGAAGGGGGGGATGCGGCTGGCCCAGTGTCGGCAACGGCTGGTCCCGCTACTGGTTCGGCGCTCTTGGTCGATTCAAACACTTTCTTGCCGGGGGTGGAGGGGGCGTTCTCGGTTTCGTCGGCGACGGCCAGAGGCACAGCGCCCGTCACCGTGGGAAGTGGCAAGCCTCCCGGCCCTGTGGCGGGCGAAGCGGCGGCCGCTGCAGGTTGCGCGGCAGGGTTGACGTCAGGATCGGGGTTGTCCGGTCTGTCTGTGCCTGTGGGGTCTATCCTGACGCCCACCAGGGGAACATCGCCAACCTTGATTTCAAGCGCGGCGGCGGCCTTGGGGCTCAGCAGGACCAGATCGGAGGAACCTGCAGGGAGGGGAGCAAGCACCCTCACCTGTATGGTCTTTTTAGATTTGTAGTTCTCAACGTTGAGCAAAGTGTTGAGGGGGAACTCGTTGGAGGCGGCAACAAGTCCGTCGGCAGGGACGTTCTTCGCCGTCCAGACTTCGGCCTGACCACGCCAAGTGGACTGAGCCCACGGGGTCGCAGCCGCCAAGAACAAGAAGGCTACTCCCCAAAACAAACGGTTCATAAAGGTTCCTCCGCCTTTCCTATCGGCAGATCAGCCCTTCTCCTGAACGGGAAAGGGCCCCGCCTCAAGCCCTTCGCCCCTGTCTTTGTCGTAGGAATACAGTGTGAAAGTCGCCGCCCCTGAGGGCACCTGAAACACCCCACCCGTCACCTTGGCGCGGCTGACAAGGTTTCCTTTGGCGTCGCGGCTCCAAACCAGATAGTTGTCGACCCACCCTGAAACGCGATATCCGCCTGCGTCGGGCTGAATGCTGACCGGCAGGGTTCGTGCGCCGGCCGCATCGCTGGGCTGGGGAGGCACAATGAAGCGCATCTCGGCCTTCTGCCCCGAACGGGTGACCAGCAGGGCCCGCCACTCCCCGGTGGGCACCCTCCCGTCGGGAAAGGCCAGATCCCGAGCCCCTATCCAGAACTCACCGGGCCGTTCGATGGCGCTCCAGCGGTCTTTGGCCAGAGAAAAATAGAGACCCTGCCCATCGTGCACAAGATGAAGTCTGTCGAAGACCTTGTTGCCATCGGCGCTCGAGGCCTGAACGAAGACAGAGAGTTTTCCCGACCAGGATCTTGAAACCGGATCAAAGACCCGATCAACCTGATCGAAGATCTGGACGGCCTCCGGCGGAGCGTGCGAACACGAGACCAGCAACCAAACGGCCACCCATACCAGAATGCGGCTCAGGGCTGCCATTGTCCCAGGACCCGCCCTGTGAAGAACGGACCGAGCCCGTCGAGATGGTGCATGGTCTGGAGGCTCTTGCGCATCGCTTGAACTACCAGCGATCCGGCGGCAAGTTCGGCCGACAAAACACCAATGACAAAATCGTTGTCGTCGCGGTCGAGACCGTGGCAGGAAAGCCGGATGTCGTGCGCCAAACCGGCTTTTCCAAACCGTTTGCCAATGTCGCCGTGGTCCATGAGGACTTTGTGCTTTTCTTCTTCGGGGAGAGCCTCGAAGGCCTTTGTTCTCTTGACGGGGTACCAGATGGCCCAGGCGAGGGCCGGGTCGAGAACCCGCCCCTTGGGGCGCTTGACCAAGACTTCCTCGAGGT
>CAYYUZ010000238.1:0-2296 GCA_964475005.1 uncultured Spirochaetales bacterium
GGCGGCACGCCTCCTGTCGATCTGGCCAAGAGTACCCAGCCGAAGAAGTTCCGCTCCAAGAAAGAAAAAACTTATCTCAAGGAAAAGGAAGAACTTCTCGACAAGGCCAACCAAGCCAAGAAGAGAGCCCAGGCCAAGGCCAACCCGGTTCCCAAGGAAGTGGAGATCATGGAGGTTGTCACCGTAGCCGAATTGGCTCGGAAGATGAACCTTAAGGCCTCCATGCTCATTGGTAAGCTCATGAGCATGGGCATGATGGTGACCATCAACGAACAGATCGACGCGGAAACCGCTCAGATTTTGGCCAGTGAGTACGGCACCGAGGTCAAGATCATCTCCCTTTACGATGAAACCGTTATCGAGACCGAGACTGATCAGCCCGAGGATTTGATTCACCGTTCTCCCATTGTCACAATCATGGGGCACGTCGACCATGGAAAGACCAAATTGCTCGACGCCATCCGAACGACCGACGTCGCTGCCGGCGAGTACGGAGGGATCACCCAGCATATCGGTGCTTATCAGGTGCATCACGTCAAAGGCGACGTGACTTTCCTGGACACCCCCGGTCACGAGGCCTTCACCCTGATGCGCGCCCGCGGTGCTCAGATCACAGACATTGTCGTCCTCGTGGTGGCGGCCAATGACGGTGTCATGCCGCAAACTGTTGAAGCCATCAATCACGCGAAGGAAGCCAAGGTCCCGATCATTGTTGCCATCAACAAAGTCGACCTTCCCGAGGCCAATCCGGACCGGGTTCGACAGCAGCTATCTGACTACGGTCTAGTTCCCGAGCCTTGGGGCGGTTCGACGATGTACGTCGAAATCTCTGCTTTGAAGCGCCTCGGACTCGAAGAACTGCTTGACGCGATCCTCCTGCAGGCCGAAGTGATGGAACTTCGCGCCAGCCGCAAACGCCGGGCCGAGGGCAAAGTCATCGAATCCAAGATCGATCAGGGACGGGGTGTCGTGGCCTCGATTCTCGTGCAGAAAGGCGTTCTTAAGGTGGGCGACTACTTCGTGGGTGGCGTTTTTCCCGGCAAGGTTCGGGCCATGTTCGACGACCGCGGCCAGCCAGTGAAAGAAGCTGGTCCCTCGATGCCTGTGGAAGTTCTGGGGTTCAACGGAATTCCAGGCGCCGGCGACCCCTTTCAGGTCACCGAGAACGAACGCGATTCGAAGGATTTCTCTGAAAAACGGCAAGAATTACGCAAACAGGAAGAGGCCAAAAACGTTAAGAAAGTGACGCTGGCTAACCTGTATTCGACAATTCAGGCCGGTGGCGTCCAGGAACTCAAGGTCATCATCAAGGGTGACGTTCACGGGTCGGTCGAGGCTCTGCAGGTCGCCCTTGAAAAGCTGTCAACCGCCGAGATCCGGCTGTCGTGCATCCACTCGGGCGCAGGCGCGATCATTGAGCAAGACGTGACTCTTGCGATGGCGTCTCAGGCGATCATCATCGGTTTCCACGTTCGGCCGACAGCGAAAGCTCAGCAGATAGCCGAGCGCGAAAAGGTCGAAATCCGCAAGTACAACATCATCTACGACGCTGTCGAAGACATCCGTTCGGCGATGGAAGGCATGCTTGCGCCGGAAGTGCGTGAAGAAGTCATAGGTCAGGTTGAGGTCCGCGACACGTTCAAGGTTCCCAAGATTGGTCTGGTGGCTGGCTGTATGGTCACCTCCGGAAAAGTCAAGCGGACCAGCCATGTCAATATCATTCGCGACGGTATTCAGGTGTACTCCGGAAAGGTTACCTCGCTGCGGAGATTCAAAGACGACGCCAAGGAAGTGGTCGAAGGTTTCGAGTGCGGCATGAGCGTGGACAACTACAGCGACGTCAAGGTTGGCGACGTATTCGAGGTTGTGGAACAGATCAAGGTTGCCAAGAAGTTGGGGCCGACGCTTGCCGAGACCAAGGCCGCTGAGGCCGCCAAAAAGCCTCAGACGGAATCATGAACGAGGTCAGGAAGAAGAAAGTTGAGAGTCTTATCCAGGGTATCCTGAGTCAGATGATTCTGACTCAGGAAATCAAGGATCCCCGAGTAAGCACGTTCCTTTCTGTGAGCCTAGTCAAAGTCAGCAATGACTTGAGCCAGGCCAAAGTGTATGTTTCTTCGTTTCAAAAGGAAACGACTGTGGAAAAGGCCGTCGAGGCTTTGAACCATGCGGCCGGTTTCATCCAAGGCCACCTCTTGAAGAAGCTCTCTATGCGAACTGTGCCCAAAGTTTTCTTTTTTGCCGACGATTCGATACAGAAATCCATGGACCTCAACCGGAAAATTGATGAGGCCAA
>CAYYUZ010000239.1:0-2256 GCA_964475005.1 uncultured Spirochaetales bacterium
TTGACAGCAGTGGGATTGTCCAGTCCAAGGTCCAAGTTTACGACATCGCGTCCGACTCCTGGTCTGCGGGTGCTGTGCTACCCAGCCCTCGTGCCAACATTGGGGCGACGGTTCTGAACGGAAAGATCGAGATCCTCGGGGGAACGACGGGTGCAGCGTCGGCCGCCTGGGTCGGGAGCACAAGCATCTTCGAGTATTCCACCGCGGGCAACAGCTGGGTAACCAAGACAACGGTTTTGCCTGCCGCCACGAGCGAGCGACTGCTTTTTGCTAGTTCGTCCACCGTCTATCAAATCGGCGGCCGCAGTTCGGCCGTCTTGGTTGCCGCACCTGGGTTCGACGGGTTTCTTCCCGACGTTCCCAGCTCGGCAGCGGGTTCATTGACGACAGTGGTCGAGTCGCCCTGGGGAACTCCTCGTACTGGGGCCTCGGGCGACGCCTACGCTCCGGGATCGACCACTGGGTCGGTGGTCTTTGTGGGTGGCGCCACGACGCTGACAGGAACCACAGGGAACTTCATCGGGCAGGGGACCACCGCCGCAACCTTGACGAACTTGGTCCAGTACCTGTACGAGCCCTATTCTGGTTTCACGGCGGCCGTATGGCTGCTCCCTGTGGGCGGTCAGACGACCTATCCGCTCAGCCTGGCTTTCGCGGCCACCGTGGTGTCGACCGAGTTCAGTCCAGCCCGGATCTACACTTTTGGAGGGACTTCCTCGTTGAGCTCACCGTCGAGCACCGTCTCGTCGTACTACACCGACGTTCCGACAGCGGGGGCCTCCTGGACTATCCCTGGGTGGGTGTCCACCACTCTGCCTACCGGGCGCTGGGGACACGGTGCCGTGACCTTGAACCAATAGAGGGGGATGAAATGCCTGTGTCGTCTGTTCGCCTTCTCTGTCTAGCGATTCTTCTGTCTGTTCTCGGCTTCCCAGCGAACGCCCAATCCCCTTCCCTTGAGCGTGCCAAGAATCTCTACACTGCTGGTTCCTACCAAGAAGCCCTTGTGGCTGCCACGACCAGCCTCCCCGAGGCCGCGAAGGCTGCAGGCCTGAACAACGCCATCGGATCGTTTCTGGCAGAGCTGGGAACGCAGGAGTTCGCCGTTCACAACTTCAAGAACGCCTACGAGAGCTACACGATGGCCTTGAAGTATTCGCCTGAGAATTCTTCTGCGGTCCAGGGTTTCCTGAGCATCAAGCGAACCATGGACGTCGCCAGCCTCAAGAATGAAGCGGAACCCAAGCCAAGGGCGGCCTCAATCTCTCCATCGCTCCCCGTGATGCCGCAACCACCGCAGACCACTGTGGCGGCTGAGGTGATCCCTCTCCTGAAGTTTGAAGTTCCCGTCCTTTCGCTCACGCCCCTTCCCGTACCCCTACCGCCTCCGGAGACCCCAGCCAAGGTCGCCGAGGTCGTCAGCCCTCCCGTTTCCGTCTTCAAACCATCGTCAACAAAGCTCGAGAATCAACGGCTTCGGGACCAGTTGGACCGGCAGGTCCTCGTGGCCCGACAGACCCAGGCCGACCTGAAGGGCGTCATCGACAAGCAGGCCGCCCTGGCCCAGGCAACGCCGCCCCCCAACCCCCAAATCCAAAACCTTGTGAATGCCGTCGAGGGCCAGGGAAGGCTCTTGGCGGCCAAGAGTTCGTTTTCGGATGGGCTTGTCTGGTTCCTTGTGGCGTCTTCGCTCCTCTTAGCTCTGCTGGCCTCGTTCATCCTTCTGAGCGCCTGGACGAGGCAAGAGCCTCCATCGCTTCCGACTTCAAGGGGTCTCACGACCCATCCCGGGCACAAGGATCGCCCGGAGGCAAGTTTGGTCCGTCGCGAAGGGTCTCCTGAGGATCCCCTAGGGATTCCGGCGTTGTTCGACATTCCTCTTCGGCTCAAAGAGGTACTCAAGGGCCGGGACCAGTCGGTGGTGACGGCCAAGCTTTGTCGCTCAATAGGCCCGGCCCTTGGTCTTTCCGGCGCCGACACGCGGATGCTTTGTCGCACTGCGCTGGCCCACGACGCGGGTTACCTCCACATCGACAACCTCGAATTCCAGAGGATCCTCGCGAAGCCCGATCTGACGCAGGCCGAGTTTGGCGTGCTCAGAAGCCACGTTTCGATGGGGCTCATGCACTTCTGTGACCAGGACTTGCCTACTCCAATTCGGGATGGCCTGCTTCACCACCATGAGCGAATCGACGGATCGGGGTATCCACAGGGCCTGAAGGGCCGGGATATCCCGCTGTTTGCACAAATCCTGGG
>CAYYUZ010000240.1:0-2245 GCA_964475005.1 uncultured Spirochaetales bacterium
TTGCCCTCCGAATCAAAACCCACCCACCCTTCTTGTCTTCCTCGGCGGCCCTCTGCGTCCTCGGCGGTTCGAATCTCTTCAGGGAAAGGCTCACCGCCCGCTTCGCTCAAGGGCGCGAAGGAACGCGAAGGGAAGACGAAGACCGAGAGTAAGTAGGAAGACCTCGAAAGTTCAAAGTTGACCTCGACCCGAAGCCGCCCAACCCCTTTTACCGTTGACTCCGTTGTCTATTGTTCAAAATCCCAGGTGGAGCTTGTCTGAGCTTTATTCTAGGTGTCCTCTCTGCTTCACCCTTCCGTCCTATCCGGCCACTCCGGTTATCCGGTCTCTCTGTTCCTTCCTAAATCCTGTTCATCCTGAAAATCCTGTCATCCTGTCACATTCTCAGAAGTTGGACGTTTGCTTCTTGGTGTGGCATATTCCGGCTGAGGCCGCCATGAGTCAAGAATACATCCGCGTCCACGGTGCACGGGAAAACAACCTCAAGAACGTTTCGCTGGACATCCCCAAGCGGAAGATCACGGTGTTCACGGGAGTCTCGGGTTCGGGCAAGTCCTCGCTCGTGTTCGACACCCTGGCCGCGGAATCCCAACGCCTGCTCAACGAAAACTTCAGTCTGTTTGCCCGCAACTTCCTCCCCAAGTACCCGCAGCCCGAAGTCGACGCCATCGAGAACCTGAACATGGCCGTGATCGTCGATCAAAAACGATTGGGAGGAGGCGCGCATTCGACGGTGGGAACCATCACCGACGTGGCGCCGGCGCTCCGGCTGCTGTTCGCCCGGGCTGGAACGCCGCGCCTGGCGGGGCCTTGGTGCTTTTCGTTTAACGACCCGGCGGGCATGTGCCCCACCTGTAACGGGATGGGCCGGGCCTTGGGACTGGATATGGCCAAAGCCCTCGACGAGAGTAAGTCGCTCAACCAGGGGGCTCTGCTGATGCCCGACTACGCCGTGGGGGGCTGGGACTGGTCTCTGGTGGTGCAAACCGGGTTCTTTGACCTCGATAAGCCGGTGAATCAGTATTCAGAGGAGGAGCGCCGCCTTCTGCTTCACTGCAAGGGTCATAAGGTGAAAACCCAGATCGGCACCAAGTCGATGAACCTCACCTACGATGGCGTAGTCGAGAAGTTCACGAACAAGTACATCCTCAAAGACCTCAAGTCGTATTCGGAACGCACCCAAAAATCGGTTGAACCCTACCTTGTGCAGGGCAGCTGTCCACTCTGCGAGGGTGCCCGCCTGAGCCCGACCACCCTAGCCTGCCGCATAGACGGGCACAATATCGCCGATCTGTCGGCCCTCGAGGTGGACGACCTGGCCCAGTTGGTGAGCCAGTGGAACCTGCCCGAAGTGGCGCCTCTGCTAGCTACCTTGCAGGAGAGGCTGAGCCATCTTGTCGACATCGGCCTGGGCTACCTCAGCCTGAACCGTGAGACCGATACTTTGTCAGGCGGCGAGTCGCAGCGGGTCAAAATGGTGAAGCATCTCAACGGCGCCCTGGTTGACGTGCTCTACGTTTTCGATGAGCCAAGCATCGGGTTGCACCCCCGCGATGTCCACAGGCTCAACGAACTTCTTGTGCGCCTGCGGGACCAAGGAAACACCGTGCTGGTGGTCGAGCACGACCCCGACGTGATTCGCATCGCCGACCACGTGGTCGACATGGGTCCTCTGGCCGGGGGAGGCGGCGGCACGGTGGTCTTCGAGGGGACCTTTTCCGAATTGAAGGCCTCGTCGACCCTGACCGGGCGGCACCTCAGCCAGGCGCTCCCGCTCAAGACCCAAGTCCGACCCCCAAGCGGCTGGCTCGAGGTCAGCGGCGCCCGGGCCAACAACCTGAAAAATGTCAGCGTGAAGTTTCCGCAGGGAGTTCTCACGGTGGTCACGGGGGTGGCTGGTTCGGGCAAAAGCTCTCTGGTCCACCAGGCCTTCCTGCCCCGGTTCCCCGATGCGGTGGTGATCGACCAGTCGGCGGTGGGCACCTCGACCCGTTCCAACCCCGCCACCTACACCGGGTTGATGGATGACCTGCGCAAGCTCTTCGCCACCGCCCACAAGGTCAGCCCTGCCCTGTTCAGCTTCAACTCGCAGGGGGCCTGCGAAACCTGCCACGGCCTAGGAGTCACCTACACCGACCTGGCGTTTCTCGACGAAGTGAAGCTTCCGTGCGAGGCCTGTGGCGGCAAGCGGTTCAAAGAGGAGGTGCTGGCCTACAAGGTCGATGGTCTTTCGATCACCGATGTG
>CAYYUZ010000241.1:0-2244 GCA_964475005.1 uncultured Spirochaetales bacterium
GCACGTTCACCGTGGCTCTCCTTCACGCGCTGCGGGCCTTTCAAGGAAGGAACTCAAGCGCGTCTGACCTGGCCAAGGCCAGCTGTCATATTGAAATCGACATCTGCGGCGAACCCATCGGCAAACAAGACCAGTACGCCGCCGCGTTCGGGGGTTTCAACACCATCGAGTTCTTTCCCGATGAGACGGTGAAAGTCACGCCCATCGTGGTGCTGCCCAAGACGCTCGAGGTTCTTGAGGGAAACCTACTGATGCTCTACACCGGGATCACGAGAAGCGCCTCGGAGCTGCTCCAAAAGCAAGGCCAGGGAGTGCGGGAAGACAAGGCCAAACGCAAGGCGCTCAACAGCATGGTGGGACTTTGCACAGACTTTCAGAAGGCCCTGCAAGAAGGGAACCCCGACCTGGTTGGACCCATCCTTCACGAAAACTGGCTGCTCAAAAAGTCGCTGGCCGAGGGAGTCAGCACTTCCGTGATCGACGAATGGTACAACCAAGGCCTCAAGGCAGGAGCCACCGGCGGCAAAATCCTCGGCGCGGGAGCCGGCGGCTTTCTGGTATTCTACGCTCCCAAAGAACACCACGAAAAGATCTGCCACTCCCTTGCGCAGTTGCGGCCGGTTCCCTTCCAATTTGAGCGCTTTGGCAGCCAGATTATTTTCTTCAACCCCACCAAATGAGGACAACCCATGGAATCGTTTTCTAAAGCCTACTTTGCCCGCTTGGAGCGTGTGATTCAGCAACAGGATGCCGCGGCCTATGACCACGCGATCGACCTTGTTCGCACGGCTTGGCAACAGGGGCGGCAAGTCATAACCCTTGGAAACGGTGGCAGCGCCATGACGGCACTTCATTTCGTCGCCGATTGGTCTAAGAGCGTCTTCCTGAAGAAGGGTAAACCCTTCCGCGGGCGGTCCCTCATCGACAACATGGGTTTGGTCATGGCCTATTCCAACGACCTTTCTTTTCAAGACCTGTTTATCGAACAGTTGAAGAATATCTTGGAACCCGGAGATCTCGTAATCGCCATCTCGGGCAGCGGCAACTCCGAAAATGTCATCCGGGCCGTGGAATATGCCAACCAGTCTGGCGCGGTCACTTTGGGACTGAGCGGGTTCGACGGCGGCCGATTGAAGAAGGTCTCTCAGTTCAACCTTTGGGTCGACTGTAACGACATGCAGATCGTTGAGGACGTTCACGCGGTGTTCGGCCATCTGACGGTTCAGGCCTTGGCGTATCAGCCGTAAGTTCTATTGGAAAACAATGCCCGACGTTTGGATAAGGTCTCTGAAGTGAGGGGGATCACCCCCTTGCCGTCGAACCAAAGAGGATGTATGGCTCTGGGGTCGAAACTCACGGCAACCCCTGAGCGATACTTTGCAGTTTGTCAATGAACTGGGCGTGAACTTCCGGGAAGGCCAACAGAAGGTGTTCAGCGTAGTGCTGTACTGTCGAAGTTTTCGTTGGATCGAGGTCTTCCCCACACAGATTGCGAAACCTTTGGCGAAAATTCAGAAGCTCCAGAGTTACGCGTTTCAGATCGGCCTGTTCAAACAAGGCGGGTCGAACTGGAGGAATATCAAGAGCCATTTTTTCGACCAACACTTTGTGCCACTTGTCAGGTGGCAGATTGTTTTCAAAGAAGTGAGAGATCCGCAAAAAGTAGTTTTCCAGGATTCCATAGAGTGAATGAAGCGTGAACCGAGGCCGTCGTTTTCATAGGTTCTCCAAAAAAAGACTACCTCAGGAAGAGTCCTCTTACCAGAGGGGTCACGAATCATTCCACAGAGAGGGTTCTATTGTCTGAGATTCCTTTCCTTTCCGTTGTGACGGTCGTCTACAATGCCCGCCAAGACTTTTTGACCACCTTGGCCAGTGTCCGCAGTCAGACTGCCCGTGCCAGGCTTGAATACTTAGTAGTCGATGGGGCTTCTGACGATGGCACTGCCAAAGAGGTCAAAGCTGCTGCTGAGCGTGGTGAAGTGGACCGCTGGGTCAGCGAACCTGACAAAGGTATCTACGACGCCATGAACAAGGCTGTCGGGTTGGCATCGGGAAAATGGGTGCTGTTCCTTAACAGCGGCGACGTGTTTGTGGCGGCCACCACGGTCGCCGACGCAGACCTGACGAAAGTCGAGACTGGGCTGGCCTATGGGTCGTGCGAGCAAGTTTACCCGGACGGCGGAGTTCACCTGACCCGCTGCCGCCCTTTGGAAGCGGTTTTTCACGCCATGCCGTGTTCCC
>CAYYUZ010000242.1:0-2213 GCA_964475005.1 uncultured Spirochaetales bacterium
GCGACCGACGAGCGAGAAAAGCAGGTGCTGGAGTGCCTGATGGCCGCCCGGCTTGTGGGCGAGGAACACAAACGCCCAAGCGTTGAGACGCTTCTTCATGATTTGCTTCCGTTCGCCTACGTGGTCCACACGCATCCTACTCTTGTCAATGCGCTGACTTGCGGCCAGGAAGGAAAGGCGGCGTTTGACAGGCTGTTTGCCACTGAGGCCGTCTGGATTCCCTTGGTGGATCCGGGCTACATCCTGGCCAACGTGGTCAAGCAGGCGCTTGAGGCGTTTCAAACAAAGCACGGGCAAGTCCCCAAAATCATCTTCATGCAGAACCATGGCATCGTGGTCGCCGGCGACACGCCCGCCGATATTGATGCCACCTACGAGAGTATCCTCGGCAAGCTCTCGGCTCAGGTGACCGAGCGGGCCAGTCTAGTCCCTCTGCCTGTCGATGCAACCACCGAGGCCGAGTTCCTGAAGGCGCTGGTTCCGGCTGCCAAGAAGGCGCTGGGGAGCCAGGAACTCTGGCTGGTGAGAGTCGCCGGGAAAACCGTTCTTGACTTTGCGGCCACCGAGCGCGGGTTCGCACCGCTCTCCTCGGCCTTCACTCCGGACCATATCGTGTACATGGGCGTTTCCCCGGTTCGGGTCGACGTCGCGGCAGACCTTGAGCGAGCCTTTGACGAGTATCGCGCCCAGTATGGAAAACCCCCGCAAGTTGTCCTTGCCAAGGGGCTCGGGGCGTTTTGCCTGGGGACCAGCGAAAAGACGGCGGGTCAAGCGCACGCGTTGTTCCTCGATGCAGTCAAAATCGCCGTGGCCAGTGGCAGCTTCGGCGGCCCACTGTTCATGACAACCGCCGCCATCGACTTCATCAGAAATTGGGAAGTGGAAGCGTTTAGAAGCCAAGTCTCAGGTGGGAAGTGAAATCGAGAGAATGTGACAGGATTACAGGATGGGAAGAGGATTTACAGGACAAAAAAAAGGATGGTCTAGAGATGGGTCTATTGGATGTCCCAGCTTCTTTTCCTTCCTGTGAATCCTGCAAATCCTGTCATCCTGTCTCTTCCTTCTGATTCACTAGAAAGGAGATCACGATGTTCAAGTATCTGGGTGACGACGAGATCAAGCTAAACTACGAGGCCGCAAAAAAGGCCTACGCCCTTGTCGGTATCGACGCCGACGCGGCGATCAAGGCCGCTGCCGCTGTTCCTCTGAGCCTGCATTGCTGGCAGGGCGACGACGTCACGGGCTTTGAGAGGGCCACCGACAGCCTGACAGGCGGCATCATGGCGACAGGCAACCATCCTGGCAAGGCTCGGACCCCGGAAGAGCTGCGCGCCGACCTCGAAGTCGCGGCTTCGCTGATCCCCGGCACGAAGAAAGTGAATCTCCACGCCCTATACGCTGAGACCGAAGGCAAAAAAGTGCCCCGCGACGAAGTTGGCCCCCAACACTTCACCAAGTGGATCACCTGGGCCAAAAAGAAGAAGTTCGGTCTGGATTTCAACCCCTCCTTCTTCAGTCATCCGCTGGCCGAAGCCGGCACCCTTTCGCATCCGAACAAGAAGATCCGTGAGTTCTGGATCCGCAACGGCGTTCAGTCCCGGCGCATCGCCAGCGCCATGGGCAAAGCCACAGGAGCGCCTTCGGTCAACAACGTCTGGATTCCCGACGGAAGCAAGGACTTGCCCGCAGACAGGCTTTCGCCTCGATTGAGGCTCAAAGATGCCCTCGACGAAGTGTTCGCCGAAAAGGCCGACCCCAAGACTCTGATCGACGCCGTTGAATGCAAGCTTTTCGGCATCGGCAGCGAGGCCTACGTGGTCGGCAGCCACGAGTTCTACACCGCCTACGCCGTCCAGAAGCAGGTGACCCTGTGCCTCGATATGGGCCATTTCCACCCCACCGAGACCATCGCCGACAAAATTCCCGGTCTCTTGCCGTTTGTTCCTGGCTTGCTGCTTCACGTCAGCCGAGGGGTGCGCTGGGATTCCGACCACGCCGTCATCTACAGCGACGACGTTCAGGCGGTCTTCAACGAAATTCACCGCTCCGGAGCCTGGAAGAAGGTCTCGGTGGCCCTCGATTTCTTTGACGCGAGCATCAACCGCATCATGGCGTGGACCGTCGGGGCCCGAGCCGCTCGCAAGGCCATGCTTTCGGCGCTCCTGGAGCCGACCAAGCTGCTCAAACAAGAGGAATCGTCGGGCAGGCTGGGC
>CAYYUZ010000243.1:0-2158 GCA_964475005.1 uncultured Spirochaetales bacterium
TAAACCTTCTCCCGGACCGGTGAGTTTCCGGCTACGACTACGAGAAGAAGGACGTTCAAGGCGAAGGCAGGGCGATTCATAACAGGCAGTTTCTCGGAAGAGGAGGAGTTTGTCAAGTCCAGGATTGGTAGTCTTTTTGGTCGTCTAAGACTATCTTAATGTCAATGATCCGAGAGGCACGCACCAAAATTTTGGCGGTTTTCTCCGTAAAGCCGCTTCTGACGGGTTTGGCACTGGCAGCGATTGTCGCCAATGTTCTCATTCAGGGATTGGTTATGCACGAACGGGTGGAAATGGTGCTGAATCTGACCGCCTACCTAACCGGCGGCTGGTTTGGGGTCGTTTCTTCGTGGAAGAGCCTCCGAGACCGACAGATCAATGTCGACGTCCTGATGGTTCTGGCCGCCATCGGTGCCGCCATCATCCAGCGATGGCTGGAGGGGGCCATTCTCCTGTTTCTCTTTTCGTTCAGCAATACGCTGCAAAGCTACGCGTTGGGCAGGAGCCGAAACGCGATCCGGGCGCTGATGGACATGAAACCTCGCCAAGCCTTGGTTCGGCGTCCCGAAGGAGAAGTCGTCGTCGAGGTTGCCTCGCTCGTCGTGGGTGATTTGGTCATTCTCAAGCCGGGTGAGCGATTTCCAGTAGACGGACAGGTTGTTGCGGGCGAAAGTACGGCCGACCAGAGTCCTATCACGGGAGAATCGCTTCCGGTGAACAAACAGCCAGGTTCTGAGGTTTTCGCGGGAACTCTCAACCAGAACGGGTCTCTGGAAATCCGGGTAACCAAGGGTGAAAGTGAAACACTGCTGTCCAGAATCATCCACCAAGTCGAAGAGGCTCAAGGACAAAAAGCCAAGACTCAAAGGTTCCTGGAACGCTTCGAAGGGATGTACGCGTTGACCGTGTTGACCGGCGTAGCTCTCTATACCTTGGTTCCAGTGTTGTTCTTCGGAGTAGCTTTTGGTCCCCATTTCTACCGGGCCATGGTGCTCTTGACGGTGGCCTCGCCTTGTGCGCTTATCCTTTCCACCCCAGCCTCCATTTTGTCGGCCATCGCCAAGGCCGCCAGCCGTGGTGTTCTTTTCAAGGGAGGAGCATCGCTGGAGATGCTGGCCAAAGTGAAAGTGGCGGCGTTTGACAAGACGGGAACACTCACCAAAGGACGTCCAGTGGTTGTTGACGTTTTGCCCTGTACCGGCGTCGAAGCCTCGCTGCTTCTCGAAACCGCGGCCCGAGTCGAATCGCGGTCGGAACACCCTGTGGCGCAGGCGGTGGTCAACCGGGCCAAACGCGACCTGAACTTTATCGCCTCGGCCTTGGAGGACTTTCGGAACGTACCTGGACTAGGAATCGTCGCCAAGGATCGAGGAGGCGTCGTAATGGCCGGTGGTGTCCGCCTGTTCCTCAAGGAGGGTGCGGCCGTGCCGCCTGAATTGGCGCTGGAGGCCACGGCACGGGAAAAAGAGGGCAAGACGGTGGTGTTTGTTTGGGCCGACCGTTGGCTGGGACTCATCACTGTGGCCGACGAGCTTCGCTCAGACGCCGTCACCGGATTGGCCGCGCTGAAACGCGCTGGAGTCTCGCGGACGATTATTCTGACGGGTGACAATGCGGCCGTGGCCGAAACCGTCGCTCAGTCAGTGGGAGCCGACGAAGTCAGAGCCTCGCTCCTCCCCGAAGGCAAGCTGGATGCAATACGAGAATTGGAGGCCTCCTACGGCCGGACGATGATGGTCGGTGACGGGGTCAACGACGCACCGGCGCTCGCCGCCGCCTCAATTGGGGTGGCGATTGGCGCTGCCGGAACCGACGTTGCCATGGAAACGGCCGACGTCGTGCTGATGGCCAACGACCTCGACCGATTGGCCTGGGTGGTTGGCCTGAGCAAGAAAGCCCGCCGGGTCATGCTCCAAAATCTGGTGTTTTCGTTGGGCGTCATTTTGGTGTTGGTTGTCGGCGCGCTCGGCTGGAACATTCCCTTGACTCTAGGAGTGGTCGCCCATGAAGGGAGTACACTCCTGGTATGCCTCAACGGGCTCAGGCTTTTGGCTTCAAAGTAGTCCAAACAAAGGACAACCAAGGCGAAGCCGCCGCTGGACGAGATTTGTCACTTCCGCTTCTTTTCGCTAGACTGCGCTGATGTCACTCCTGTTCC
>CAYYUZ010000244.1:0-2131 GCA_964475005.1 uncultured Spirochaetales bacterium
GGCACTGTATGGTCCTGGTCCAGGAGTTCCAGAACGGCTCGGACCGATGATTCTCTAAGGGACAGCCGGCTGGCAAGAACAGAAATGAGGTTCATGAACTCTTCCTTAGGATAAAAAAAGCCGGCTCTGGGGGAGAGCCGGCTTGATCGCAAAAGCTAGGTGATCAGGGCTTAGCAGCAGGGGTCGCCGCGGGGGCCGCAGCGGCAGCAGCTTGGTCAAAGCCGCTTTCCTTCGCCATCTTCTGAATTTCCAGGGCCCGGAGAACCTGCAGCTTCCCGAGCTTAGCGAGCTCGAAATTGCGAGCCGACTCTTCGCGCTGCTTGAGGATACCCCAAATGGCTTCGTCGTCGACTTCGGTTCCGCCTGGAAGGACAGCCTGGTCAAAGATGACCTTGATGTCCTTGATGTAGGTCACGATGTCACCGCCCTCTTGGGCCGCATCACGATGAATGATGATTCCCTTGAGCTTGATGAACGGTTGTGACCGAGGATACAGAGCCAAAACTCTGATATCGCGGTTTCTAACTTCCGACTGGTAATTCGGGTTGACCCAAGTCAACGCCTTCCAGCCGTCGAAGTTCAGGTAACCCATGAAGATTTCCTGTTCGTCGCCCAGTTCATTTTCCAGAAGAAGCGACAGGCTGTTGGGGAAGTTGCGTCCCAAAACGTTGATCTGAATCGACTTCAGGACACCAACGTTCTTGAGAATTCCAAACCCATTGAACTGCCCACCGACGACGGCCTTCTGATCACTTTCCAACGTGGCGTAGGCAGGAATCGTGAACGGAGGCTTGACCAAAGCGTAGGAATTGATCCCAAAGGCCGGAAAGTGAATCCGAACGCCCATGACTGTCTGTCCGGCATACTTGGAGGCATCAGCCTTGACAGGAGCCGCAGAAACCATGGATTGGGATTGGTTCTCCACAGTCTCCGAAGAAGAGGCTAGTTGAACCTCCCAACTCGGAATGGCGAGGGAGATTTTCATCTTGGCCTTGTCCTCAGCACTGTACGACGATCCTGCCTGCCGACTGTAGTCGATGGTTGTCTGCGGGTGCAGACCGGTTGAGCCGTCGCCGATCAATGTAGAGAAGTCAATGAGAGTTTGCTGTTCTGCGAAGGCACCATTGCTAGCCAGGAACAGGGCCACCCCCAGAATCGTGAAGAACCTTTTCATCCAGTGCTCCTTATTACCTTGGATTCTGAAATTCATTATATGGATGCTTTATCCTTTGTCAACGATATTTCCCTGCACTGGTTCGCCTCCAACGGAGATCCGTACATCGGAAATACCTGCAAAATTGTCCATCAACGTCGCTTTCAGGACCTTCAAGGCCGTTACAGGAGAATATATGACATCAGGATCGGGAATAAAAGAGTCTTTTTTCAAATCCACATAGATCAAACCCTGTCTCACAAGAACCGAACCCAGTTTGGCCTGCCTTGAGAACAACCTCAGGTGGTCGTGGCGTGAGGGCCCCAGCAAGACTTCTCTCACCAGCAGTTCAGCGTTGTGCTCCTGGTCCCAGCCAAACGGCAGTGAGCGGGCCTCGGCGGCTATGCGGTGGGAGATTTCGTCCGGGAACATCAGCACTGTGCGGACCAGATGGCCGGGAAGCAAAAAATAGAGTCCCATTGACAGGACGAAGAATCCCGCCAGAAGGGAGACGCTCCAGAGCAAAAGTCGGTCGGAATTCATGAATGATCCTCGTAGGCCTTGATGAAGGAAGCCAGTCCAGTATAGAGACCATGCGCCAGCTTCTTCAAGTAATCGGGGTCAAGGAAAAGAGTGGCCTCCTCGAGATTTGTAATGAAGCCCAGTTCGGCCAGCACGGCCGGCATGTGCGCCATTCTGACGACAAACCAGGGATTCTCCTTGAGCCCTCTCTGCACGTTCGAGTCGCCAAGCTCCTTGGCCAGGCCCTTGGCCAGTTGCTGAGCCAAGTCCCGGCTCTCCTTTTTGTATTCGGAATCGACAAGGGTGTTGAGGACAGGGAAGACCGACTCTGGGATGTCGCCGCCGTTGATCACTTCGCGCTCGTAATCTTGCGGCACGTACCAGACTTCGATTCCTTTGGCTTTGCGACTCAGGCTTGCGTTGAAATGCACTGACAGAAACAGAATCGATTCTTTT
>CAYYUZ010000245.1:0-2093 GCA_964475005.1 uncultured Spirochaetales bacterium
TCACGTGATCCTGTTTAATCCCCGAACCTCTGAGGACGCGAAAAGCAAGATCCGGGCCTACATTCAATGGGTGATTCAATCCTGGATCTTTCCATCTTCCTAGAAACCTCGGCTGTCAAAGGCTTGCGCAGGGTCCACTAGTTGCGCCCAGCCCTATGGGCACCAATCAGACTGGCCGTGGTCACACTCACCAAAATCAGGGTCCCGCCAGCGATGGCCCAGAGAGTCGGCGACTCGCCCAGAAGAAGGAACACCCAGACAGGGTTGAACACCGGCTCGATCACGGCCAGCAGATTGGCCGTCAGGGCGGAAACGCGTCTGATTCCGTAGCTGAAGAACACGGCCGCCAACCCGATCTGGCCAATTCCGAGGGCGGCAATCGCCGCGGTAGAACTCCAAGTGAACACCGGCACGGGCTGAAACGCCGCGACACCGAACGACACGAGCGCCGCAATCACGTGGGAGAGCATAAGCGACTGCAGGGGTTTTCCGTTCTTCTGCATCCGCGTGAACAGAAACATCAAGGCGAACGCCAGACCCGAGACAAAGGCTGCCAGGTTGCCCCAAAACGCGCCGGGCCCCAGCTTGTCCACGAACAGCAAGACCAAACCCGCCAAGGTGGCCACAAGCGCCGCCACCTGTTCGATTCTCAGTTTTTCTCGAAGAAAGAAAAACGCAAGCACGGCCGTTCCAACCGGCGCCCAGTACTGGATGAGGATGGCGTTCGCCGAGGTGGTCAGCTTGTTTGCCAAGACGAAGAGGATCATGCACGCCGCGTTGGCAACCGCTGCGCCGACCAGTGGCCAACTCCAGTTCAGCCGAACCGTTCGAAGTATGGTGAGGAGGAAGAGACCGGCAATGAGGCTGCGGAAACCCGCGATCCAAAAAGGATTCCAATCGATCAGCTTGATGAAGAGCCCCGCAGTGCTCCACAAGAAGGCGCAGGCGACAATGGCGAGGGCTCCCGCCAAGGAGGGGGAAAGGCTTCGATGCATACCGGTATGGTAACCCGCCTGAAGGCCCTATTTCCAGGGCCGGTCTTGGCCTCAGCGGTGCGGCGAGTTAGGCCACCACCAGCTTGTGTCGGGCAAACCAGTGCTGGGCAGATCGGGGTTGGTGAGAACAAACTCGGTGCGCTGTGAGACGCGGGCTTTTTGAAGAACATCCTTGTAGGCACTCAAGAAGAGTTTCTTCATCGAACCGTCGGCCAAAGCCCGCTCCAGCCCTTTACGGACCCGTTCGGCCAAGGCGGTGTCCGTCTTGGCCACGACGAAAAACTGAACCAGAGGATAGTACAGAGCCAAGTTTGGCTCCACGACCATGCTGGGAGCGTCGTCGCTATGTTGGACAATGTTGTCCCAGATCTCGTTGACGCCGCGCGGAAAAAAGTCGAAGCGCTTGGCTTCGAGCATTCTGTACAGCAGCTTAGACTCGACAGCGGTGTTGACCCGGAAACTGTTGGTTTGAAGCACGCTGAGGTCGGCCCATTGGGCACCGAATCCCGCGACGAAATTCGCCCTTAGCTCATCGAGCGTCTTGACTCCGGCGAATCGCGGCAAGTTGTCTCGGTGAACCAACAGGAGACGGTATCCCTGAATACCCCGTGTCAGTTCAATGGGAATCACAAGCAGACTTTTCTCAATCGCTGGGGTGACGACCCGGAACGTGATGTCGAAGGCGCGGTCGTTAAGCTGAGAGTTGCCCCGGGCTTCGGTGACGTCAATCCCCCATTCCTGAAGCCGAAACGAACCATAGTCAGGTATGGTTTTTTCCAACGCCAGCTGCAGGAGCTGAATCTCGTACTCGCCGGTTCCTTTTTCGAAAACAATGGTCGACTCCTGGGCACTCACACCCGAAAGGAGCATCAGTACGAGAACCGCGACCAGAAAGCTCTTCATTTCTAGCCCCCTTCCCGACCCAAAGATCCCTCCTTTGAGTTTCGGTCAAAAGAAGGCCAAGGGGTCAGGGCACCGAATGTCCGGGTACGTCAGCTTCGCGGACCGCGAAAAAATCCAGGCCCTCAAATTTATCGGCCAAGTCGGACGCGCTGGCTTTGCGCGGGGCAAAATTCGCCATTTTCACGTTCGCAAACT
>CAYYUZ010000246.1:0-2083 GCA_964475005.1 uncultured Spirochaetales bacterium
GCCGCGGCTGAGCACCATCTGCAAGTTGTGGGGGCATTGGTTCTGCACGGCGTACCACTCCCGTCCCGCATGAAAGACGGCGATCTGCTCGCCATCGACAAGCACCGCCGTTCCGCATCCGTCGGGAAAGTTGACCGCGGGGCCGACCGCGGTCCAGGCTATGGAGTTTTGGACGGCGTTCATGACGGTACTCCCTGAGGTTCGATAATGGTGACTGGCTGACTCTGGCCACGGACCTTCACGAAGGCAATCGACTCGTCGCGGGCATCGCTGTTGGCGAAGGGTCGGAAACGGGCCAGCTTGACCGGGTCGGAAAGCGTGACAGCCCATTCGTCCTCGTAGCCTTCGACTAGGCGTGCCATTTCGGCTTCCATTTCCGCCGCCAGCCCCAGGCTGTCACGGCACACCACGTCTTTCACGTGGCCGATGCCTCCCGGAAGCTTTTCAAGCCAAGGGGCCGTCCTCGTCAGCCTATCGGCCGTACGGATGTAGTAAACGAGAAAACGATCGACGTACTTGATCAGCGTCTCGCGGTCGATGTCCTGCGCCAGAAGAATGGCATGTTTGGGCGTCATACCGCCGTTCCCGCAGACGTACAGGTTCCAGCCCTTGGTGGTGGCGATGATGCCGACGTCCTTGCCCTGGGCCTCGGCGCATTCGCGCGCGCAACCCGAAACGCCGAACTTGATCTTGTGCGGAGCGCGCAGTCCCCGATAGCGCTTTTCAAGGTCAATGGCCAGCGTGGTCGAGTCTTGGACCCCGAAACGGCACCAGGTCGACCCGACGCAGCTCTTGACCGTGCGCAGGGCCTTGGCGTAGGCGTGACCCGACTCCATGCCGGCGTCGATGAGGCGCTGCCAGATCGCAGGCAGGTCCTCGACCCTGGCCCCGAACAAGTCGATGCGCTGGCCGCCAGTGATCTTGGTGTAGAGGTCGAATTCCTTGGCGACGGCGCCGATGGCGATGAGCTGGTCGGGGGTGATTTCCCCGCCGGGGACCCGGGGCACAACCGAGTAAGTGCCGTTCTTCTGAATATTCGCCATAAACGCGTCGTTGGTGTCTTGCAGGCCCTTGTGGTCAAGCACATGGCCGTTGCCCAGGCTGGCAAAGATCGAGGCGGCCACCGGCTTGCAGATCTCGCAGCCCTTTCCTTTGCCGTGGACAGCGATCAGTTTGGCAAAGGTCTTGATTCCCTGAATCTTCACAATCTCGTACAGCTCGGACCGGGTGTAAGGAAAATGCTCGCAAAGGCTCTTGTCGATCTCCACGCCTAGTTTGCCCAACTCGGCGTGGAGAAGGTCTTTCACCATGGTCGCGCAGCTGCCGCAGCCTGTGCCAGCCCGGGTGCAGGCCTTGAGCTCATCGAGCTTGTGGACACCGTCGCGCACCTTCAGGCTGATGAACCCCTTGCTGACGTTGTTGCACGAGCAAATCACCGCGTCGTCGGGCAGGGCATCGATCCCGATGCTGAACCCGCCCCCTCCCTTGAACAGCAGGGCGCCTGGCTGCCCAGGCAAGGGAATTTTGTTGAGGTACATTTGGAGGAGTGTGCCGTAGTCGTCGGCCTCACCGACAAGAATCGCGCCCTTGAGGATGTTTTTGACAGGATCAAAGGAGAGCTTCTTGTAGATGCCGTTCTGCCTGTCGGAGAACACCACCGACCTTACCGTTTCCGAATCGCCGACCAAGCTGTCGCCGACCGAGGCGACGTCGACTCCCAAAAGTTTGAGCTTGGTGCTCAGGTCGGCACCTTGAAAACCTGACAGCGCCGTCCGCTCTTCGGCCGAAGACAAAATATGGGCCGCCGCGGCTTCGGCCATCCGGTACCCGGGGGCCGCCAGGCCGTAGGTCATTCCCGCGGCCAGGGCGCACTCGCCGACGGCGTAGACCGCCGGGTCACTAGTCACCAAATGACGGTCGACAAGAATTCCTCCCCGCTCACCAACGGCCAGGCCTGCTATTCGGGCCAACTCGTCCCGAGGGCGAATTCCCGCCGACACAATGACGATTTCTGCCTCCTCGCAGGTGCCTCCGGCGAAGCACAGGTGGTCGACATGGTCCTTGCCCTCGATCGACGTGGTCT
>CAYYUZ010000247.1:0-2075 GCA_964475005.1 uncultured Spirochaetales bacterium
TTCATGTAGCCTGGCTGAGAAAGAAACTGCGCACCGCCGACCGGTCCGATGGGTATATCAAAACAGTCCGCGGTATCGGCTACGTCTTCGAGCCCTAGGATTTCGGGCTTTTGGCGTCATCTCGGTCGGCTCCGGTCCTCGACGTACTTTCCAGTACGTCTGTGGTCCTCGCTCGCCCTCGATTTAGCCAAAAGCCCGAACTCCGTCGGGCTGCTGTAAATGCAATACTGGCAACTTCGCTTCGCTCGTTGGGAGGCAACAAAGCGGTGGGTTTTGTGAGCGTTGAGGCGGAGCCGACCCGAGCACCGACGCAGTCGGTGTCGGGGCAACGCGTGTGGACAAAGCTGAAATGAAGGTGCTCGTCTGGAGCCTTGGGTGTTGGTCCAGAAAAAAAAAGAGGACAGCATCAGAACCCTGGGAACGGTCGCTCCAGACCTAGGTTTCTCTCCACCATCCACTTTCTGTTTTCACTATAGGACTGAGTCTAAAATTTCTGGTTATAGGACGTTCAACAACACGTCAAGTTTAGGTTAAATGAATTCAGACGGAGTCTGCGCAGGGCACAAAAAAAGGGCTGGCCCTTTTGAGGCCAGCCCCGAGGAATCCTTTGTCAGACGAGAATCAGAACCACTCCTCGGCGCGGATCGGAATGGCCCAGTGCCCGGCCGAGGTGTCCGAACCGGGGACTTCACCACCGAAGGTAATCGTGGTGTACTCAAAGCCGATACCGATGTCGCCGTTGCTGAAGCCCTTGGTCAGGTCGACCAAGAAGCCTGTCATGCCGTTGCCCAAGTTGGCAGGAACCGTCTTCAGGTCGCCATCCAGCGCGTTCGCGTTGTTATAGCGAATGTCTCCGCTCACAGCCAGCGAATCACCCAAGTCGTAATCGGCACCCACACCGCCCATCAAGGCCAGGCCAGAGTCGCCACCGTTGTCGGTCTGGGGCAAAGCGAGGCCCACCTGCAGGTGCAGTGTGGTCTTATCCATCTTGTAGGTGGTGTAGTCCATGGCCTGCAGAGTGTAGCCCACGTCTGAAGCGGCCGTAGGAACGTAGATACCAACTTCTTCGTAGAGATTTTCCATGCCGATGAAATTGAACGCGGCATTGATAACACCAGAAGTGCTGGCGGCCTTAGCCTGGGTTCCGATCAGTCCGTTTTTGGGAACATTGTTACCAATGTACTGGGCCTTGATCGTACCGACGGAAGGAACGAGGTAAGCGGCACCAATTTGAAGTTGGGTCGCCGGGCTCTGATTCTGAGCCTGAGTGCTGCTCGCATTGGGACCACTCTGCCAAAGAGCCCACGCTCCGACTCCATCTTTGTTGTAGTTGATATCGGTCGCAACGCCGCCTTCACCCAGGCGCTGGAAGGTAAAGCTGTCACCAGCCGTTCCTTGGAAGCGTAACCAGTCCCACGAACCGTAGTCAGCAGTTCCTCTCCAGGTGTCGGTCTCGAGGCTGATGCCACTTTCAAACTGCAGACCAGGCATGGGGTTGATCCAAGCCTTGTTCTGGTCGGTCAGACCGAAGGTCCCATTGTCGTCCTGAGGGGTAATCGAGAAACCGACAGTGTCGGTCTTGGCTTGAATGTTCAAGCCAACGATTCGCGCATTTCCACTCCAGGACGTGCCAACACCGGCGTAATTTCCGGCGGCACCGTCTGGGGCCTCTTTGGCGGTAAGATTACCGACCGAGAAAATCTGTCGTCCCCAGTCACCGATCGTGACTACTGGAGCGGCGGCCGCCGGGGCGTCCTGACCGAAAGCCAGGGCTCCTCCGAGGGACAGAGCGAGCAAAGCAAATGCTATGCGTTTCATGTAAAATCCTCCTGTACGTTTTCCAGAGCTACGCCCCGGGGTCAGTCAAGACCTTATTTCTGAGAACACGTTAGCATTCGTTACAAACCAACGGGTTAAAGGAAGTTCAATTTGAGTTCAAGTGAAGGTTAAGAATGAAATGTTTTTCCTTTCTGGGGCTGGCTTTCCTGACCTTGGTTTCCTGTAATTCCCGTCCGCAGACTGCCGGAATCTACTATTGGAAGACCTCGCTTGAGTGGTCGGATTCCGATACCCGC
>CAYYUZ010000248.1:0-2063 GCA_964475005.1 uncultured Spirochaetales bacterium
CCCGAAGCGCCCGAGTCGACCATGTGGAGCTCGACAACGCCCCCGCGAATGGAATGCGGATCTTCACGGTCAGGTGACCTCGGACCATCCGCGTTGGAAGACCGGGCGTCGAACTTAACTGTTGAGTAGACGTTTTGCTTCCAGACCTGATTCCGAACTCGGGTCAAGACCCACGATTTCTGTCAAAAGGTCCGTGTACTTCTTGTTGTCACCCGAGCCTTGCCAAGCCATTGCCTGAACCAGAAGCAGACTCTGCGATATTCCGGTTTCGGGCTTCAACTGCAACGCCTCGCCGGTTTTGGATAAGGCCTGGTCATAGTCCTCGGTTTGCAGAGCGACACTGCCGAAGAGCAGGACCGCCGCCATGTAGCGCGAGTCCCCCGGATGGAAATCGGCTTTCTGAAGTGCCTGGACCGCGGCCCCAGCCATGTTCAAGTTTGACAGAATCAGGGCCTTGTCAAACAGTAGCGCGCTGGAATCGGCCGACTGCGAAGCAATTGCCTTCTCGGTGATTTTGAGCGCCCGGCTCCATTCTTTCTGATCGATCAGGCCTTGAATGGGTTCAAGCGGGTTCCCGGAGGAAGCCGCGTCATCGTCGCCGGCCCAGACCTGTGCTCCGGTTTCACTCTTGACGTCACCCCGGACTCCCATGTTGCCGACGGCTCCGCCAGATCGAGCTCCGTTTCCCAAAAGCATGGAAATCTGCTTTCCCGTCAAACCCACGAGCTTGTCATCAGGTCGTTGCTTGGCTTGTGCCAAAGACTTCGAAAGCTGATAGACTCCATCTTTTCCGAGGTGGATCATCAGACTCCCCTGGCTCAGTTCGGCCAGACCGGAATTGCTCACTTTCAAGGTCGAATTCGAATCAACCTTGGCCCCTACATCGAGTGGTGTCCAAGAATTGTCTTGACCCAGGACAGCGACCGTTCCATCACAATAGTCGAGCATCAAAGATTCGGCTGAAAGAGAAACGGACAGCCCAAACACCACTAATAGACTCAACAAGAATGAGGTTTTCATCAGATGAAAGATAGCTCTCTTTTCCGCTTTTTCAGGTTCTGAATAGAGTTACATGCAACATCTTTCCTTTTTGTTCATCACCATTCTTCCACTTTGTCCACTCCCTCCGATTCCTCTTCGTCTCGTTGCCCTCGCGTCGTCACGAACAAGTCAATCCGTGGAGCCGAATCTCGAGGCGAAGGCTTCGGAGCCGGCATGGGAGTTGGCAATGACGGCACTCGGGACAGGGGAGCCGATGCGGCGCCGGGATCGGGGATCGAACTCGGCTCAGGCGTCACCGGAACCATTCTTTCAGGAACCGCAATAGTCGTGGACTTCCTATCGGCTGCATCGCTAGTACGGACGGGACTATGGGCCGATGACTGGCCAAGGCTGGAGAACATATCGTCCTGCTGTTGCAAATAGGCGGCGTTGGTCGAGATGGACGCAGAGGTACGACCATCGGCAACGGTGGCTTGATTTGGCCTCTGAGTCACTGGCAAAGCGGATGAATTCCCAGTGCGAGACGCTGTCGTTTGGTTGGCCCAGGTGAAGCCCGCGGCGGCGGCCAAAGTCGTGAAGGTGAGAGGGTGCGATTTCGTAGGAATGCTCCAGTCTCGACTGCGGATCAGGGCGAACGAATGCGTCATCGAATGAGAACCGCCCAGCAAAGAGGCCGAGGGATAGGAAGCTGGCCAAGCGGTTGTCCCGTAGGTAAACGAGACAGGTGTCGAATTGCCAGCAAGGTCGGTGACCGTGATGTCAAACTGATTGATCGTGCCTGAGAAAGCTCTGCTCGCCGTGTAAGGGCTAGTAGCATTTATGGAGTCGGGAGCTTGTCCACCAATCAATACGGTCACAGTGCCGGGGTTAAGTTCCCCTACAGTGAAAGTTATAGCGGCGCCCGTCGTGGCGGTGTGGGTTGGGCTCCCGACGCCACCTGTGACCAACGGAGCGGAGTCTATTGTGACGCTTGTGACGTTGATGGTGGGGGGGAGGTTGTCGATCATGAACGAACTGGCGTCCTCCCCACTGGTGAGGTTCACGGCCGGGTTGCCAGCCAT
>CAYYUZ010000249.1:0-1955 GCA_964475005.1 uncultured Spirochaetales bacterium
CTGCCAGAGCCTCTTGAGAAGCCGGTAGTACGCGTTTGCCAGGGGAGTCTTGGGGGGGAGCATCAGAGACCGTCCCCGGGAAGGGTGTAGAAGACCACCTGGCTACGGCCGTACTCCCTGTGGTCGTAGCGGACCAAACCTTCGACCGACTCTGGAAACGATTCCTCATCAGGGTAGTGGAGAAGCAGACTGCCTCCTGGCTCTAGCAGCGCTCGCTGGGCCACCAGCTGCAGGACTTCGAGCTTGCCGGCCATCGGGAAAGGCGGATCGGCGTAGATGACGTCCCAGCGCCGGTCAGCCCTTTTGAGGAAGGTCTTCACGTCGGCGAGGTGGAGGTGGACGGGTTCTTCGACCCAGGCGAGGTTGCGCTGGATAACGGCTTTCTTGCCGAAATCCTTTTCCACAAGATCGACAAACCTTGCCCCGCGGCTGGCGGCTTCGATGCCGACGAGTCCCGACCCGCTGAACAGATCCAGAAAGCTCAGGCCATCGAGGGGACCCAAGATCGAGAAGAGGCTTGTCCGCATTCTGTCCATCGCGGGACGGATGACACCCGGCGGGCAGTAAACGGTTCGTCCTCGGTATTTTCCGGAGGTGATCCTCATAGGGCCGCCCTCACTCGTCCTCGAGCCTGGTGAGGATCCAGCGGGTCATGTGGATGATGCGGTCCCGTTGGAAGACGCTGGCGGGAATCGGAAGAAGCCCCAGAGCTTCGTCAACCCGGTTGACTGTCAGGGAACGGACCTTGTGCGAGAGCGGGAGGGCTTGGCCTGCCAGTTCGGCTTCGAGGTCGCGGACCCTCAGAAGGCCGCTGTGGGGGAGATGAAACGAAAAGCGCAGGCCTTCCAACTGGCCGTTCTTGGTACGCGCCAGGGCCGCCATGGCCAGACGTTCGTCCCAGGGGGTCCGGATGGTGCCGATCTTGTGGTAGAACCCCAACGGCCAGTCTTCCTGAGGAATCCTCACCTTGGTCAGAATCTCACCGGGAGACAGACTCACCTTTCCCTCTTCGGCCGCCAACTGAGCGGTTAACCAGCGGCTCCCCCTGAGGTTTCTGATTTCAAACTGGGCCCCCAGCAGATGAAAGACGGGAAAAAGATCGCCGAGCACGCCCTTCTGGGCCAAGTTGCCGCCCAGGGTGGCCAGGTTGCGGAGCGCCGAGGTTCCGATCGCCCGCGCGGCTTCTTTCAAAATGGGCGGCACCCAGGTTCCGCCCACGGAGAGCAGTTGGTTCAACGAAAGCGCCGCCCCAAGATCCAGAAAACGTTCTCCGTAAACCACCTTGCGCAGATCGTCGGCCGCGTGCAGCGAAATAGTCACCATGGGAAGCCGAAGTGCCTGCGAACTCGACTCGGCCTGCCAAGTGGTTCCGCCGGCGAACAGCTGAGCTTGGGGATTGGGGACAAACAACGCCAGCGCTTCGGCCAGCGACCGGGGGCTGTAGATCAGAGGAACCGGACCTTCACCTTCGAGAGACACGCACGGCCTCCTTGCGGGTCAGCCAGCGCGCCGCGCCCCGTTCCAAGACGGGTCGGCTCCCGCAGCGGCACGGAATCTCTCCAATCGCCTGGCGGCACTCCTCGGGTCCAGCGAGGGGAAAAAGTTCTAGGTAGCTGAAGAGGTGGAAGATCTGCACATCGGTGCACTCGGCGCACTCTACAAGACCTTCTTCGTCGAGGATCAACCGGAACTCACGGTACTCGTCGGTCTGGCGGAAGCCTTCCGGAGTCACGACCTCCCTCTGGCGGGCCTGAAAGAAGGGCACAAGGCACGACGGGACTTCCTTGGAATCGAGAACCACGTGGCAACGACCGCAGGTTCCCTTGCGGCAGGAGGTCTTTTCGACAAAGACTCCGGCTTCCCTCTGCAAAACGGCAAAGAGACTCTCCCGGGGGTCGCCGTCGAGGGTGACGTCGTCACCGTTCAGAATCAAAGGAAGCTTCATGGTACCTCAG
>CAYYUZ010000250.1:0-1951 GCA_964475005.1 uncultured Spirochaetales bacterium
CCTGCCCGCCTAGGTCATCGACGAGTCCGAGCGCCAGCGCCTCGCGACCCGTGTAGACCTGACCGCGGGCCAAGGGTTCCAGCTTGGCCTTGTCGATGTGACGACCTTCCGAAACAACGTCGAGGAACCGCTGGTAGGTCGATTGGATCATCGCAGCCCACTTCTGCCCGTCGGCCGGGGGCACCGATCTGGTCCAGTCCCCGAAAGAACTGCTGGCGGCCGGATCGACCCCGTCCGCCTTGATTCCTAGAAGCTCTAGCGACTTCTCGGCCGTAAACACCGCTGCCGTAACGCCAATCGACCCCGTCAAAGTACCAGGCCGTGCAAAAATCCGGCTCGCCGGGGCGCTCAGGTAGTAGCCCCCGCTGGCCGCGACATCTCCCATGACCACGACCACCAGCTTCCCGGCGGCAACGGTTTCCTTCACCTGTTCCGCCAGAGCGTCGCTGGGCGTTACGGCCCCGCCGGGAGAATCCACGCGCAAAAGGATGGCCCGAATCGACGAGTCCTCTCTGAGGGCTTGAAGGGTCTCGGCCGCGGCGCGTCCGATGCTCCTTCCCGCTTGACCTTCCCCCGTGATGATGTCGCCGGCCAGGTGCACAAGGGCGACAGTACGGTTGGTCACCGCCGGCCCCCAGGCCTGCGAACGGTGCTTTGGCAGGTCGTCCACCAGGACTGCCGAATGGTTGCCGGTCAGCAAATTCTCAAAGGCTTCGCGGGATTCAAGGGCGTCGATCAAACCCTTGTCTAGGGCTTCCCCGGCGACTAGGTAGGGTCCACCAGCCACAACTTCGTCGGCCGCCTGATGGAGCCGAGTTCCTCGGCCGGAAGCAAGAGCCGCGGCCGCCAAGGCGTTGCGGTCGCTGAGGTAGCGGGTCAGCATCGCGCGTTCGCCGTCGGGCATCGAAGAATAGGTCAGGGTGTTGTTCGCGGATTTGGTCTCCCACGGGGCGAAATTGACGAAACGCACCCCAATCTTGTCGAAGAAACCCTTGAGGTAGAGCCGGCGAGAGCCGCCGGCGCTCAGTCCCAGCGATCCGGTGGGACTCATGGAAACCCGGTCGGCAGCGGCGATCCAGCCTTGGAACCCCAAACTGTCGTTGTAGGCGTCGGCGTGAACGTACACCTTCTTCCCTTTCCGGTGAATCCTGTCGATGGCCTCCCTCAACTCCTGTGCTCCCGCCAAGCCCTGGACTCGCGGCGGATCCTCGAAAGCAACCGCGACCACGCTGGGATCAGTAGCGGCTCGGTGGAGCAGCGAAATCAGGTCCGGCAGATCCTGCCGGTGCGGTCCGAAGTTGAACCAGGGCGTCGGTGTCGGCGAGGCGGCAAGAACCCCGTTGCCCTTCACCCTCAAAATGACCGAACCGAAGTTGATGATCGAAAGCGGCCGGGCGGGGAACCTAAAGGCTTGGCCGATTTGGTCGGACCTGAGCGAGGTTTCGGACGGACCAAGCGCGATCGTCAGCTCGAACCCCGGATTGTGCGAAGCCGGTTCGTACCAGACGCGGAAATCAGAACCTTCCCAGGAAACCCGGCCGCCCCAGCGTTCCCAGCTGATGCTCGAACCATCCCAAGTTGCGTCGCTGGTCAACGTCAGCCAATCGCCACGGGCGGAGAACCAAGTCAGGGGACGAAAGGCCAGACCCGCACCCCAAAGGCGGCTGGCGCCAAAAGCGTCGTCGAGGGTCACCGACGACGATATCAGGTCAAAGGGCCTCCACAGAACGCCGAAGTTGTGAAGGGTGTTTCCTGCAAGGGTTCCATCGTGCCGGTACCCGATGGCGAACCCGGGAAAGGGATTCAGAGAGGTACCAAGCCGCAAAGTGCTTGTCGACGGTGTCGTCAGGTAACCAAACGAGACCAAGGGAGAAATGAGCTCCAGATCTCGCGTTCCGAAATCCCATTGCGCCCCATTGGGAGAGGTTGCCAAACCCGCCGAGAACACGTC
>CAYYUZ010000251.1:0-1947 GCA_964475005.1 uncultured Spirochaetales bacterium
AGTCCGCTGGCTGGCATCGACAGCTGGGTGAACACGACCTGCCCGGTTTGCGGTGGTCCCGCCAAACGCGAAACCAACACCATGCCCCAGTGGGCCGGCAGCTGCTGGTACTACCTGCGGTACATCGATCCTACGAACAAGACGATCTTTGCCGACCCCAAAAAACTGGAGTACTGGATGCCCGTCGACCTGTATGTGGGCGGTGCGGAACACGCCGTGCTCCACCTGCTCTACAGCCGTTTTTGGCACAAGGTGCTGTACGATTTGGGGTTGGTGAACAGTAAGGAGCCCTTTCAGAAGCTGGTGAACCAGGGCATGATTTTGGGCGAGAATGGACAAAAGATGAGCAAGAGCTCCGGCACCGCCATCAACCCCGACGAGATCGTGGCCGAATACGGTGCCGACACCCTGCGCGCCTACGAGATGTTCATGGGACCTCTGCCCGACGCCAAACCGTGGAATACCAACGGGGTGGCCGGGGTCAATAGGTTTTTGAACCGCATTTGGCGTGCCGCCGAGGACCTGAAATTCACGGCGACCGAGCCCAGCAAGGAGCAGCTCAAGGTCCTTCACAAGACCATCAAGAAGGTCACCACCGACACCGAAAACATGAACTTCAACACGGCAATCAGCGCGTTGATGATCTTCGTGAACGAACTTTGCGCCGGACCCGAACTGCCTTTGAGCGTCTGGAAGACCTTCGTGGTCTTGCTCAGTCCCTACGTGCCACATTTGGCCGAAGAACTGTGGGAGAGACTTGGCGGGAAACCGACGGTCTCAAAGGCCCCCTGGCCGACCTATGACGACACGTTGACCGTTGACGACGAAATCGAAATGGTCTTTCAGATCAACGGGAAAATCCGTTCCAAGCTAGTGGTGCCCGCGGGCCTGGTTGCCGCTGAGATGGAGAAGCTTGCACGAAGCGACGCTAGAATCGTGGCTTTGACGGACGGTAAGGAGGTCGTGAAGATTATTTGCGTACCGAACAAGCTGGTTAACATCGTCGTCAAAGGCTAAGGCTAGGATCTCGGGGTTTTGGCGTCGGCTCAAGGAAGCTCCGGTCCTCGACGTACTTACCAGTACGTCTGCGGGCGTCGCTCCCTTTCGCCTTAGCCAAAAACCCGACCTCCGTCGCCTAGTTTGCCGTAGACATCGCTTCGCTCGTCGGTTGCTATGCCGGCTGGTTCAGAAGTGATCTGGGTGGATGGACTTCGCTTCGCTTGTCGGCGGGTTCAGCTTTTAGGGGGCAACTTCGCTTCGCTGTTGCTTTCTTTGGCAGCTATTTCGCCTTCTCGAAGTACCTGACTTTCTTCAAATCCTTGAAGTGTCGGTCCTGCGTCCAAAGCGTGCAGTCAAATTTTTGGGACGTGGCGTAGATGATACTGTCGGCTAGAGCCAAGTTATTGTCCTTTCCGATCTTTGCAGAGTAGATGGCCAGGTCGGCATCAAGTTCCACGACTCTTCCTTGTTTCATGTGGGCAACTGCAACAAGCGCTCTGTTCTCATCCGTCTCTCCGAGTAACTTCTTGAATACCTCGTAGAGAGTTATTGAAGGAACGACCAGAGAATCAATATCCTCGATCGCTTCGGCCACGGCATCGCCGACAGCGCTGTCCGCGAAGTACTCTAGCCAACAGGAAGAATCAACGACATTCATATTCGATCTTCGTCCCTCTGAATCTCCGTGTTGATACCTTTCAATATTCCCCTCAATGCCTTCATTGGCTGAATAGGCACGAGTTCGATCCTACTTCCGTAGGTCATGATCTCCATTGTGGTTCCCACCTTCAGGCCAATAACCTCTCGGATATCTTTCGGGATAACAACTTGAAACTTGCTTGATACGGTGACTGTGGTCATCGATAACCTCTTTGGCTTACAATACTGCCATCGATCAGCATTGTCCAGAATCTTTCTGTGCCCGCAGAGTCGCGCAAAAAAACCCTT
>CAYYUZ010000252.1:0-1908 GCA_964475005.1 uncultured Spirochaetales bacterium
AAACCCGAACCGCAGGGACATTTCTCCATGATTTCCTCCGACTGCGGTTGTACCGTTTCGCCGAGAAAAAGAAAAGGGGGACGGCTCAGAGTAGAGCCGTCGCCAGCGTCAGATACACCAAAATCGTCGCGACGTCTGTCAGCGCGAGAACCATGGGTCCAGCAGCGACCTTGGGTTCCACCTTGAGCCACTTCAGAACCCAGGGCAGCATTAGTCCCACCAGACACGCGTCGAGAATTCCTACCGCGATACTGAGGCCAACAACCAAACTCGTGTCGGCCCGCGGTTCCAACAGGAAGGCCAGAGCGCCCACGGCCAGACCAATAGGGACGCCAATGGCCAGCGCCATCAACACCTCTTTGGCAAATAGCACGGGGTAGCGGCCTCTTTCCTTGGGAGGTTTGTGGAGGTCTTGAAAGCTGAAAGTCATCGATTGTATGGCGACGCTTTCCCCCAAGGCCAAGACCATGGCGATGAAGAACGAGAGGAGAATATTCTTTTCGAGGGTCGAAGCGAACCGGCTCGACAGCCAGGCGCACAGAATACCGCTGGCAACGGTCGAAAGCAGCCAAGGGAACCGTGTCCACCAGACGGCGCTCAGAGATCCGCTGGTCAGGGCTTCCAGACGCACACCGATGGTCTGGAAGACTTCCTCCACCACCCTCTTGTCGGAATGGTCGACCGAGGCTCCGGTCACGGCCGCCAAGTCGACAACGCCTGCCACAGAACCGTCGGCCCGGACCACGGGAAGCGACAGAAACCTGTGATTCTGAAACTTCCTCGCCGCTTCGGCCAGAGTCATCGTGTCGTCGACAGTGATCAAAGACCGAATCGCCATTTCGCCGAGAAGCCTCGACGGAGGCACGGTCAGGAAGCGGCGAACAGGAATGACTCCGGAAAGCCGTTCATTTTCATCCACGGTATAAAAATACGAGATCTTTCTGTCGTCGCCGGTGTTCCGGATCTCCTCAAGCGCCCGGGCGCAGGTCCAGGTTTCCGGCAGCGCGATAAAATCGTGGTGCAGATGGTCGGTGACCGGCGCCGAAAGGGGCGATGAAGAAGGCTGATTCATGCCCCAAGCTTAGCCGCCGCAACGGGGAAAAGCAATCCTTGCCGGTCAAACCACAGGCCGCGGAAAGGCTCGCCGTTGAACGCCGGGCGCCCCACCGCAAAGCCCTGCAGCGCATCGCACCCGCACTGACGGCAACAGTGGACCTCCCCTTCGGTCTCGACGCCTTCCGCAACGGTGATCGCCCCCAGAGAACGTCCCAACCCGACCAAACTCTCGAGAAACGCTTGCTTTGTTGGGTCCCGGTCCACACCATCGATAAAGAGTCTGTCGATCTTCAGGAAGCCGGGTCTCAGTCTCCACGCGGTTTCGAGTCCGGAGTGACCGGTTCCAAAGTCGTCGAGGGCCAGGTGAAGGTCCGCCACCGCAGAGGCCGCGACGTTGATCGGATGCCGTTCGCTGACCTCGAGAACCAGGCGCCGGGCGTCGAGTCCTACCCGGTTTAGGACCGATTGTGCCAACGCTGTTGGGCTTTGATCCAACGAAAAGACGCGGTTATCGAGGTTGGAAAAGAGTTTGACCTCGCTTGAGAGCGGAAGCAACGAGAACAGCCGCAACGATTTCTCCCGCAGGGCAGCATCGACCTCGACAAGCTTTCCGTCGTTCCAGGCCAAATCGAATACGTCTTGAATGTTGGAGAAACCCGCCTCGGGCGTTCCTCGAAGGAGAGCCTCCACGGCGAGAATCCGACCGTCCCGACACGAGAGGATGGGTTGAAAAGCGAAGGTCAGACGCTCGACGGTATTGGCCCAGAACTGGTCCATAAGGGGCCTCCTTTTCTGAAAACCATGCTCCTCCTCGACCTTGAGGATTCGATGAGTCGGGTGTGAGATTATGGT
>CAYYUZ010000253.1:0-1858 GCA_964475005.1 uncultured Spirochaetales bacterium
AGCAGGCCTTGAATCTTGCCGTCCTCGCCTTGAATGCCGTGGGTGATCGGAAAGACCACATCGAGCTCCAGGGGAATCGAACCGACCGCAAGTCCGCGTCCCGGTCGCACAAGGACTTCCTGAGAAGCTAGAACCTTGACCGCCAACGGACCGCCGGTCCAAGCGGGCTGGAGGTACCAGAGCCCTTCCTTGGAAATACCCACCGTGGTGACGGTGTAACGCTCAGGATCAAGGTTGGCCAGGATCGAAGCCGCCGAAAGGCAGGACACCTCGTGTTCTCCCGAAATGCCACCGTACAACACCGCCAGACGGATCTTGCTCATGCTTCCTTCTACCGGGAACGGGCCAAATGTGCAAGGAGCTGTTTGGACCTCCGACGCCCTTGCAACCCGTGTCGGTGAAGAGTTGCACGAACTTGTTAGTCACTGTAAAGTGAGGTCCATGGCGGGACTTTTCGACAACCTTGCGGACTTTATCGAGGGCATTTTCACCTCAGATCCTCAGGCCCTCAAGGCCAAACGTCAGCTGAGAGAACAGTCAGAAGTTCTGCAGGAGGTTCGGCCTCCTGTTTTCTCCCCGCGGTCCGACCAGATCCTCGTGGGCTTCCCGCAATCCTGGAACACGGTCCATGCCTTGACCGGCCCTTTGAGGGATCTTTTTGACAAGACAATTTCTCACCCTGACCGCAAGGTTCAGGATCTCAGTCTGGGGTTTCTCATCGAGTCAGTGATGACGGGGGAGATCTCGGACCGGCGAATGGCGTTGACCTACGAAGCCATGAAGGATCGCCTGGCCAGAGCTGGCGACATCAACCAGGAAAACAACCTCCTGACCTCGGAATTCAACTCTTTGATTTCGGACATGCGCCGACAGGACACCGAGAAGACCCAAAAGGACCTCGAAGGACTGTTTCGCCTCAAGGCTTTGGCTGGCCACTCCCTTATCCCGCTTTTGGCAAAGTTCGGTCACGATGCGGCCGCACAGACCCAGCACTACAAGGCCGCCGAGGGCAGCGTGGTGCTCGACGAACTGCTTGACCTCTATTTCGTCGTCGAAGGACTCGATTTGGGTGTTGGAGTCGAACAGCTTCTTGGCCTTCTCCTTGAAAAGGTTGGTCCCCAGAAGGCTCCGGAAAACCGCCGGAAAATGGCGTCGATTTTGGACAAGATGCGCGACCTCAGCCGCGGACCGTGTTCCCCCTACCTTTTGCTTCAGTTGATCCGGGTGCTTCAGCGAAACCCCGATGCTCAGCCCGACATTCAGCGCAACCCCGAACGCTTTGTGCAGGTCTACTCGGCCTCGCTTTCGGACCGTTTCACCCGCGACCGGGACCGGGCCTTGCGCGAACAAAGCGAAAGCAGCCTGGAATCCGACATCGCGGCCCTGTTTCCTGGTACGCCGCTGTTGCCCCTCGAGTTCTACAACGCTTCGACAAGCCAGGAACTCACCAACGCCGGATTGCCGCCCCTGACTGCGGTCAAGGCTCTGCAAATCCTTCGGAGCTTCGCGTTTTCCGTCCTCAAGACCGGGTACCTTGACGCTGTGAAGAAGGTGGTTCTGAACGGCGCGTTCACCGAAAAGGAATGGGGCCAGAAGCTCAGCGACTCCTTGTACGCTTCCGAAGAAATCCTGGCTCGCCTTGAGGCTTTCGACCATGGCCTCGACAGCGACGCCAAGGCCGGCTTTCCGGCTTTGGAGAAATACCTTTCAGGCAAGGTGCCAGTTTCCTCGGTACCGCGCCAAATCATCGACAAGATCAACCGTCAGGCCCTCGCCGTCCTCGAAGAAGAGGCCCGCGTCCTCTCGATGCTGGCCCAGCGGGTGCAGGAGATCCTCTCCGACTACAAGTCGCCGCATC
>CAYYUZ010000254.1:0-1789 GCA_964475005.1 uncultured Spirochaetales bacterium
GGTGCCATGATGGTGAATCCGTCGTTCACCGTCACCGATCTCGACGCACGGGTCACCGTGAAGGACCAGGCCCTTTCGATGGGAAGCGTGAACATCGCCGAGGTACTCTCGAATGGCCCAGGCTGGCTAGTTATCCACGCCGACCGCAACGGCAATCCCGGAGCCGTGATCGGATATGCTCCGGTCGCCGAAGGGTTGACGACCGACTTGAAGGTGAAGATCGACGCTTCCAAGGCGACACCTGTGGTTTATGCCATGCTTCATACAGACGCCGGGGTCGTGGGGACCTACGAATTTCCAGGTGCCGATGTTCCTGTCATGGTCGACGAGAAAATGGTCTCGCCGGCCTTCATGCTGACCAAATAAGAAGGCACGGTCACCCAGGGGTGACCGCCTTCTTTCTCAATCGATGGGTTTCAAACCTGCTTCGATCGCTTTCCGCCTTGACTCCAGGAACGGCGCCAAGACGATCTTCTCTCCCAGGGTCACCTGGTCTTCGTCAACGCCAAAACCGGGTCCGTCGGTGGCAATCTCAAAGAGGATGCCGTTGGGTTCCCTAAAATAGAGGCTGCGGAACCAGTGGCGGTCGACTTTGCCGCTGTTGGCAATGCCCCAGGTGTTGAGGGAGTCGGCCCAGGCCTCGTAGTCGGAGTCGGCGGATCGGAACGCCACGTGGTGGACGCCGCCCGCGCCTCCTCGGGCCTGAGGCAATGACGGCTGAACAGCGACGTGCAACTCCGCACCCGGACCTCCTGGCCCCATCTCGTAAACGTGGACCAAATCACCGGAAGTCTCGGGGTGAGGGTAGGTTCGAACTTCCCGAAGGCCAATACGTTCCAGAATCCGATGGGTGGGTTTCAGGTCGGGAACTGACAACTGGATGGGGCCTAATCCCTGAATCTGGAACTCGGCGGGGACAGAGCTCGCTGCCCAAGGGCGAGCGTCTGGGTTGCTTCCTTCGACCAGGGAAAGCCGTTGGCCCTCCGGGTCCTCAAAGTCGAGTGTCAACCGCCCGTCGCGTTCGACCACCGGTTGGGCGGTCACCCCGTGCTCGGCCAAAGTCCTCGACCAATAGTCGAACGCTGCTGGTCCGGAGACCCGAAGCGAGGTCTTGCTAATCGAATGGGTGCCGCGAGATTCCGAGAGGACCGGCCAGTCAAAAAAAGTCAGATCGGTACCCGGTGTGCCGACGGAATCGGCGTAGAACAAATGCCAGGCGCTGACATCGTCTTGGTTGACCGATCGTTTGACCAACCGCATTCCCAAGGTTTTGGTGTAGAAGTGATGGTTGTCCCGAATTTTGGCCGAGACAGCGGTCAGGTGATGTATTCCTTTCAATTCCATGAAGTTACTCCTGTCATCCAGACTTTGGCGGCTTCGATTTCGCCGCGATTGAGGTTGTGGCCGCCATTTTCCCAATGTGTCTCCACCGTGGCGCCCGAAGAGGCCAAAAGATCAACCAGGCGGGTGGTCAGCGCTTCGGGCACCAAGGGATCCTGTCGGCCAGCTCCTATGAAGACCGGCAGCGCCAGGTGGGGAAGCGGATCGGGTTCGAAGGGGACCATGGGGTGAAAGAGGATGGCCCCTGCGAGAGGATTTCTTCCGGAGAGAAGCAAGCTCGCGGCAATGTTGGCGCCGTTCGAGTAGCCGACTGCCAGCACCCTTGCAGCGTCAAAACCGTAGTTCTCGGCCGCACTCGTGATGAAACTTGCTAAGTCGCCCGTACGCCGGTGGAGGTCTTCGAGGTCGAAAACTCCTTCCGCGAGACGGCGAAAGTACCGGGCTGCGC
>CAYYUZ010000255.1:0-1787 GCA_964475005.1 uncultured Spirochaetales bacterium
TGGGCGTGCTGCGGCGCTTCGAGCCCTTGGCCGGCGGAAGACGACTTGTCGTCGGATGCAAAAAGGTGCTTGAGGGAATGGCGGTCGGTGACTCGCTGTCGATCAACGGCGTCTGCCAAACCGTTGTCGATGTGGGAGGCGAATGGACTGCGGTGGAGGCCGTGGGAGACACCCTGGCCAAAACGACGCTCGGCCTGCTGGCTCCAGGAGCGCCGCTCAACTTGGAACGAGCCTGTCGGGCCGACACCCGGATGGGCGGCCACTTTGTCCTCGGCCACGTGCAGCGGGTCGAAAAAGTTCTTACCTGGAGCGACCAAGGCGCGGCGTGGAATCTGGAAGTCTCCCTAGACTCGTCCATCAAAAGGTACTTGGTTGCCGAGGGCTCGGTGGCGGTCGATGGCGTCAGCCTGACTGTAGCCGAACTCACGGCGAGAGGCTTCCGGGTGTCGGTGATTCCGCACACCCGCGCCGTAACTCGTCTGGCGCAAATGGCCTCTGGCGACCTTGTCAACATTGAAGTCGACATTCTGGCGAAATATGTGGAATCGCTGATGGATCCGGGACGCAAGGGCCTCGATCTTGAGTCTTTGAAACGATGGGGGTACCGCTGATGCACACAATTGAAGAAGCCGTTCAGGCGTTGGCGTCGGGGTTGCCCATTTTGGTGGCCGACGACGAAGACCGGGAAAATGAAGGTGACCTAATTTGCGCCGCCGAGTTTGCCACGCCCGACATGGTCAACCTGTTTGCGAGCGAAGGGAGAGGTCTCGTCTGCAGCGTTCTTTCTCCCGACCGTGCGAAGATCCTTGGTCTGGAACTGATTCGCTCGGTCCATGGACCGGCTCCGCTTCACGGTACTGCGTTCACCGTGGGGGTCGACTACGTTCACGGGACAACGACAGGCATCTCCACCGCTGACCGGTCCGCGACCTTGCGAGCCCTTGCCGATTCAGCAAGCCGAGCGGAGGATTTTGCCCGACCGGGCCACATCTTTCCGCTGATCGCCAAGGAAGGCGGGGTTCTTGAACGCCGGGGCCACACCGAGGCGACGCTCGATCTTTGCCGCTTGGCCGGACTTTCCGGAGCAGGTGTCCTTTGTGAGGTTCTGAATCCCGACGGAACCATGGCGCACTACGCCGACTTGGAAGCCCTCTCCAGACGCCTGGGAATTCCTTTTGTGACGGTGGAGGCTCTGGTGGAGTACAAGGCTCGTACCCAGAACCCGCTTCGGATTCTTGAAACCGTCGACCTTCCTACTCGCCATGGACTGTTCGAACTCACCCTTTTCGGCGGACCAGGGAACTCTCGTCCCCTGGGGCTCAGGCGAGCCGGTCCCCTGGGTCCGGGTGCCGCTGCACCGCTGGTGAGGGTCCACAGCGAGTGCCTAACCGCAGACGTTTTCGGCAGTCTGCTCAGCGATCAGGCGCAACTTGAAGAGTCGTTGCGCCTGATCGCCGCCGAACCGCGGGGGGCGGTTGTCTATTTGCAACAGGAAGGCCGCGGTTTGGGGCTTGAGGCCACGCTGAGGGCCTTCGTTCATCAGCAAGACGGCCTCGATACCGTTGACGCCAATCTCGTCCAGGGGCTGCCCGCCGATTTGAGAACCTACAACGAAGCCGCCTGGATTCTGCGGAGTTGGGGTTGGACAAGCATCCGCCTTTTGACAAACAACCCTGACAAAGTCTCAGGCCTTGAAAAAGCAGGAGTGTCGGTGGTCGAGATCCTTCCCCTAGGGGTGGGGAGCCACCCCGCCAATTTGAACTATCGAAGAACCAAGCGTGACCGTA
>CAYYUZ010000256.1:0-1781 GCA_964475005.1 uncultured Spirochaetales bacterium
GGTATCCACAGGGCCTGAAGGGCCGGGATATCCCGCTGTTTGCACAAATCCTGGGCGTTGCGGAGACGTTTGTGGCGCTTCTTTCGACCCGGCCCTACCGTGCCAAGGTCGATGTCCCTCAAGCCCTGGCCATCATCCGCGACGCTCGCAGAAAATTCGATAGGCCGCTGGTTGAGGCCTTGACCCTTGTGTCACAGCCCTTCGCGACCCTGAGCTGAACCGAAGGCTCGGGAACACGCCAAAGGCTACTCGACTTCGCCCCTTCCACGTTTCGACGGTGTTTGGTCCCCCAAATGAGCAGCCACAATACCGTGGCCATCTCGGCGATCGGGGTTCCGGTTTGGAACTGGACCAGAAAAGTCATGGCGAAAACGGGATTTCCGCCCTGTAACAGGGGCAAAGCCGATAGCCAGTGATTCTCGCCATTCTTCGTTGCCGATTTGCCAAGTTCCGTTCACGCTTGGGTTTTCTCCGCTGCATTTCGCATCACGATTTTTCCTGAGGCGTGTCCGCCGCTAGCGTAAAGAAGCTTGGCGGGAACGTCGTTCAAACCCACAACCTCCGCGATGACCGGACGGATCTTTCCCTGGGCGGCCCAGTCGAGGAGCGAACTCAGGCGGTCGCGGTTGGCTTTGAAGGAAAGGACGCCGAATTTCTGAAGGCCGAACGACCGAACGGCCGCGGTGGCCATGGCTCCGAAAATCTGCCTGAGACTCCCCCCGACCACCACGCAGCGGCCGTTGCTTTTCAGGTACCGGCGGTAGAACCCCAAGGACTGGTTTCCGTGGATGGCGACGATCAGATCGGCTTTGCCGTCGGAGGGCCTGTCGGGCTTTTTGTAGTCAAAGACGGCATCGGCCCCTAGATCAAGGGCCGTTGGCAGGTTGGCGGCGCCGCCGACGGCGATGACCCGGGCACCGAAGAGTTTGGCCAACTGGACGGTGAACGTTCCAACCCCACCGCTGGCTCCCCAGATCAGCACGTCTTTTCCGGTCAGATCGAACCCGGACCACAGGAGGGCCTCTAGGGCCGTCATGGCGGCCAGAGGAATGGCCGCAGCATCGGTGAACGACAGCGCTGGGGGTTTGGGAACAAAGGCTTGGACGTCGGCGGCCACGAATTCGGCAAATCCACCGAATCCAAACCCGGCCAAGTCGGCCACCACCTCGTCGCCAACCCTCATTCCGTCGACGCCCGCTCCCACCTCCACCACCTTTCCCGCGACATCGGCGCCGAAGATACGCTTTCGGGGAACGATCCCCATCTGGATGGAACGGTAATCGGCTGCGTTAATCGACGCCGCCAACACTCGAATGAGAATTTCTCCGGCTCCACACGTAGGAACCGGAATCTCCTCGACGGTTAGCGAACCGAAATCCCTCGACTTGCCCAATATGATCGCTTTCACAATGACTCCTCGATGCCTCGCGGAGTGTAACACCGACGGGCTCTTGGTTTGTCCCGAAATCCACGCTTCCCGCGATCCTCTATCGAATGGACTGGCAAAAGTGTCAAGCGACTGCTCTAGTTAGCGAGAAATGTGGGTCTTAATTGAAATTGGTTGACAACTTCTTAAGGCCTTGTCGTAGAATTATTACAGCGCACCATTCAAGGAGGTTCGCGATGAGAAAAATTCTCGGTATTGCTACGTTGTTCGCTTTGCTGACTGGGGGCCATATTATGGCCGCCCCTGCCAACGTCACGATGTTTCAGCTCAAGGTTGAAATCAAGGACGCGCTTGACGCCTACGCGGCCAAGTATTCCGCGGAACACCCCGGAGT
>CAYYUZ010000257.1:0-1761 GCA_964475005.1 uncultured Spirochaetales bacterium
AGGTTCGACAAGAAGTTTTTGGTGCCCGAGCGGGCGATCGTGCCCAGGTTGGCCACGAGGTCTTCGTCGTTCATGCCGATGCCGGTGTCAGAGATGGTCAGAGTCTTCTTTTCCTCATCGAGACTCAGATCGATGCGGGGATCGAAGGGAACGCTCTTGAACGCGTCGTCGGTCAGCGTTAGGTACTTGAGCTTATCGAGTGCGTCGCTGCTGTTGGACACCAGCTCCCTGAGGAAGATTTCGGGATGGGAGTAGAGGGAGTGGATGATCAACTGCAAGAGCTGGTTGACTTCGGTCTGGAATTCACGCTGGGCCATGAGGTCTCTCCTAGCAAAACCCTCGATAACCTACTGCGGAGGGCTTGGGCATCGTCCCCGGGTCCCTCGAATCCTCGAGTACTTCTCAGTACGCTGCGGTTCTCGGATCCCCGGTGACTCACCCAAACCCTTCCTCGCAACGGTTCTCGAGGGTTTAGGGTTCTTTGGTATGATTTTGTTTCCGGTGGTTTAATCTACAGAAAACCAACTCGGTCGGCAAGTCTGGGCCATCAGTTGTTGCGGGGAACCGCGCGGCGTTCAACGAAGAACGTATCGTGCGTCAGAATGGTTTTGAGCAGGGTTCCCGCAACGTATTCTTGTTCGGTCTTGGTCAGTAAGTGCAGGGCGTAAGGCACTACGTGCATCACGACGCCGTGAACAACCCAAGCCAACGTGTTTCGGAAGACGCGGTGGCTATAGGGCCGCTTAGCGATGGCCTTGGCGCGGTGAAACTGGGCCGCCAAACCACCGTCAAGGTAGTCCTCCGCTTCGAACGCATCGAGCGCGAAAAGGTCGGTCGAATCTGTATGAAACGGTCCCGACCCTGGGGTCTTGGCGAATGGCTGTGTGTAGCCAAGCTTGCGGACACTCCAGCGGGCGGCGCCCAACACGGCTATTAGAAAAAGGTTGATGGGGACCCCGTAGAACGCGTAGAGCCGCAGAATTCCCAACATGTCGCGCTTGTCCCAGACCTTTACGGCCACATCGTCGCGGCACCGGATGAAACGCACTTCGCCAAAACTCTGGCGGGCGTTCTCAAGAAAGGATTTTTCTAGATACGTTGCGAACTCGGAGTCTCCGGCCGTCGGCGCTGCAAAGGAATACACCTGGAGTTGTAGGTTCTCGAAACGGGGATAGGATTCTGAGAAGCGTAGCGCCAAAAGAGGCGCTACGAGGCCTCCGAGACTGTGTCCGGTGAACCGAACCACCGAGGTTCGTCCTCTTGTTTTGTCTTGGGCAATCTTTTGCTGTAGGTAGTCATAGAGTGATTTACCGCCGTCGCGGAGGCCCTCGTGTAGCGTCAGGGCCGTCGCGGTGGCCTGCGAGATCTTTCCTGCACCGGGGCTTCCGGGCCACGGAACCTTGGTGCCTACAGCGAAGTTCTCTCGAAACCACGAATCGAGAGACATGGGGTTGGTGCCGCGCACGACAACGCTGTATTCGTTCGTCTCTGCCAGAGCTTCGAGGACGACAAAGACCAGGGCGAAGCTGAACTGGTGGCGGTCGTCAGCCACGGCGAACCAGTCGACAACTCCAGAAATCCCCCAGAATTCCGTAGCTTGGGCAACGGCTTGTCGGCCGGCCTTGGGGTCGTGCCCTTTGAGGTAGGCGTACGAGGAAAAGGAGAGTCGGAGCATTCTTGCTTCTGTCGAATTGTCTTGCATCGGTTCACAGACTCCGGAGGATTCGTAGCGACGATAATTTGTGCGCCGCTGTTGACCTG
>CAYYUZ010000258.1:0-1709 GCA_964475005.1 uncultured Spirochaetales bacterium
CCGACGATTCGATACAGAAATCCATGGACCTCAACCGGAAAATTGATGAGGCCAACCGTCATTGATTCCTCTGCCGGTGTGGTGCTTCTTAACAAAGCTCCAGGGGTCACATCTTTTCAGGCTCTGTATCCGGTCAAACGACTCTACGGCAAGACAGTCGGCCACACAGGAACCCTCGACAAGTTTGCCGAGGGTCTTCTCGTAGTTCTGGTCGGAAAATTCACAAAGTTCAATCCCGTGTTCACCTCCTTTGACAAGGTTTACGAGGCTGATTTCACCTTTGGGAGCGAGACTTCAACGCTTGACCCTGAGGGGGAGGTGGTGTTTTCCGGAGGCCAGCCTGACGACAGTGTTCCCGGCCACGCGTTGAAGTGGCTGGGACCGCAAATGCAGGTTCCACCAGAATATAGCGCCATCCATGTCGACGGAAGACGCGCTTCGGACCGGGTCCGAGACGGTCAGGAAGTGGTGCTGGCGGCCAGGCCCATCGTCGTCCATACGCTCGAAGTGGTCTGCTGGAACAATCCCGTGCTGACGGTGAAAATCCACTGCTCCAAGGGGACCTACGTCCGTTCGATCGCCAGAGACTGGGGACGGGTTTCCGGGTTCGGCGCCCACGTGACCCGGTTGCGGCGGTGGTCGGTCGGCCCTTTCGAACTTCCCAGAGAGACGATGGAGTTCAAAGATGCGGCTTGGACGCTCGACAAACTTGCCATCCCTCTCGTTCAGGTTCCCTTTGGAAACCAGGAGGCAATTCTCAACGGCCGTGAGCCCAGCGGATTTGTCCCGTCGCTGACGTCTCAGGACGGGGAACGGGCAGGCCTTGTCGGTGAAGACGGAAGAATTTGCGCCGTCGTCGAGAAACTGGACGGCCGATGGCATTACCTGTTCGTGGATCGGGGAGCGGAAGATTGAAGATCGTCAGCTGGGACCAGATCGGTTCGGAGCATCTCGCGGTTGTCAGGGCGGCGGCGACAATTGGCGTGTTTGATGGTGTTCATCGTGGTCACCAGTCACTGCTTGAAGAACTTGTAGGGGATAAAGACCCTTCGGACGCCAGCGTGGTGGTGACATTTCGGGAAAATCCCAAGAAACTTTTCAATGCCAACTACCCGGGCGACCTGATGACCTGGGAGGAGAAAGTGGTGGCCCTGTCTGACCTTGGCGTCGACCAGGTGGTCGTCATTGACTTTTCCGCCGCCTTCAGTAGAATGTCCGGGAGGGATTTTTTTCTTATGTTGAAGAAGTCCTTCGTCTTTTCAAGACTGGTACTGGGGTGGAATTTCTCCTTCGGGAGAGATTCGGCCACCACAGCTGCGGATCTCGGCTGGCTGGCCGACGCTGAAACACGCCTGACCATCCTGCCCCCCAAGACCGCTGAGGGCCAGGTGATCAGCAGTTCAGCGGTTCGGGAAGCCATCGCTACGGGGAACTTGGTTTGGGCACGCACCCTTTTGGGACGACCCTACGCTGTTCCCTTGCAACCGCCTTTCCGTTGGCGTTCCGGTCGGTGCACCGTTGACCGCGGGAGGGTGGGAAAGCTCATGCCGCCTCCGGGTAACTATGCAGTGCGTTTGGACGGACGGACGGCTAACCTCACCGTAAATGAAAAGTTCTTGTCCTGGGAGTCTCCCCCGGGCGTAAGTTTCAACGAAGTTGTGTTTGAGTAAGGAGTACACAATGGCTTTGACAAAAGAAGAAAAGGCGAA
>CAYYUZ010000259.1:0-1690 GCA_964475005.1 uncultured Spirochaetales bacterium
CTCCCACTCCCCGTATCGAGCAACAATGATCGATCCGCACCACCCCCTAACCTCTGCCTTCTCTGCGTCTCCGCGTGAAATTCCTCACCGATTTCACCACAATTCTCACTTTTCTTCCTGAATTCTCCCAGAAGGTGTGTAAACATAAGCGAATATTAATCCTAAGGAGGCCTTTATGGCCCAATCCGATACCATCGCCGTCGTCTTTGAAGAGGCGGAACTTCAAGCCGTTCAGGACGCGATCCGCGTGTTGAACACGACTCTCCTGCCCAAGCTCAAGACGCTGTCGTATCAAGACAAGCACGAGCTTCCCAAGATGGGCGACAAGAGCGTGGCGTTCGTGACCAAGGCGTTCGAGTACGGTAAAAAGCATCCGGCGCTTCGGCCGGCGTTTCTTGATATGGAGGCGTTCACCGTCGATGTCGAAGCGGTTCAGGTGCTCCGTGACCTCGACCAGTCGCTCTCGCCGGTGGTGGCCGCGTTGAGTGACAGCCTGCTCTTGGCCGGAAGCGAAGCCTACCAGGCCTCGCTGGTGTTCTACAGCAACGTGAAGAACGCCACCAAACTGCGCATTCCCGCGGCCCAAGGAGTCTACGACGACCTCTCGGCCCGGTTCCCTGGTTCAGCCTCGACCGCAAAGACCGCCGTTGCCAAAGCCTAGTTCTAGCTAGGCGAAATCAGAAAGGCCCGTTGGTGGAGCTCGCCAACGGGCCTTTCTGTTTCTTGGGGGTTTGGTTGCAGCGCACAGGCCGCCGAGTGAAACGCACGGCTCGGGCTGTGCTTTTCACAGAAGGTCCCGTGTTTTTCACCCGGTGCCGAGTCTAAAGCACCCGGCTTCCTGTCTTTTTCACCCGAGCCGCTGTGTTTTTCACAGGCGGTCCAGTGGGCCGGTATCGGCGCCGAGTGAAACCGCATCGGCGCCGGGTGCTTTTCACTCGGTGGGGTGTGAAAAAGAAAGGCTTGACCACAATGACCGGGAGGATTCTCTCTACTGGCAAGAGAACGATCCCAAAGTCCTGGCGCGGATCAATACTCTGATCAAAGAAATCCAAAGGACTCCCTTTTCAGGAATCGGCAAACCAGAACCGCTGAAACACGCCCTGAAAGGCTATTGGTCGCGTCGGATCACAGATGAACACAGGATAGTCTACTCGGTTTCGGGCGATAGGCTCCTATTGGCCCAGATGCGCAATCACTACTAGGATAGGAAATGGCGAGCAGGGGTTCGCCTCCGGCGAATCCCTCCGATGCCCGTGAAGTTCTGGGCGAAGGAAATCGCGGTTTTGGCAAAGTCGTGGACGTTGGCCTATGGCCAAGTCCTGGAGTTTGGGGGCTTGCCCCCAAACTCCCAGACTCAAGGCGCGTTAGCGACTTGAGTCGAGCACCGAACGCGACCGAGACGAAGCCAAAACAGCGAGGTCCGAGCCCTAAATCAGCATCCCCCCCGAAGCCTCTATGCGCTGGCCATTAATCCACCGGTTGCCGTCGTCCAGTAATAGCGCGATCATCGGCCCAATGTCTTCGGGCTCTCCGACGCGGCCCAGCGCGGTGAGGCCGGCGATGCGCTGGTTCATCTCGGGGTTGTCGCGGACCGCGCCTCCGCTGAAGTCGGTGGCGATGGCTCCCGGCGCGACGGTGTTGACGGCGATCCCGCGGTTGCCGAGTTCTTTGGCCAGGTAGCGGGTCAACA
>CAYYUZ010000260.1:0-1609 GCA_964475005.1 uncultured Spirochaetales bacterium
CACCTCAAGCTGGCGTGTCTACCATTTCACCACCGCCGCAGATGCGATAGCGAGGTTGTTTTTAACCCGAATGTCGGTCTCGTGTCAAGGCAATCCATGGCGGCTGTTCAAGTGACCAGTTTCTCCAGTTCGTCCAGATAACCCTCGAAGACCTTGAGGGCGCTGCGCACGGGCTCTGGACGCGCCATGTCGACGCCGGCCAATTTCAGGCTCTCCAGAGGGAACCGGCTTCCCCCCGATTTCAGAAACGTGAGGTACTGCAGACGTTCGGCCTCGCCGCCGTGCAGGACCCTTTTTGAGAGCGCTAGAGCTGCCGACAGGCCCGTCGCATACTTGTAGACGTAGAAAGCCCCGTAAAAGTGCGGAATTCGCAGCCCTTCGAGCGATGAGACGTCTTCTAGGGCGACCGCAGGACCGAAGTAGAGCTCCAGAAGCTTTCGGTACGTTTCCTTGAAGAAGTCCAGGGTCAAGCCCCCGCCAACCTCGGCGTGAGCGTGAACTTGATGTTCAAACTCCGCGAACATCGTCTGCCGGAAGAGAGTCGCCACTGTGTCTTCGACCAACTTGCCCAAGATCGAGGCCCGCGAGGGTTTGTCGTGGCACCGATCAAGGAGAACCTTGGCGAGAAGCTGTTCGTTGAACGTGGAGGCGACTTCGGCTTCGAAAATAGTGTAGCCGTAGTGCTGAAAAGGATTGGCGCGAACCGAATGCCAACTGTGCATCGAGTGGCCGGCCTCGTGCGCGAGGGTGAACACGTCGCGAAGGCTGTCGTCTTTGTAGTTCATGAGAATGTAGGGGAAACTGTCGTAGCTTCCCGCCGAAAAAGCTCCCGACCGTTTGCCTTTATTCTCGTACCGGTCGACCCACCCGCCTGACAGGCCGCCGCGAAGCATTTCGGCGTACTCCGTGCCCAGCGGTTTGACAGCCTCGATCACCAGATCCACGGCCTGGTCGTAGGAGTGGGTCATTTCTGCGCCAGCAACCATGGGCGCGTAGACGTCGCTGTGGTGGAGTTCCTTGAGTCCCAACAGGCGCCGTCTGAGGTCGTAGTACCGATGAAGTGTTGGCAGAGCTTCGTGAACCGAAGCGATCAAGTTGTCATAGACCCCCTCTGGCACATCGTCGGCAAAGAGGGCTTTGGCCCGGCTTGAAGCGTATCCCCGTGCTCTTGCCGAGGCGATGTTATTCTGGATGCTCCCCGCGTAGAGGCTGGCCAAAGTGTTGGCGTGAGCGTTGTATTCCTTGTAAAACTGCTGGTAAACCCTTCTTCGAAACGCCGGGTCGGAGTTCTGGAGAAAGACGGACCAAGTCGACTGAGTCAGAGGTTTTTCTTCGCCATCGACGGTTACTGTACCGAAGTCAAGGTCGGCGTTCGTGAGGCTGGAGAAGGCTTTCTGAACGGCTCCGCGAGCTTCCGCCCCCAGCGCCAAAACGCGCTCGGCTTCCACACCCAGAACGTGAGGCTTGAACCGCCGAACTTTGCCTAAAGCGATCTTGTCGTTTTCGAAAAGAGGGTCGGCAATCCACTCGTCCCAGACCTTGTCGTCGATGGCTTGGATTTCGGGCGTGAGGAAGGCGAAGGCCGCCCCCACCTGCGTCGCCAGCCCCA
>CAYYUZ010000261.1:0-1563 GCA_964475005.1 uncultured Spirochaetales bacterium
GCGGTATGTGCCAGGGTCATTGGGACACCAGTGATTTTCATTTAGTGTAGATTCCGCTCTTCGTTTCTGCAACAGCGACGGTTTCTTGCACGGCATCCTCAACGAGGATGGGTTCATTCTTATACATCAGATTGATTCCAACAACTTCCGGGTTGGCCAGAACCATTGGGCGCCCCTTTGAGAATCTCGCGGGGTTGGTTGCGAAGGCTTGGTCCATGACGCTTTGACGGTGAGCGACAACATCCCCGATATCGCCAAACTGAACGCTAGCGGGCGTATGCAGGTTCAGTCCTGTGTGCCGATGGTCGAAGTTGTACCACTTGAACCAGTCGGTCAAGAACTCTTCGGTTTGTTCGAGCGAATCGAAGAAGCTTGGGAACCGGTGGTGGTACTTGAGCGTCCTGAACTGGGCTTCCGAGTAGGGATTGTCGTCCGAAGTCCTTGGCCGTGAGAAGCTGTGTTCCAGTCCCAGGAGTTTGATCAGATCCATCGTGCCACCGGCCTTCATCGGGCTACCTCGGTCATTGTGGATCGTCAGCTTGTGACCTGGAACCAAGTGTCGTCGAACGGTCGTGCGGATGAATCCTTGGGCACGCCGGGCGTTCTCCCGCTCCGATACCATCCAGCCCACGACGTAGCGCGTGAAGATGTCGATCATGACGTACAGAAAGAAGAACTTGCCCCGCCACGGTCCCTTGAGCCGAGTGATGTCCCAAGTCCACACCTGATTGGGCCCTGTAGCCTCCAAAACCGGCGCTGAACGCTTGGGATGGCGTGCTTGCAGCCGTCGATCACCCGATTCTTCGAGATTGTTCAGGATCCTGTAGAAGGTTCGAATGCTGGCCAGGTAGCGCCCTTCGTCGGCAAGCGTTGGCACAATCTCCCGCGGCGGAAGGTCGGCGAAGCGATCCTCATGGAGAACAGCCTTGATGGCCTCGACCTCTTCGTGAAACAGCGCGTTCACTGGTCGGCGCCGAACCCGTGGCTCACGCTCGGGCTTTGGCAACAAATGCCGGTAGTACGTTGAGCGCGGAATCGACAGTGACAGGCACACACCACTTGTTCTGCAACCTTGTGAAATCAGGCGAGGGATCATTGTCAGTCGTCCTGCTCGTCCACATCCGGAGCCGGGTTGTACATCTGTGAAATTTTTTTTGAGCATCAATAATCAACCGGGCTTGGCGAAGGTCCTCCTTCGTCCGGTCTAGCTGGCGTTGCAACTTCTCGGCTTGCTTCTTGTACGACAGGGCAGGATCGACCTTGCGACCACGCTTACGTTCAGGCAAACCGTTGGCGATCACTTCCTCAAGACTGGACCGCCACCAAGCAATCTGACTGGCGTAGAGACCCTCCCGGCGAAGGACCTCGCCGACAATGCCACGACCTTCGCCACGACGCTGGTCGATCTCTTGAAGGATTCGCAGCTTGTACTCGGGGGTGAACTGACGCCTGACCGGCTGATCGGAAACCTTCTCGTCGGGCGTTGAACTTCTGGACATGGACAGCTCCTGTGTACTCTAATTCTAGAGTACCGAGTGTCTCACTGTCCCCTGGCACATACCG
>CAYYUZ010000262.1:0-1034 GCA_964475005.1 uncultured Spirochaetales bacterium
ACCTCCTGTGGTGATTTGAAGCCATGCCGCTTCCTTGGTCTTGTGTTGAGTAGATGAGAAAAGAAGGCGAGTTTTGCGTCACCGACGTCCGCGAGTGTTGAGCGCTTGGGGAAGTATTGGCGGACAAGACCATTGAAGTTCTCATTGCTTCCCCGTTCCCATGGGCTGTGGGGGGTAGCGAAGTAGCAGGTCACTCCGAATCGTTTTTCCAAGTTTTTGTAGGAATGGAACTCCGTGCCATTGTCGAACGTGATGGTCCGGAAGAGAGACCGATTGGCTGCGATGATCCTTGCCAGAGCTGCGTTGACTTCTCGGGCACTTCGGCGGCGAATTTTCGCCATCTGAGCAAAGCCGGTTTTTCGTTCGACAACAGTGAGTATGCACTCGCGTTGGTTGGCGCCCATGACAGTGTCGGCCTCCCAATGACCGATCTCAGTGCGTTCGTTGGCGGCCTGCGACCTCTCGGAAATGGGACGCTTTCCCTTGAGACGTCCGCGGTAATCCTCGCTCCTGTAAGACTTTTTCCGAAGTTTTGAACAGATTCTGAGTTGCCGGTAGAGTAGGTCTCCCTTCTCCCTACGTTTGCGAATCATTCGGTAGATTGTCTTGGCACTGATGGAAACGACACCCAGGACCCTCAGCGTTCCGGAGATCTGCTCGGGGCTCCATTGCTGGTGCAGCAGCTTTACAACCAGGGCCCACTGCCGGTCAGTGTAGTGCGAGCCTCGTCGAGAGCTGTGGCACCTAGCCTTGGCGTAGCTGTCGGCCACCGAGGCCGCATAGAATCCCGAAGGGCGAAGATTGCGGGAAACTTCTCGATAGATGGTGCTTGGGTGTCTGCCCATGAGCTTGGCGATCTGGAGGATGGGAATACGTCTAGCCTTTAGGGCGGCCAGGATGTATCGTTCATCGAGGGAGAGTTGCGAGTACGACTTCATGGTTGTGATCCTTTTCTTGGCGGAGAATGATCACTTACAGTCTCGCGGCTCTCCCTTTTCCGAGTCAAGTATTCGCACTTACTAAGACAATCTGAG